>NZ_VTQV01000073.1 GCF_008764245.1 Bacillus subtilis
CTCCTTTTTAACGGTGAGAGTTTTCGTTATAAAGAATCATTAATACAGCAATAATTGGAGGCGACAAGTGGCATGCATTTTTAAATGCCATTTCATACATTTTTTACTTGCCAAATACAATGAGCCAGAACCAGCTTGGCCAGAAAATGCGTATCCAAAAAGATTTTTTGGGAAGACGAATCATTTTCTGGGTAATCGAATAGGATGGCAAAGTGTCCGAAATCATTTCATATGCCTTGTTAAGCGGCAGGAAAGGGTAGAGTGTATTCACTTCGAGGGTATCTTCCTCGGATTGTAAACCTGCACTTGTTAGCTTCACTTCGGCAAGACCAAGTAATCTTTTCATCATTGATTGTCTCATTTCAATCGCCTGCACCTTTTCTTTTGAAATGGAGAAGGCTGTTTCATCGATGACACCTTTCGTAATATAAATATGATTTGAATCTGACGATATTTCATATTTCCCATACTTTAAATAGGTTCTCACGATTCCGAAGGTTGCGGAAGCAATAACGAGTATGATCACAGTGATTGTCACAACCCACCACGAGCCGATCATCTTTTCAAAGAATCCCTCTGCCATATCTTCCACATGAAAAATTTGATTGATTTTGTAATAAAATGAGCCAATTAAAGGGATGAGTACTAAAAAGCTCAAAGATGAAAAGGATGCCTTTAAAATGTCCTTTTTCGTCGGTTGAAAATGGATGGTTCGATTCGGCTCCTGATGTTGTTCTACTTCAACCTCCATTTCATCGTATTTATGATTTTGCTCCTCCGTATCCTGATCCGCATTTTTAAGATGTGCTTCTATCCGATCAGCCTCTGCTTGAGAAATGACCGCAAATGTTATATTCGCATTTTCACCGGTCATGGCTGTTTCAAAATGAATAGAAGTCATATGAAAGATACGATGGAATATCGATGTGTGACGATTAGTGTTTTGAATTTTCGAGAATGGAATTGTTCGTTCCGATTTGTTGAAAAGTCCTTTATACAAATGAAATGCCTCATCATCAAGTTCGTATTTGTGGGTGAACCATTTATAAATGATTGAAAACAATGTTAATCCAACCACGAGCAGGAAAACAATCCGGCCGTATTTGATTAAGGCTGATTCCGAGCCCGCCTTTAGCACATATAAATAAAACACAAAGAAAAAGGAATTCCTTAATAATTTGCCTAAATCAAAAAACATAACAAGTGGAGAATAACGTCTTATCTTTGTCATTGTTCCACTTCCTTAATTTTTGCGTATTGAGCAATCTGATTCCTCAACTCAACAGCCACCTCTTTCGGGAGGACAGGTATGGTGTGAGAAGATCCCATTGTTTCGACCGACACGGAGCAGAGCCCGTATTTTCTCAGAATCGGCCCTTGTTCGGTCATAACCGATTGGATTTTTGTCATCGGGATAAGTTGATGCGTTTCATTGATTGCACCTGATTTCAATTGTAAAAACTCTTTATCTACATCGTAACGCCAATTTTTATAAAGTAAAAAAGGACGAATCAATGACCACCCGGCTCCAATTATAGTTAGCCCTGTAATGCCTATCAGTATCCACTCAATCCATTCTATCCATGAAAAGCGATAATCAAGGTAAAATAAGACACCTAGGATAAGAAAGCCAATGACATTCGTAATCGTATCACTGATGAGCCAAACCTTGATTGCATCCTTCGATAAACGTTTTTGAGGGGAATTTATTGAAGTATACAAAAAAACACCACCTATTATTTCTCTCTATTCTTCAGGCGTAAATTCAATCGTATTCACAACTACATTAGAAAACTCGGCTGAATAATACGCAGTTAATAATAAAATACCAATCGAAAAATTCCCGCTTACTGATGACGTACACACATTGCTACTACCTTCTTATGTTATCAAACTTACACTATTATAAGTAGGCAACCTTAAGTCATCTGAAACATCACCTTAATTTTTCCTTAATTCTTCAACATTTTGGATTAAGATGATATGATAGCTAGTAGATAAAAACGATGCACAAAACATTGCCAATAAAAAGAATCCGCTGATAGTCAAGAAGTTTGTGTGAAAACGTTCTCCCTTTTTGGGGAAAGACAAGAAATTCAAAGGATAAGCTAAAAGATAACGTATCGCCCTTGTAGTCATTTACCATTTTAATAGGTTTGGGGAGACATATGAAAAATATAATTTCGTGGTTGTTGTTAGCATTTATTTTAGTAGGCTGCTCCAATAATGTGTCAGATGAAAGGAATAGCGCAGGGAAAAAGGCCGATGTGAATAAAGAAGAAGGTTTAAATAAGGAAGATGAGAAACCACCATTACCTTTTGACGTAAATTCTTTTATAGAGGATTTAAAAAAAGAAGTTGATCTGGACCCTGATGAGGTTGATATCTACGTCGTGAATGTATCCGAAGAGTTACTGATAGCGAATTTTAATTCTCTCTCTGAAAATGTTTTATTTTTAGAACTGCTTGCTTCATATCTCGATGATACCGAAGATCAAATAAATGAATTAATAAAGGAATTGGAAGAGTATGATAGCTCTGTGGAGAATTATAGCAGCACAATAAAAATAGATGACGTTCGAATTATTACAACTTTAATTGATCATCAAGTCGTTATTAGTGTTTTTCGTGGTGATTGGGTAGAAAAGTCTGTGGAAAAGGAATTACAGGAATAATTTGCTTGTATTATTAAGACCTTATACTAAGTAATACTTCATTCATCCGATTTATGTTTTCTCGGATCTTTGCGGCACTTAAGTAATCAATTTTATTATGGTAGCTCTCGGTTTGCTCCAATTGTTCCTCAAGGGACTTTTGTTCATATTGGTTAATCTCATTTCCCGTTGAATGTTTATAATTCTCTAATAAGCTTGCTTCTAATTGTTGTACCAGGTTATTTATTTCTTCCAAATTTATCGTCATGGAAACAGCTTTATCCACCTGTTCCTCAACGGTGTTATTTGTAGACTCTGCAATTTTCGTGTTTTCCTCATTTAACCCATTTTTTATATGCTGAAGTATTTGATCAAGATTCGGATCTACTTCCATGTGGTCAAGAATTTGTATTGTATCACCCATTAATATTTGCAATCGTTTTAAGGCACCTTGCATTATAGACTCCCACCTTTTTAACATATTCCTTTATAATATATATCAAATCATTACATAATATACGGAAGATGAACAGTCTTCGTTGTCAATAGGAGTCTTAACCAGCTGTACTTCCGCAAAATAGTATCAGTAAACAGGTCTTGATATAACGAAGTTCACTAATTCTCGCAATGTGCAAAAATCTGGAATTTTGTTTAAAAAGGTTTCTCGTAGTTAATACATAAGTCGATAAAAACCTATGAACAGTGGTAAGAAGAGAAAAATCAGTAAAATTCGTAATTTGAAGAATGAACTAATTACTTCAAGAAATGATAAATTTGCAATAAACACATTGTAAGGATTTTTCTTAGGTACAGCAATTTTAATGGAATCACCAGGTTCATATTTACTATAAGTGCGAGCAGATACCTCCTTATCTACTACAGTATATTCATCTTTAGAAATTTCATAGCCTATTTCCAGTCTGTGGTAAGAATCGTGATTAGAATTATAATCATAATCTTTAGATATTACTTCCGCTACAAGTATATCTTTATTAAAAGGAATGAACTTCTGGCCTAAATTGGCGAAAAAAAATAGGGAATAAATTAATATAGGGATTATGAGGCCAAGCAAAATAACTCTTTGAATAAGATCATCCTTTTGAAAGATAGGTAGTTTACCCAAAAGGCGAAGGAATGGTCTAAATACTTTGTACTGTGTCATCCAAAGCAGGAGTGTGATGCAAAGTAGCAGAATGCCGATAGAAATAAATAACAGATACATCGAGCTATTATAAAGCACATCTTGGAATGTATGGAAGTCTGTTCCATCGGCTGTGTAGCCGTTGATTGCCTTGCCATTCCTAGCCTCCATTACCTGCCTTTTTGAAATTCGAATTTCTTGTGGATAGATATTATCAGTCGGTTGATCTGCTTTCAATTCAACTTTGGCAAGATAAACAGGCGGAGTATACAGTCCTTTTTCCGTATTAATATCAAAAACAATTCCTTTTGCTTTCTTGAAATCTTTAATCGGGTAATCATATAAAAATTCCTCTGTAAAGTTGTGGGTACATGCCGAAATTGCAGTAGTGGTAAGTAAAAAGGCAAGAAAAACCCAAAATTTTTTCATTTTTCATCTCCTCATACATGGCCACGTATTCCTCTTTAAGGTTGCCGAATAGATATCTGTTCATATTAGTTAGAATTCAGTATACCTCATCTTCATAAAAACTCAATGTTTCCAAAGATCGAAATTTAGTTATCTACCCACTGCCGGATAAGTGTGAATCGACAGAATTGGACAAGGTGCTGGCATCGCACTTAGGAATTCTCGATGAGCAAATAAATAAAGGATGTAAGGAATGTTTAAACGTAGGGAGAGCGATAACAGGGAAATCAAGATAGGTGGTATGATTATAACTTGATTGATCAAACGGCGGTGATGAGTGCTTCAAGTGGTGATTGGGCAGAGAAACCTTTAGAAGATAAGTGAGATTGATCTGAGAAAAACAAGAAGATAATAAAACTAAAAAACGATGCAACTAGGCGCAATATTGTTGCATCGCGATGACTTTATAAGTAATCCTCTACAATTACCTTCGCTCGTTCTATCCCTTCCCACATATCACCCGGTCCGTCATAAATTAAAACAATCGGTCCGTTATAATTCGCTTGTTTCAATAGATCCAAACAACGTCTGAATTCCTCTTCATCAGGTATTCCTTCAGCATTGTAATGTGGCTTTGCATGAATCGATTCACTATAAGGGATGGTGTTGGCTAATTCATTATATTTTTCATCCCCACTCATATTCCCAAAGTCTGTAATCAATCTAACCTGCCCGTTAGACTGATTCACAATATAAAGGCAATTTTCACTCGTACTTGAAAGAGTACGGAAATTTTCTGTCACGATCTTTACTCCTTGCTGATGCGCATAGGCAGCAAGTTCGTTTAAATGTTGGGAAACGCGTGTCAGCGCTTCTTGGTCATCTGCCGGGGCATCTCCTGCAATCACTCTCACACGTTCCGCACCCACGGTCGCTGCTATATCAATCCATTCTCTTATTAACTGCACATCTGCTTCTACACGCAACTTATCCGTAGATGAGAGATCTCCATAATCTAATAAGAGAGTGTATAGGCGTATTTCGGCATCCTCACAAGCCTTCTTTAATCTTTGCAAATAGAGGGCATCTGTAAGAGGAAAATGGAAATGGCAAAGTTCAAAAGCTTGAAAACCCTTTTCCTTTAAAATCGCCGGTAAATCCAACAAATCAATGACGGTCTCCTGTTGTTCTATTTTTGTAATATGCTTTTTTTGTTTGTCATCCCAAGCGGTCCAGCGTAAAGGACCAAGCAATCGATGTAAACTCCAAGTACTGACAGATAAATAAGACATAAAAAAGCCCCTTCCGAAAAGAAATTCTTATTTTAAAGAATTCGATCTAAATTCTATAACTCCTTTATTTCAATGTATTTAATTCATGCCAATGCATAATCCCTTTTTCACATTTAAAAGTTCTGAAGAATTTTACGGTTAAGTTTGTTAAGATATAGTTACTTATTTTGAGATTGGTGGGGATGCAAATTGAAAAAGACAATCATCATGATCTCGATTATTCTTGGAGCGGCTTTTTTAATTTTTGTTCTTCCTGTTTTGGTGATAGGTTATATGATGTCGCATGAGGTTCAGAAAGTAAAAGATGCATATGGTTATTCAAATGAAGATATTATCGAATATGTGGAGGAAGAACACGATTTTGAGGTGGAGGTATTAAGGAATGAAGGACGTGATCCGGGGAGTAAGGGATTACATGTTCAAGATGCTCGTGTCCGTCAAATGGAGGACGATCAATTAGAATTTGATATCTTTATTAATACATTTGGTAGAATTACGGGTGACAATTATAAGGAAATCAAACAAAGGTTTGATTTAAATCAAGCTTATCGCAATTCCGAGTTATTCCATGACCTTCAGCAACTAGGGTTTATCAATCTTTCCTTCGGAGAAGAATCGGATGATCCACAGTTTTATATCGCTTTACCAGAAAACAGGTATATGGCGGACCGGGAAACATTACAAATGCTTTTCGATGCGCTTCCTTTACTTAAAAAGCTACAGGCTGAAGTAGCAAAGGAAGGGTATGAATTGGCTGAAGTTTCAGTTCATGGGGCAAATTTGGTCATAGATGCTGATTACCAGTCTCCAGAAGATTTGGGAAACCAATTCGCCGCTCGTAATATTCCTAGTTTCGTATACCAGTTTATAGAGGATGATCGGGATCAACTTCGGGAGATTTTGCCTCAGCTGCAAAGCTATGACTTCAATAAAGATGGCAATAATTCAATGTTGGAATGCTATGAGATTGTAGAATATCATCAGTGTCACGCCTATGAATTGAACTTATATCCGTACGAAGACCCAGAGGCTGATCACGATTTTTTTCGTTATGACGATGAAAATGATCGAAAGAATCTGTTTCAAGCGATCATGGAAATTAAAAAGATAGAACTGCCGATTAAAAAGATCCGAGTAAACTCTGTATACTCTCCGGAAAATCCGGATGACCAGCTTTATTCAGAGGAAGAGCTGAAGGCACGAGATGAGATTGTGCACTTCGCAAAAAGAACGGTTGAAATCATCAACTTTGATAAACTAGAAACCGCGAAGGATATTGAATTCATTTATTGAGAAGGAAGCTGAATTCGAAACAAAGCCTATACCCATTATTAAAAACAACTATTTCGATTCATCAAAAAAACAGCGGGGCTAAATTTTAGCCCCGCAACAATCTTAAGCCGTTCATAATGACCAGAATCGTACTGCCTTCATGGCCGATTACACCGAGCGGTAACGATAGATCCTGCATGAAGTTCGCTGCAATGAGCACCACGATGACAGCAACGGAAAATACCATATTTTGTTTGACAATCCGGTTCATCCTTTTGGATAGTCGGATTGTGTTGGGAATTTGGCGCAAGTCGTTCTTCATGATCACAACGTCTGCTGTTTCAAGAGCGGCATCGGTCCCTGCTCCCATGGCAATCCCGACATTTGCCATCGCAAGAGCAGGCGTGTCATTTGTTCCATCACCCACCATTGCTACCCAACGGTATTTTTTTGTTAGCTTCTTGATCTCTTCCAGCTTTTCATCGGGCAAGCACTCGGCTTTATACTGCTTCACGTCTATTTCGTGGGCGATTTCACGAGCGGTTTCCTCGCTGTCACCCGTAAGCATAAACGTATCGATGCCTGCTGCATTAATAGCTGATATGGCTTCCTTCGCATCTGAACGTACTATATCTCTTAAGGCCAGCGCTCCGATGATTTCTCGATCTTTTTTTACAAACACAATCGTTTTTCCTATTGCCTCCAAGGGCGTTGTGGTTAAAAATTCTTTAGCGGCTTCCTTTCCGACAAAATCTGCTTTTCCGATTTGATAGCGAACTCCGTTCACCGTTCCTTCTATGCCCCAACCAGGTACATCCTTAATGTCTTCCGCTTCAAGCAAAGGGATCTCCGCCTTTTTTGCCCTTCTTATAATGGCCGAAGCGAGCGGATGATTGGAGTAGTGTTCTATGGATACCGCGATCTGCAGAATTTTATCTTGGTCCCATCCGTCGCGAGCTACGATATTTGTGACTTCGGGTTTACCGATGGTAAGCGTGCCAGTTTTATCAAAAGCAATCGCCGAGAGCTTCGCTAATCCTTCTAAGTGCACGCCGCCTTTAAACAGCACACCCTGGCGGGAACCGTTGGATATAGCTGAAAGGACCGCAGGCATTGTCGAAGCGACAAGTGCGCAGGGCGATGCGACAACAAGAAGCACGAGTGCCCGATAGATCGTCTCATTCCAAGACCATCCAAACAGATAGTGCGGCAAGAACATCATCAAACCAGAACCAATCAGTACGACCATGACGTAGGCATTTTCAAGTCTTTCGATGAAAAGGTGTGCTGGCGGCTTTTCCTCCTGAGCGTTTTGAACAAGCGTGATAATTTTTTGAAAGAGCGTATTCTCGTTTGTTTTGCTAACCTTGACATGTACAACTCCATCGAGATTGACCGTACTGGCAAGGACTTCTTCATGTTCCTTTTTCCCCACCGGCATCGATTCCCCCGTGATGGCCGACTCATTGACAGAGGTTTTCCCTTTTACTACAACACCGTCAGCCGGAATGAGTTCGCCTGGTTTGACAAGAATGGTGTCACCGATTTCCAAATCTTTGGCAAGTATGCTTTCTTCCTTTCCATTACGGAGAACTCGTGCCGTTTCGGGTTGAAGCGACATCAAGGCGGAAAGCTCATTTTTGCTTTTGTTCATGGTATATGTTTCCAGTGCCCCACTTAGCGCGAAAATAAAGATCAACACAGCACCTTCCAGCCAATAACCAATAATCGCTGCACCGATCGCGGCGAGAAACATGAGCAATTCGACGTTCAACGTTTTATCTTTGATGGTTTCCTCAATGCCTTCTTTCGCTTTTGCGAAACCACCAATCACGAAAGCCGCAATAAACAGGATATTGATCACGGGGCCGGACATCACAATTGAAAGACCCCATCCAATCAAAATCAAAACACCTGCGACAAGTGCCGCAACCATTTCACCATGTTTTTGAAACTGTTCTTTCCAACGAGTTTTCTTGTCAGCCGAAGGGTCAGGAGTCATTTTCATGAATTGCTGTTCCGGAATTCCCATATTCATCTCTCCCTTTCTAATTGAGAATGAAATTCAAATTCATTCGCCTTAAAATACCGAAAGCTGCCGCTATATAGCGACAGCAATCATTATTTAAAAACATTACAACATTATATTTATTTTAATATACCATATATCTAGACCAAAAGCAAAGCAAATGTTAACTAAACAGGTAGGCTCTTTAATACTAATTTGAGGGAGCCCTTTTTCTGAAAATCCGCTTGACTTTATCCATAGGTAGATGTTAAATTCATTATAGACTGACGGTCGGTCTGTAAAATTGGAGGTAGTAACATGCGAATGACAAAAGATCCGGATGAAAGAAGAATGGAAATAGTGGACGCTGCAGAATATCTTTTTACCACAAAAGGTTATACAAACACGACCATCAATGACATTTTAAAAAGAGTGGGGATCGCAAAGGGAACGTTTTATTATTATTTTCAATCCAAGGAAGAGGTTATGGATGCGGTTGTGATGCGCTTTATTGACATGGGCGTCAAAGCAGCTAAAGCGATTGCGGCTGACCCCCACCTAAACGCCCCAGAAAAAATGTTTCAAATCATTATGGCGCAAAGACCTGACTCGCTGTCTGAGGAAAGCAAGAAGGAAGAAATGATTGAGCAGTTACATGAAGTGAACAATGCAGAAATGCATCAAAAAAGTTTAGTGGAGACGATTTTGCAATTAACGCCCATTCTAACAGAAGTAATCGAGCAAGGAATTGAAGAGGGGATTTTTCATACCCCTTATCCCAGAGAGACGGTTGAGTTTTTATTAGTGTCTTCTCAGTTTTTACTTGATGAAGGAATTTTTCAATGGGAGCCCCAAGAACTCTTACAAAAGGCAGTAGCCCTAGTCCATATCATTGAAACGACGCTGGAAGCAAAAAAAGGGAGCTTTGCTTACATTTTGGAGATGTATCAAGAAGATATGCTCAACCAAACGGAAGGAGGAGGGAAGTGAGACTTGGTTATTCTTATGAAAAATAATTGAAGATGCAATAAGCCCGTCAAGAAAATACGGAACGTTTGCAAAATTAAAAGAGGTGATATTCTTGAAAAAGATCATAGTTGTTCAAGACTTTGTGAAAAAATATGGTCATTTTACAGCGGTGGATCATGTTTCTTTTGAGGTTGAAAAGGGAAGTATCTTTGCCTTTCTAGGACCAAATGGAGCGGGGAAAAGTACCACAATTCATACCCTATGTACAATTCTAGAAAAAACTTCAGGTACGATGCTTATTGACGGTAAAGACGTTGATCGAGATAAAAGTAAAGTGAGGGATGTGATCGGTGTTGTTTTTCAAGACTCCACCCTCGATAGTAAAATGACAGTAGAAGAAAATTTAAAAATGCATGGCCATTTCTATAATCTACCCAAGTCGATAATGGGTGAGCGAATCCAATTTGTTTTGGATCTAGTTGATTTGACAGATTGGAAAAAGGAAATGGTCAGCCGTTTATCTGGAGGAATGAAGCGGAGAGTAGAAATAGCAAGAAGCCTTTTACATTTTCCGAAAGTATTGTTTTTAGATGAGCCGACAACAGGCCTTGATCCACAGACAAGAGCCAATATTTGGGATTATCTTATCAAGCTACAAAAGGAAAAAGAAATGACGATTTTCTTGACGACACATTATATGGATGAGGCGGAATTTTGCGATCAGGTTGCTGTCATGGATTATGGCAAAATAATTGCTTTTGATACCCCTTCAGTTTTAAAACAAAAATATACAAAGGATATAGCACAAATAACAAGCGAAGATACAGAGGGCTTAGAAACCCTGCTTCAAGCGTCTCAAATGAAATTTACGAAAAAGGGCAATACCTATTCTGTTGAATTAACGGAATTATCGGAATTGATTGCGATACTTGGTGAACTTCGATCAGCCATTCAAGGTTTAGAAATAAAAAAAGGCACTTTAAACGATGTGTTTCTAGAGTTGACAGGAAGGAATATAAGGGGGTAATCGGATGAGAGTAATTGCTGCATTATGGTGTAGAAATGTAAAGCTATTTATAAGAAATCGAACCCAACTAATTTTGATCTTCATTATGCCGTTTTTTTACTTGTATTTAATCAGTACGATATTTGAAAGTGCTTTTATTAGCAATCCAGAAAATTATGTCCTATCAGGGATTGTGATCATTGTTGTGTTCCAGACCTCACTCAATATCGCTACCTCAACGATCGATGATATTGTTTCGGGCTATATGAAGGAAGTCCTTGTTAGTCCGGTTAAAAGAATCCAAATTGCTGCTGGGCAAATATTGTCATCGACAACGATTGCCACGTTTCAAGGGATCATTATTTTATTTATCGGTTATTTCATCGGTTTAAAATATACCCATATGATGACACCCGTTTTTGTAATTGCCTTTATGATTTTTGTCGGGCTTGTCTTTTCGGCATTTGGTTTATTTATAGCGACTGCTGTAAAGAATTCACAGACATTTCAAATTGTTTCTATGGCTATCACAACTCCCATTACTTTTTTATGTGGTGTCTATGTACCATTGAGCCTCTTGCCAAATGGCTTACAATTTCTTGCTCTATTCAATCCAATGACGTATGCGACTGCCTTCTTTCGGACCCTGAGCTTGGAAAAAATGTCCTTCTCTGTAGAGGAGCTACTAGAGGAACAACTTGCTTTTAAAGTGAGTGAATTTGTTATTACACCACAAATTAGTATGCTTATTGTTCTATCATTTGGTTTATTATTTTTATTCCTTTCAACGATGGCCTTTTCTAAAGTCGATTTTTCAAGAATGAATCGTGCGAAGAGTCAAAAGGATATTTTCCAGCAATAGTTTCTGATAATAGGAGGGGGAGTGGGATCGTAGGTGCTCATAAAAATCTTACACAAGGATTTTCTTAAAAATAAGGTTATTTATATAACGTTATGCCTTTTCATCGCCTTATCCGCATTACTCGTCGCAAGTGGTACCAATATGATCACAGAATTAGTTCATTCGATGAATGCCTTATTTGCCAAATCAAATGTACCTCATTTTGTCCAGATGCATGCAGGTAAGATTGATCGAGGGGAAATCGACACATTTGCGGAAGATAATCCTCTAATTAAAAACAAACAGATCGTAGAGATGCTCCACATTGACGCCTCTAATATTGAATTAGGAAATCATTTAACAGGAAAACATAGTGTGATGGATCATTATTTTGTCAAACAGAACTCCACTATGGACCGATTGCTTAATTTAGATAGCGAGGTACTACAAATTTCCAAAGGTGAAATAGCTGTTCCGGTCTATTTTAGGCAAAGGGCTGGTATAAAGCTTGGAGATAAAGTCAAAATTTCGAACAAAGATTTTGATATGGAATGGACTGTTGTCGATTTTGTTCGAGATGCGCAGATGAATCCCTCCGTTGTTCATTCCAAGCGCTTTGTCCTTCATGAAACAGATTTAAATGATTTAAAAAATCGTCTTGGTGAAGTGGAATATCTAATTGAGTTTCAACTGAAAGATCCAGCTACATTGAATGAATTTAGAAATATCTATCAATCTTCTAACCTACCTCAACAAGGACCAACCATTGATTACCATTTATTTAAGGCCTTAAATGCCTTAACAGACGGGATTGTGGCGACTGTCGTTTTATTGGTTAGCCTATTACTGATGATAATTGCTATTCTTTGTATAAGGTTTACTGTTCATGCTGCTATTGAAGAGGATATCAAAGAAATCGGCGTCATGAAGGCGATCGGCATCAGCTTGCAAGCTATGAAAAAAATCTATTTGTTCAAGTATATTATTTTAGCTGCCGTTGCTTCTCTTATTGGCTATATCCTATCTACATTCCTTAGTCATTTATTTACAAACAATATTATGTTGTATATTGGCATGGCTCCAAAAAGTCCCTTTCTCAAGATGCTTCCTTTGCTGGCAGTATTCGGCCTATTTATGATCATCGTATTCTTTTGTGTGATGGCCTTCAATGTTATGAATAAGATTAGCGCCGTGGAGGCATTACGGTCGTGCAGTATGAGAAAAACAGATCGGGTCAATGTTTCCTTTCCTTTAAGTAAGAATAAGTTTATGGATGTTCCGACCTTCCTCGGCTTTGCGGATATTTTCGGACGATTTAAGCTGTACCGTTTATTATTATTTGTCTTCTTCTTATGTTCCTTTATCATCATTGTTCCAGTCAACTTTCTTAATACAATCCAGTCGTCTGATTTTATTCAATACATGGGAGTGGAGCGAAGTGATGTACGAATCGACATCCCGCAAGTAGATTCACAGCGATTCGCTGAACTGATTGCCTATATTCAAAATGACCAGGATGTAAAGCGTTATGCGCCACTGAGTACGAGCCAGTTTAAGGTCCTCAATCAAGAAGGGATAGAGGAGAACATCATGGTTGAAATAGGGGATTTCTCTATTTTCCCATTGGAATATTTAAAAGGAAGCGCCCCTATACGTAAAAATGAAATCGCCCTTTCATATTTAAATAGTAAAGAAATGCAAAAAACGGTTGGTGATACGTTGCGCTTAATTTTGCAAGGAAAAGAGCAAGAATTGGTGATCAGTGGGATTTACCAGGATGTAACGAATGGCGGACGGACAGCCAAAGCCTTATTACCAATGAATCATCAACCAGTGTTATGGTATGAAATTGCGGTAGATTTTAAAACGGGTATTGATATTCAAGCGAAAAAGGAGGAATATGCGCAAGCTTTTTATCCCTCTAAGGTTACCGATCTAAAGGAGTATTTAAAGCAAACGTTTGGAAATACAGTGGACCAACTTAAATTTCTTACGACTTTAGCCATTATCATTGCTTTGTTCATATCCACACTCATCACCTCCTTGTTTTTGAAAATGCTTGTGGCTAAGGATTTCTCAGAAATTGCCATTATGAAAAGGATTGGATTTTCCCCCTATCATATTCGCAAGCATTATATCGTCAAAATTGGCTTTGTGCTGGGAGTGGGGATCATTTTAGGAACGATCACTTCAAATACAGTTGGTGAAAGTCTAGTAAGTGGGATGTTGTCTCTGATAGGTGCTGCAAAAATTACGTTTGTCATTGATCCTGTGAAGACATATATTCTCTGCCCATTGATCGTTCTGTTTGTTGTGATCACCACAACAATTCTTAGCACGGTATCAGTGGGAAAGATTCGTATGGAAGATTGATCGCATCAAAGGAGGAGTTAGATGGAATTCGTTATAGAAGCAAAGAATTTGAGTAAAACATATTCTATCGGTAAGGATAACAAGCAAACCGTACTTAAGGATGTGAATCTCCAAATTAATAAGGGGGAGTTTGTATCGATTATGGGTCCATCTGGTTCTGGGAAATCAACTTTACTTTACACAATTAGTGGCATGGACCGAATGACAACAGGCTCTGTTGTATTCCAAGGAAAAGAGCTTTCTTCCCTTTCGGAAAAAGAGCTGTCATCTATACGACTGCATAACATGGGGTTCATTTTTCAACATGTTCACCTTTTGAAGAACCTGAATATGTTTGATAATATCATTCTTTCGGCCTATTTGGCGAAAAAAAGAAGTCACAAAAAAATAAACGAACATGCCCTAGCACTTATGAAGCAAACAGGTATTACGGAGATTTCTAAGCATGATATGACGCAGGTATCAGGTGGTCAACTACAAAGGGTGGGAATATGCAGGGCTCTTATCAATAATCCGGACATCCTGTTTGGTGATGAACCGACAGGAGCACTTAACTCGAAAGCAGCTAGTGAAATCATGGAATTATTAACAGATATTAACCATGCGGGAACAGCCATTTTAATTGTGACGCATGATGTCAAAGTTGCTGCTAAAACCGAGCGAGTACTCTATATGTACGATGGGGTTATGATCGGTGAGAAAAGGCTCGGAAAATATGCAGGTGATGATAAGCAACGGGAAGAACGGCTATCGAATTGGTTAATGGAAATGGACTTTTAAAATAATAGTCGTAACAAAGCTGCGAGATGAAAGGAAGAAGGTGAAATTTCAATCAGCAGGGATTTTCTCATAGAAGCAGTTCCTAGTAAACGAGTAATTCTTAAGATAATAAAAAACTTGTCGGAATTCTCATATATTTGTTACATCCCCCTTTTTAAAAATGGAAAAAAATGTTAATCTATTAATATTCAGATATATATCCTGGAATAAGGTTCGAATTACACCTAAAGTACGAATGTAATTTTGAAAAGTCGTTCTTTAACATCATTTACTTTTACAAGGTAAATCCAGTTCTCAAAAAAGTCTGCAAATGTTGTTTTTCTATAAGCAAGTTCTTTACCTTCTCCTTTCGCTAATTCCATTTCTAATGCCCAAAGTTCTGCTTCCCTCTTTGTTGGAAAAGTTTTAGAAAGTTTTTTTGTTCTCCTCGTTTGTATAAAGAAACTTGCGCCCGATTTTCCTCTATTTATTTTTCTGTCATATTTTGTCGCACGAGAACCTTTTAACCAGTATTGACACTAATAGGGTTGTTTGTTACGTTGGTATCAGTACATAATTTATGTACTAAAAGGTATAAGGAGTCAAGTCCACAATCTTATGTAAAATAGCCTAACAATTTTTTGGGTACCCCAAATGTATTTGGCAATCAATTGATGTAGTTAATGGCAATATATTTATTTACTTTTTGCCATAATTATACACGTGCATTTTGTCGCTTGACATGGAGCCTCTGCGAGTGTGGTATCTAGCGAAGGGCGAAAGGTTAGTAATTCTCCCTTTCGCAAGGCGAAAAGCCTACCACACACGCCACTCCATGTAAAGCGTAGCGTTATACAAATAATACACTGCCACAACTTACATTTTTAAATTGCCACCAACAAAGCAATCCGGATATTCTTATAAAATACTTCAATTATATTTGAGTATGCTCATATTCAATACATACACAAAATATGTTATAATAGGAACATGATAGAAGAATATAGACATAC
>NZ_VTQV01000074.1 GCF_008764245.1 Bacillus subtilis
ACCGAAGAACGGCTAATTGAATAGCAAACCCTAAACGGTTTTCTTCTCTCCTTCGCTTATTAATTATTTCTAAATCACATTTGGAAAAGGTGAAGTAGGTCCCCAATATCCATTCATCTGCATGGATTTGCATAAAAGCCTGTCTCTGTTCCGGTGTAAGCAATTCTCTACCTCTCGCAATTTTCATTCAGTATCATCCCATTTCCATAATTATTCAGTTAATTAGTTCAATTATATATCAATAGAGTGTACTCTATTGATACAAGTGTGGTAGACTGATAAAATCATAGTTAAGAGCGTCTCATAAGACTTGTCTCAAAAACGAGGTGATATTTTGCGGACTAATCGGTTATATACGTGTTAGTTCGACCAGCCAAAATCCTTCAAGGCAATTTGAGCAGCTAAATGAAATTGGAATGGATATTATATACGAAGAAAAAGTTTCTGGAGCAACAAAGGATCGCGAGCAACTTCAAAAAATGTTAGAGGATCTACAGGAAGATGACATCATTTATGTTACAGACTTAACTCGAATTACTCGTAGCACACAAGACCTATTTGAATTAATCGATAACATACGGGAAAAAAAGCAAGCTTAAAATCACTAAAAGATACATGGCTAGATTTATCAGAAGATAATCCATACAGCCAATTCTTAATTACAGTAATGGCTGGTGTTAACCAATTAGAGCGAGATCTTATTCGTATGCGACAACGTGAAGGGATTGAGTTGGCTAAGAAAGAAGGAAAGTTTAAAGGTCGGTTAAAGAAGTATCATAAAAATCACGCAGGAATGAATTATGCAGTTAAGCTATATAAAGAAGGAAATATGACTGTAAATCAAATTTGCGAAATTACAAATGTGTCTAGAGCTTCATTATATAGAAAGCTATCAGAAGAGAACAAATAGTCCTTCCTTACCCCATATTCCAGAAAAGGGCCATATAGTTGAATAAACAACTTTTTGTCACGTGATTTTTGATTCCATCACTAGTGATTTCTTAAAAGTTAACAACTATTTTTTGAATGAGCTGCATTTTTCAACGGAAGGATGAGGCTTCTAACCGTTAAAAGTAAACATCTTTATTTGTACTGAACATTAGAAATGAAAAAATAGAAGGAACTAGGTTATTTTTTCTATTGTCTAAAGGATTATTCAGCTTGTGGTGCATATACTGAATTGGTCCTTTATATAGGGTAGTAAATAAGATATCTAATCCTATATTCCTCAAAACATAAACTTTTAATTTAGGGGGAGATTAGTATTGCAAACTGCACAGCAAACAATGGTTAGTATTCCATTCCCTCTAGTTATCTTAACCTTTGTTGTATTAAATCTTGAGACAAGTACGTTTTCACGTTAATTATATATAAAGAATGTAATGGTGTGGTGATGTTAGTATAGTTCCATGGACACACCTTAGTTAAGTGATAAAATAATAACTAGGAGATGTGTTAAATGGATAACAAAAATACAGGCAAAAAATTTAATGAAGACTTTAAGAAGACAGTTGTTGATCTCTACCATTCTGGAAACTCAGTAAAAGACTTAAGCAACGAATATGGCGTATCTGAAGTAACGATCTACAAATGGATTAAAGCTTATACCCCTATTGAGGGATCAGAGGGTAAACCGGTCACCCCAAAGGAAATTGCTGAGATACAAAAGGAAAATCTTAAGCTGAAACAGGAACTTGAGATTCTAAAAAAGGCTATGGCCATATTCGCGAGAAAGTAGACGATTCCGAGATTACCGAGTTTATCCATCAACAAAAGTCTGATTATCCTGTCCAAATCATGTGTGAGGTTTTAGCTATTCCAAGGAGTACTTATTATCAGTCCGGCCATAAGACGGAGTCCAACCGTGATCGTGAAAACAAAGAATTAACAGAGAGAATTAAGTCTATTCATAAGGAAAGTCATGAGCGTTATGGAGCACCTAAAATTCATCAAATTCTAAAAAAAGAGGGCTATACAGTAAGCGTTAAGCGAGTACAGCGCTTGATGAAAAAGGAAGGGCTTCGTTCCATAACTAAGAAAAAATTCCGACCACAGTCCAACAAAGGGAAAGTCATTGAAGGGACAAATCTTTTAAAACAGGATTTCTCTACAACAACGATCAATCAGAAATGGGTTGGGGATATTACCTATATCCATACACTCCGAAATGGTTGGTGTTATTTAGCTTCTGTCATGGATTTACACACGGAGAAAATTATCGGTTATTCCTTCGGAAAATCAATGACCACCGAATTGGTTATGAAAGCTTTAAAAAATGCTTATGACACTCAGAAACCTGGTAAAGATTTAATCCTCCACACAGATTTGGGTTCGCAATATACAAGCGATAAATTCAAAAGCTACGTTAAATCTCTTAACATACAACAATCCTTTAGCCGCAAAGGATGTCCCTATGATAATGCCTGTATCGAGTCATTCCATGCCATTCTAAAAAAAGAAGAAGTAAACCAAGTACAATATTTGGACTATGAATCTGCTAGACTAGCTTTATTTAAATACATTGAAGGCTGGTATAACCGTAAAAGAATCCATGGAAGCATAGGTTACAAGACGCCCCAAGAATTAGAAGATCAAATAAAGGGCATAGCGTAACCACTAAACTTACATCGAAGTCACGGCTTTACATGGAGTGGCAGGCATGATAGCCTCATTCGGCGATGCCAGCAAAAGGAAAAGCTGGCTTCTTGGCAAGGGAATTATGCCTGCAGAGGCTCCTTGTCAAGCCTTCACAGGTTAAACTAAAATCACCGAAAGAACACTTGATCTCTTAACTTTTTTGTGTCTAAAATATTGACTCAAATCCAGTGGTAATAAAAAAGCTTTAAATAACAAACAATACAGATTATAGAAAGGAGATGTATCATAATGAATAAAAATGACCTTCAAGAATGTATAACTGAATGCGAAAGCGCATTATCACATTTAAATAATGCTATGAGCAAGGCCCACACTGGGTCTAAAGAAAGAATGCAACATGCTGTAAAAGATTTAGAAAAATGTATTTCGGAGTGCCGTAGCTTATTATAAGCATACCGAAAAACCCCTTATTAAATTATCAAGACCTATTTAGGAAAAGCTAGGAAAATAAAGGGAAACACATAGTCATTTATAATATGTGTTTCCCCTTTATTTATTTTTAATTCAAGTTATAGCTATTTACTAAAGGTATTTTGGGAAAATACATTACGTTTTATAAAGGCAATGTAAGTACGGACGAGGACTGAACTAAATAAGTAAAGAACATACAACATGGACTGTTAATCAAAAACATTAAGCTAATTCTGTCACGTTACAAGCTCTATGTAGCATATAAAATTAAAAGCACGCCGATGTTTAAAATCAAACTACAAACAAGTGCCTATTTTCGTAGGTTAAATAATTGCATAAAAAGGGATTTAAAACAGGGGCTGTTTAAAAACGTAGGTATAAAAAGGTCAGATAATGGAAAAGAAACTCAACGAAGGGATAAAAGTCTATACTTTTTGTCGCGTCACTTATTAAATATAACAAGAAATACCTCCTTCTTGCACGTTAGGCAAATGTCCGGCATATGATTAAGAATCCACAACCGCCCATTCACACCAATGATGAAAATCGTGTGTGAATGGACCCTGCAATGTTTTGGTTTATGTATATGTTTTAGCATCAATTGGAAATAATGAGATGTGGCCGGCCATGGCCACCCCTTCTGAAGGAGTCCCTATATAAAGGGACTCTTTTCTTGTGGCAAAAAGCTAATAAGAATACTTGTTTTGCATGACATTCGTTGACTCGAAAGGTATTTTAATGTTTTAAGAATTAATTGGTAATACTAAAGATAAGGTGGTGAAAAAGATGACTGAAGCAGTCGAAAGAAAAAATGATACCTCTGCCTTATGGATGGGGTGGATTGGTATTGTGGCGGGGGTTATCTCCTTTTTTGCATTTCCACTTATATTAGGCGCTATTGCTATTATTCTTGGGATTATTACGGCGTGTAGTAAAGCAAAAGCTCTAGGATGGTGGTCTATTGTAATAGGAGTTGCTGGTATACTTGTACATTGGTTCGTCACAGGCACCTTATTTTAACTTTCTCATTAAATGCGCGTATTTTAAGCAAAAATCCCCACTTCTAAAGTTAGGGGATACTTTGTGAAATTTGATACGTGAATTTACTCGTTAGCCTTTTTAAATAAACCCTTTATATTCAAAATACAGTTCGGTATGTTTTGCCAATATATTAGGATAACATTTCGGACAATATTTCCGGTTAAGAAAAGGTAATTCATTCCTTGGTAATAATGAAAGTTGACCTTTCCAAAAGTATTTCTCACAAAAAGCACATACCTCTTTATCTACCACAAAAACATCCCCTTTAGTATTTTTGCTTTGCTTCCCACAATCTTATTCTATGTTCCACTTATGTCCTAGGAATGGACAATTGCCTAAACGTTTTTGGTTCCTTTAACATAGCGAATAGATTTAAGCTAAAATAATTAATAATAATACAAATTTGGTTTTTTAATAAAGAAAAAAAAGAGCCTAAAATCGGCTCTTTAATAAATCATTTAAATCTTTATCGTTGTTTGTTTCTCGACGCTTCCCACATTTTCCTAGGGAAAAATTATTAAAAAAGGGTACCAGTAACACAAAAATGGCATTCACATAAAATGCTTCTAGGCATTATGCATGGAGGTATAAAATGAATATGTATGTGAATCAAATATTATCCTATTGGGAAGGTAAACCGTTAGAGGGAGCACAAAAAATAATCCAAAAATATGGATATCCGCACGAGGCTACATTAAGTAGGCTAATTTGGTATAATAACAGTCCTTGGAAACGAACGATTATTTATCGAGAACCGGTACCACACCATTTTCCTACCCCACATCTGGATTTTTTAAAGCAGACAATTGATTACAAAGTACCTGTACAGTTTTTTGATGAACTAGCAGCTTTTGACGGGAGTGTTTATCCTGACCGTACAAGGGGGGAAGCATCCGGAAAGTGCTTTACACTATAGGAAAGACAGAGGTTTCTCCTACACAAATTCAGGAAGCATTCGAATATATTTTGCAATCACCTCAAGAAAATATTAAGGTACGGGGAACAATTGACTTTAATCCGATTAAAAATCGATTTATGTCATTTGATCTGAATAAAGTATGAATCTTATGATTTGTATTAAAAATAAAAGGAAATTTGAGCAATGCAGTACAGCACAACAATTCTGCAAATTCAACAATTAGCTAAACAGTGTCAACAACAAATGAATCTGTAATTGGTTCAAAATTTAATATGATTTGAAGTGTAAGATTGTCCCTAAAGTTATTATTTTGGGACAATCTTATTTGCAAGAGAATTAACTGTACTAATCCTTATTGGTATATTGTTCAGAATTATTGCTTCTTAATAATGGAAGGATACTTTTCATTGTTATTGGATGTTAAATAAACTAGTTGTCGTATAATCCCATAAGGAGTATTCTTCCAGTCTTTTTTGGATGTTCGTCAACTATCATACTAGGAGGTACTTTTTTTCATGTAACCCTTGGGTGCCCACGGTTAATAATTTTGAAATTCAGTCATGTATGATAGAAATTATGCTCCTATAAGGATTTTTTCCTGAGTATAGATTAAGTCTTAAAATTAAAATAAGAAAACCCGACTATTAATTGTGAGATCTTATGAAAATAGATTGTGGAAATAGTAAATTAGTTCACATAAGGAAAAATTGTATCAATTGCTTTTTGTACCTTTTTACTATTTCGTTCATATAGTGCCTTTGACTCCTCATTTTCTGTTGCTAAAGCAAATAATTCTAGATCGGCCTGACATTTTTTCATGGTAGCGAGGAGTAGTGGTTTTTCTGTTGGTTCTGGGACAGCAATTTTGTCATCATATAAATCGACGGTTAACTGACCATCATTATCTGCTTGACCTAAAAAGACATTTTCAATACTAACATTCAGTTTAGAAAGTTCTGTTTCAAGCCAATTTGTGTTTAGAGATAGATTTGCCAAAGGCTCCAGTAGTACTTTTCCATCCATAATGATGGTTTGGGGTTCTTTTTTTGGTGCTAGTTTGAATCCTAGATCCTTTGCAGTTAGTGGAAGATTTTCTCTCTTTGGTAGTATACTTAAAGTTCCGGATGGTTCCAATACTGCAAATTCCACATCCGATGCTAGAAAAACATTATTATCTCGAAGTTTTTCAAGCAAATCATCCGTGGAATAACCTTTCTTTTTTAAATTATCCTCCATGATTTTCCCATCCTGAATAAAAACCGTACTCTTCCCCTGTGCGAAATTTCGAAAGGATTTACTTTTTAATGAAATAAATTCGACTCCATAAGGTACGATAAACCAAATAAACATGGCAATTAATGCATAGGCAAAGTTACTCGTTGGGTCTACCGTATGAATTGTTACAATCCCACCTAATACGACACCAGAAATAGCATCAAAAATATTTAATTGTGATAATTGTTACCGCCATCTGCTTTTTAATTGGTTGATTTCCTAGTTAAATCCCTCCTCACCATGAGAAGGGATTTTTTATTTGATGGTTTAATTAAGGATAGAAGGTAAATGGGCATAAGAGCTACTTGTTTAAATAACCTGTAATACTAATTATGGATGGATGTAGAACACTTCAAAACCCAATTTATTACAGCCTTTATGGAGCATTGTAATGCCAATTAACCACTTGATTTCAACGGAATCATACAATCGTATATGTTTCGAAATGAAACTATAAAGTCAACAGTCGAAAATAGCGACTTACATTTATAATAGCTTACTGCTGTTTCCGAGCTTCAGTAATTTAGCCATATTTGGAAAAAAAAGGAGCATAAAAAAACACATAGTAATCTATGAGTTAGAACATAATGTAAGCATATCTGAGAGAGAGGAAGATTGTATGATTAGTTTAAAAAACCCCGTTGAAAGCATTTTAGGGGTGGATGTAAGAATTAAACGACCAATAGCTGAGATTGAAAAAATGGATAAAGGCTTTTCCAGACCTATTATACATAGGCAAATACACGGTGATGAAGTATACGTACCGTTAAACCTTTGGTCCAGATAAAAAATTACTAAAAAATAAAGTTACTAAAAATATAATAAAGACTACTCGCATTATTATAGTAAAATCAAGTTAAACTACAGACATTATAAATAACAGGACTGGAGGTACTATATGGATAAAAAGAAAAGAAAGATACGAACAGACAATACGGTTGTTGCTCCAGGAATGGACCCTGAAGATTCTTATGGAGAAAGGGCAACCAAGTTTGAAATTGAAAAAGGTGAATCTACTACTGTTACAAGGGTTACGTACGATGAATATGACCCAAGTGACAGATAATCGAAAATCAACTACTAAAGTGAAGGCTGAACGTGAGTTTATTCTTCACTTCTGAACTTTAAGCAAAGAATCCTAAATCTATTGGTATCTTATAATGATATTAGGCACATTCAAATAAATAACTAGTCAATTTTGGTAAAAAATACAAAAGTATCCTTTGAAATATGTTTTAATTGTTAGTAACGACAAAAACAAAAAAACATAACAAAGGATACAGATACTATGATACAGAACTTCTTTAGTAAATACAAAGATATTTTAATCGAGAGCGTCCACAAGTTAACAGGCTCAGATAAACGTATTGCACTAGCCAAGACAGCGGAAGATCTTGGAAATGGTGGTCAATCCATTGTAAACACCAAAGTTAATCAGCTTGGTTATCAACTCAAAAAAGTAAATAAAACGCAACCGCTAAAGAAGATAGAAGAAACGGATGACATCTTTGAAAATCTCAAAAAGGTGCATGCTGAATACCACGATAAAAGCAATGTTGTGCGACTGTCTATTCATACCAAGGACAGGGTGAAAATTGGCCCCTTTTCCCGAGGCGGCAAAAGTAGGGTTAATACTCAAGCAGCTGATCATGATTTCGGTACTGAGTTTTTGACCCCATTTGGCATTTAGGACATTGATCATCTTGAGCTGGTATTTACAGAAACAAAGGTGACAGCCGATTTTATGATTGATGCCATCGAGCAATATTGGCTCAAGCAAAACTTTCAAAACGATATAGATACACTGATTATCAATGCGGACAAACGGGCCTGAAAATAGTAGTCGCAGAACGCAATTCATGAAAAGGATCATCGAATTTGCGGCGAGGTACGCTGTAAGTCATACTGGCTTATTATCCACCTTATCATAGCAAATACAATCCGGTAGAACGAGCTTGGGGAGTGTTGGAGCAGCATTGGAACGGTGACATTCTTGATTCGCAGGAAGCTGTTTTGGGATTTGCCCAAGCCATGACCTGGAAGGGAAACAATCCCTGCGTGACACTGGTGGAAGAAATCTATGAAACAGGTAAAAAAGTAGAAAAGAAGGTTATGGAAGAGGACGAGAAAATGATAGATCTGGCAAAAGGCAACGGAAAGTGGTTTGTGGAGATAAATCCTCAAAACTGTAAAGGAGCATTGGAAATGGGAATAAAAGTATAAAAATGTGCTTGGGGGAAAGGGGGAGCTATACCCTTTTTGGCAAAAACAATCATTTTTACTGTTATCTGTATCCTTTTTGGGGGAACGAGCAGTAAATTACGTATTCAATTTTCATTAAAGTCCCTATTTTATATAAATTGACTTATTATTATTTTTAATGTGCCTAAATCATTTGCTATTTTCCATTTAATAATTGGGCAAAACCAGGTAATGCAATACTCCATAGCAATTTTTCCATTCACACATAAAAATGTGCGTTTGCGAGGAATTTATGATCAAACTTTATTTTAAACCTACATCATGACTTTATTTTTTTAATTATTTCTGTTTTGTCCTTCCTCCATCTCATTTTCTCCATGATTCTGCTATTCGGAAGGTTCTTCGGATGGATCTGGCTCTTGTTCATCAGATGTGGTGCCACAACCAAACAGTAAACCAGTAGATAGAGTTACTACAAGCGTACTAACTAGTAATTTCCTTAATTTCATCTTATTCACCTAACTTAACTTAAGCTCTTTATATAAATTATTAATTTTGAATGAGCACATCAGGAAAAGCAATCATAAACTAGGGAAATAGGCGGGGAAGGGGCTATTCTCCTTCCCCATATATATTTTATTGTTGTTTATACTGAGGTTCTTCCTGCTCTATATCATGGAGCCGAGGTGTAAGACTGTCGACAATCATTTGTGTCTGTTGAGCAGCGTTTTGATAAAGTTGTTTTGCTTCTTTATTCTCGGTTCCAAGTGCGAAGGTTTCTAAGCTTGCTTGGGCGCTTTTTAAGCCAGCTAATGTTTGTTTTACTTGACTTCCTACTGTCATATTGAAATCCTCCTTGATGAGATTGAATTACAAGTATAGGTTGAAGATAAAGTATTCTTTTTATGTATTCTAATATTTTCCATATTGCAGGCTTTGGGATTTCAGATAAAGAAAAAGAAGCCGTTTTTCAGCTGTTTTTGAAGCCTCCTTCTCCCGTATCGGTTGTTAATAAATAGTCATGCTCACGAATGGCTACATAAAAAATATTGCTTTGATCGGAATATCCGGCTTGTGTCAGCTCTTTTTTTAACCACTTTTCGTCTTTGTTAATAATTTTCAAATTGTCATGCTGAATTTTTCCCTCGAGAATAACTGTTATTGGAAGTCCTTGGTCTGCTGTATCTATTTTTAATTGCTTAGGGGTAACAGGGGCGGCTTCCTGTTTCGGAAGTACACTAATCTCGCCGCTTGGTTCTATAATGGCATAGTCAATATGCGTTACATCCGAGTATCCTTTTTCCCGGATATATGATAACAATCCAGCTAATGTGATATGAGATCGCTTTAAGTTGTCTCTAATAAGTTTTCCATGTTTGATTACAATTGTTGGTTTTCCAATGAAAAGCTTATTTAACCGGTTGACAAGTGTAAGTTTGGAAAAGGTAATATGAACCAGACCAATAACAATGATTGCTGTAATTGTCGGTTTGATTTTGTTCCTGTCATCTTCTCTGTCAAAATTTCATTATAATTATATTTTTCTAATAAATCCAATTGTCGTGCTAACTCTTATTTGAACTTTGACTGTAAGATTGTCATAAAACTTTTCTGTACTACATTTTTTATCTCCAATTCCTGACACCTTCCCGTTTATCAATAAATCCTCTAATTCTTTTTTAAAAGGGAAATTTTGAAAATGATACAAATAGGCCCCTACTGTTTGGTGATTAAGGACCTTAATATTATTGTTGTTAAGTTAAAATGTTCGTATAAAAAAGTGGAAGGAGAAGATAATATTGAAAGTAAAAAACCAATAGAGAGGACGATAAAAATGAATCTAAAGTGGTTAAGACTATTAACAGCAGTTTTTCTATCTACCATCATGTTATTGGGGTGTAATAATGTAGAAGAGGATAATGATCCACCACCACCTGAAGTGGATGTAGATCCTGATACAGAAGAACCCATTGAAGATCCTGAAGATGCAACAGATCCAGATACTATTGATGAATAAGTTTATACACCGTTTGTTCTCAAACGGTGTTCTTTATGTATCAAGATTCAAGGATGTTAATAAGAAATTTAATACTTATATTGCAACATTTTCTAATAATAAATTTATAGAGGTATCTCATGACAAAATACGAAAGTCCTTATTGGTTACTGTTTCCGTACTTATTCTTCTATCCATAGGGTTATTATTCATAGTACCAAATACAAAAGAGAATCCCGAAAATAAAACAGTTGCTGTCAAAAACAAATTTAATCCCCCTATAACCAATGTCCAAAATGTTGAAAACGAAAAAAATGTTCTTCAAATAGACAGCCTTTCCATGGGTCAAACCATCAAGAATCAATTAAAAAATGATCCTTCCGTTTTTCTAATTAAACACAATGAAAAAACTGAGAGTCATTATATTAAGAAAGAAGTAAACGTTACATTCAAGACTCTTCCCTCAACAAAGGAAATAAAAAGGATAACACAGGAGATAAATGGCACTATCATTAAAAAGCTAAATTCTACGATTGTTTTTCGTTCTAATACGCTTTCGACCAAGGAACTTATTGAATATTTTAACAGACAGGCTATGGTTGAATTTGCTGAACCCAATTATCTTTATCTGCAAAATCAAATTGGACTTCCTAATGATTTGCTATATAGAGAACAATACCAATGGAACTTATCGGCAATTCAAGCAGAAGCAGGCTGGGATATCACCAAAGGGGATGAACATATCATTATTGCTGTTATAGACACTGGCGTTGATCTGGACCATCCTGATTTGAGAAGACGAATTACAAATGGTTATAATGTACTGTTGAATAATAATTTCCCTGATGATGACAACGGGCATGGCACCCATGTAGCAGGAATCATTGCATCGGAAACAAACAACCATGAAGGTGTTGCAGGCATCACTTGGTATAACAAAATAATGCCTATAAAAGCAATGGGTGCCGAAGGGCATGGGACGACCTTTGATATAGCAAAAGGGATTTTTTGGGCAGTGGATCATGGAGCCGATGTCATTAATATGAGTTTAGGCAATTATCAGCATTCTTCCCTTTTAAAAGGGGCAATCGATTATGCATACAGTAAAAACATCGTGATACTCAATTAGATAATCTTGAAAAACATTCATTGTATCGCCAGATACATATACCTTCCGCCCTTCACCACTCATAGTTTTAGATTTTCGTACTTGAATACATGTAGAACCTATATCAAAGTCCTCAATCCATAAAGATAAGGCCTCTCCAATTCTAAGCCCACCTTCATATAAAATCCGAATCAATAAAGTATCTCGAATGTTACTACACGCATCATGAATGGCTTGTACTTGAGCACTCGTAAGTGTTAGTACCTCTCTTCGAGGTTCTTTTATTTTTAATATGTTTTTATCAAATGTTTTTCCTTTTGATATATGATGTCAAAAGGGTTTGAATGATCGGTAATTCCCAAACACTTGCTTCTTTGTTTTTTCAGATAAATCTTGTTCATAATCCTCAACTCTCATCAGGTAATCATAGAAACCCTGGACACATGTTAAGATAGTGTTCACTGTTCGCTCTGATCTCTTAGCCTGGATTTGTTTAAGATGAACCACTTTTGTAGATTGATCAGGGTTTCTTAACCATGATACAAATTCCGCTAATAAATTAAAATCTACATCTTTGTACCCTCTAAAAACTGAAAGTAAAACTTCAAATGACGACAATATGCTCTTAAGGTATTTTCAGCTTTTCCTAGGTTGTCAAGATACTTAAGGTATTTGACAACAGGAAGAACAGGTGTGTTATTTTCTTCATCTTTGAATTTCTTGAACTTTCATCATCATCACCTCCAAAATAGATAATGATGCATTTATGAAACTCTTTCTATAAAAACTATGAATACTATAATTGTTTACTGTAGATAAGTTGATTTTAAAGAAACAAAAAAGAAGTAATACTGAACGTTGAAAACGTTAAATACTACTTCTTGATATACTGTAGATAAGCACCCGATAGTTTAAATACAACATTTCACAAATTCATTAACCCCGATTACATTTGACTTGTAAAGTTTTTAACCAAAAACTATCCCCATAATAAGTTGAGGATAGTTTAATAATGTTGACTAGAGTGTTTAAAATATTCAATATAACATGTTTGTTTATCCTTAGAAAAGGAGTAGTAAACAATGAACCTATCTACGAGGATTTTATGACTGCCTTTCCATTCTAGTATCTGCTCTTGTACTTGTACCAAGTGTCTGGATCTTATCCCTCAATACGTTCTAGTAATCTTAATTTATCGCAGGTTAAGGGGCAGTAAAAATCAGGAAACACCTATTTCATTTATAGAAAATGAGATTGTAAATAATAACTTATTTTATAAGCGAAACCACTTTAATTATCCAGCTCTTTCTTACTCAAACTATTGGCTCCCAATTAATGGGATCGTGTCAACACCAATATTGCTTTCCATGGAGGACATTCTTCAATTACCTTCAAAAACAATACTAGCTGTCCTTGAATGTTCAGGGGATAAACGTAACCTTTTCGAACCTAAAGTATTTGGAGAACAATGGGAAAAGGGTGCTATAAGCCAAGGCTATTGGAAGGGTGTACCGTTACGAACCCTGCTGGAACTTTCCGGGATAAGGGAAGGATCAAAAGAAATTGTCGTAGAAGGATATGATTTTGGAGAAAGAACCGATCTAAATGAGGTTTTTACCTACGCTAGAAGTCAGCCTATAGAGAAGGCTATCCATCCTGATACCATTATTGCCTATGAATATAATAACCAGCCAATTCCGTTTAAACATGGTTATCCACTAAGATTAATTGTTCCACAGTGGTATGCAATGGCGTCTGTTAAATGGATAAAGCAGATTAGTGTTATTGATTCTAATTTTAAAGGACCATTTCAAACAATCGATTATGTGTATTATCCTGATAAAGAAAATAATAAAGATGCCTACCCTGTTACTACAATAAATGTAAACTCGACGATTCAAAAGCCTTTAGATAAGGAGACTTTAAATAATGGTAAGCATTTGATTAAAGGGATTCCTTGGACAGGTAAAGGCTTTATTACAAAGTTGGAGATAAGTATCGACGGTGGATTACTTGGCTAAATGCAATGTTAGAGTCAGCTAAAAATGCTGGTTATGGGTGGCAATCTTGGTCTTATGAGTGGACTGTACTGGACAAAGGTGAATATAAGATTATGACAAAAGCTACTGATTCTTATGATAGAACTCAACCAACCCTACCTTTCTGGAATAGAAAAGGTTACGGTTATAATGCAATTGATGAAATTTAAGATTGAATAGAAAGCTAAATAAAGAAGAGAATGTTGTATAGAATACCTAGTCCAGACCTAAATGTAAATCATTCGGATAATGCGACTGTCTTAAGGTGTACAGCATGCACACTTGATTAACTTACCTTTATTTAAGGCAGAAAGAAAAACAAGCCATTGTAATTATGATTAATT
>NZ_VTQV01000075.1 GCF_008764245.1 Bacillus subtilis
AAGTTTCGAAGCACAATGAAAAAAATTAACTTTTATGTGTCCTAAATATTGACGTAGATCCATGCCATATAATTTTTATCAATATTATTAACTAATGCTTCAATTACATTTAACTCTAAGCTACCCCATTTCCTATTAATAAAAACTGTTTTCCTAACTTTCTAACCCTGACTGTCTTGATTTCCATATATATATATGTTTATTTTCTTTGTAGCAGCTACTCATTGCTGTAAAATATCAGATGATAACATGACCTCAAAACCTAACTAAGTTAATTGAGAATTTTTACTATACTTAAAACCCCTCTGTAGGTAGGTCGTTACCAGCTCCAGAGGGGGTTAAAATCTATTTCCATTTCTCAATCAATATATCAGCTTGGGTGTTTAAAACGTCTTTCGCATCTTTAGAAATCAAAGCATTGTCTAACTGATGATTTAGTAAATCTTTAAAGCCTCCCATGTGACGAACTACCTTTTCTGCTGCTCCTTGATCTTCGAAATGACTCACTGCCGTCAGGTGAAGCTTTAAAGACCGGGCAGCAGCAACATTCTCGAATGCTCCCTCTTGCTCGAATTGCTCCACGAGTGCCTTCAAATCAGATGCACTGTCAACTGGTGGCATTTCAACTTCCCCTCTTTTCACAGGGATCATTTCATATATTTTAGGTTTTACCGATTCGTCCCACTCTAGTCTTACTTCCAATACATGGTCATAGGCAGACACATCAATCGAATTGTAAGACTCTGATAATGTTCCTATATGGTGCCAGCTTTCCGTATCTCTCACAGACACTTTTGCCAGCGAAATGGCTTCGGGATCCTGTAATACGATGACCTTGCTCAGTTCAGTTTCCTGTGAAAGCTTATAATTCAAGTTTCCACCCTGCGCTTCCCCTTTTTGTGTATAAAAGGAAGAAAGGTTGTCGTCTATGACATGGAACGCTTCGTGTCCTCTCTCACCGGTCGGATCAGCGATTATAGCTTGATTTTCAGTCCCTGGTCTTTCCATACCTTCGTTCACGATAATTTTGTTCAAGGCTAACCAATTCTTATGATACTTTGTAGAAATCAGTCTGACATAACGAGCCTGGATCTTGTCCACCTGCACACGGTTAAAGCGGTATGGCGCTTCATGCTCAGGAAAATTCTTACTGCGATCTTCTGGATTTTCAAAGCTGTGAATCGTTTCCCATGTTTTTCCGTCTAATGATACTTGCAGATCACCTTCTCTAAAATAATCGCCTTCATCCTCGTTAATAACGACGGCAACGTTGTGCACATCGACGACGCCGCCCATATCTATTTGGACATATTTCCCAACATGTTGTGCTTCGTTAAACCATATTGCACTGTTTCCCAGTTTTCCTTCATACAATTCTTGTAAATTCCCTTGACGAATGTCCTTATAGCTGTGACTGACGACGGGTTCAACAAATTTATCAAGTTGAACTGAAAGTTTCGTTAAATCAAACGTGACTGCTTGATCAGATTTGTTAATCACTCTCACATACGCCGCGTTCGGGTAAGGATCGCCAAGCTTGACTTCTTTCCACTCTATATTATTTTCTGAAACCTCAAGAACTAGATCGGACTGTATGCTTTCCAATTGAATGTTGAGGATTTGTTCAACCGTAGTAAATTTAATACCGATATACTGCGACGGTTGTAGTGTAATATTGTTAATGTCTCCTATTTCCGCCGAAATAGCCGAAACACTTGTCACTTCTACAGGGGTTCCTCCAAGTTCATTCACATTCGTGTAAATCTTGGCTTCCTCCATGCCTTCATTCACGATAATTTTATTCAGAGCTAACCAATACTTATGATAATTTGTAGAAATCAATCTGACATAACGAGCCTGGGTCTCGTCCACCTGCACCCGATTAAAACGGTATGGTGCTTCATGCTCGGGAAAATTCTTACTGCGATCTTCTGGGTTTTCAAAGCTGTGAATCGTTTCCCATGTTTTCCCATCTAATGATATTTGCAGATCACCTTCTCTAAAATAGTCGCCTTCATCCTCGTCAATAACGACTGCAACGTTGTGCACATCGACGACGTCACCCATATCTATTTGAACATATTTCCCAACGTGTTGCGCTTCGTTAAACCATACTTTACTATTTCCCAGTTTTCCTTCATATAATTCTTGTAAATTCCCTTCGCGAATGTCCTTATAGTTGTGACTGACGACAGGTTCCGTACTCTTATCATTTTCCATTTCTATTGACAGTTTCGTTAAATTAAACGTGACCGCTTGATCCGACTTGTTAATCACTCTCACATACGCCGCATTCGGGTAAGGGTCGCCAAGCACGACTTCTTTCCACTCAATATTATTTTCTGAAACCTCAAGAACTAAATCGGACTGTGTACTTTCCAATTTAATATCGAGGATTTGCTCAATTGACGGAAATTTAATACCGATATACTGTGACGGTTGCAGTGTGATGTTGTTAATGCCTGCGATTTTTGCTAAAACATTCGAAACACTTTTCACTTCGACAGGGGTTCCTCCAAGTTCATTCACATTTGTGTATACTCCGACATCCCCTCTGTCTGCATTGTTGGCGGCGATCTCCGTATAAATGTGTGCATCCAATGTCTCGATCAATTCATTTGCAAAAGGAACTAATCGTTTTGGCCCCGCCTCAACCGGTACCCTGCTTATTCCACCGCCACGGTTTAATGACTCGACTGTGATTTTTTGATTTTCCTCCATGGCGCTTGTAGCTTTTGTAAACTCTTCCCAAGCTGAAGCGATATTACCATTTTGTTGAGCTATGGCTGCCTTAACCGCGTGTTTGTCAGCCTTCACTACATAGTGTAAGCTGTCCAACCACGGCTCAATTTCCTCTACCATCGGTTGATTCGGGTTCTTTTCTCGAAAGATGTTAATCGCGTCTAAAATGCGATCAAATTCAATAATCAACTGATTTCCTACCTTTTCCACTGATTCACCTTTGTCAAACATAGTCAAAAAAAGTTCAAGTTCATCTCCAATATTTTCTGACTCAGCAAGGACAAAATTATGTTGATTTGGAGAAGGATCACTGAGATGGTAAGCAATCGTGTTAAACTCGTCTGCCACCTCAGGCGCGATATACTTAAACGAATCTAGCCAGCTCTGTTCGTCATCAAAAGCATCTACATTCCATGCAAAGTCAGCAATCGCAAACAAGGATATTTTCGATAATTCAGCCTTTCCCATCGGGTTGGTGACGATACCTGAAATGTTATGTGTTCCCTGTTGTAACATCTCCCCTTTACCAAGCATGAGACGCCCCTCAGAGTAGTCGTTAACCGGCCAATTTAACCATACATACGGATCCCTGCCATGACGATCTTTAGGAAATTGCATGTCTTTCTCATTGACACTGCAGACAACACACTTGCCCGTATACATTATTTCAACATTTTCCGGAACTTCTTTTAATCTCTCAAGATAGTTGTTCGGTTTAGCCCAATTTTCGTTATAAAAAGGGGGCGTATAAATTAACGGTTTAACATTCTCTTTTTCGTTCACCCAATTGGCAATGTCTGTAATCAGTCTTACGTGTCTATCCGTGTCTGCCAGAGCTTGATCCCTGTTAATATCATCCATGAACAATCCGAACTGGCGAACTCCCACACCGTACATTTGCTCAAATTTCGTTAACAACTTTCCGAGTTCAGTTTCATAATCGTCCCACTTGATCATATCCATTCCAGGATGGATCGCCCAGATAAAATGCGTTTTAGATTCAATTCCGGCATCGACGAGCTCTTTTATTTCAGCTAATTCCTCATCCGGATAAGGTGTTCTCCAAGCTGAATTATGATATTGATCATCCTTAGGTCCAAATATATAAGAATTCATTTTGAATTTTCCGCCAAAATGCATGAGACTCATTCGTGCTTCGTGCGACCACGGAAATCCATAGAATCCTTCGATAAATCCGCGCCACTTCGCATCTGCATAATCTTCATACATCACCGATTGGATATGTTTCTTAGGTATTTGTTCAAAAATCATTTGCAAGGTGGCGAGTGCATAGTAAGCTGCATCCGTATCCGCCCCGAGTATGGCAATCGTCCCTTTTTCTTCCAATTTCTTGTCAATGCGCAACACGTATGGATCAATTTCGTTAAAAATAGCCTCATCATATTCGATATGCTCCTTAAAATAGGTGTCTACGTAGCCGTTAGATTCCCTTGTCCCAATAATAACGTTGGTTTGATCGGACACCATTTCCTCAGACTGATTCGCTTGGATGGACTTCGATTCTAGTATTTTATGAAGAAGATTGATCGTAGATTCGTCAATTGTCTCTTCGATCACAATGTTGACTTCATCAGTTATATTAAAGTTCGTCCCTAGATAAATTTCATTTTGCGGTAAAGGATAAATCTCGTACTTATCATTTTCTGGTGCAGATCCCGATTGAATACTGTTAGCCATTACAGCTCCTCCTGTACCCAAGTAACCGGAAAAGGCACTTACGACTAACATTAATACTATTGTCATAGTACTCAATCTTTTAAAAACCATTTAGATCCTCTCCCTATACTCTTGTTCTCCCCTGCATTTACCTTCCATTAAGAATTAGTCTTTCTTACAGGCTCTTTTCCAAGAGCCATCAAGTTATCTTTGCTCGCCCTCTGTTTGTAGTGCATTAAATGTCCATGTTAGATCCAAAGAATCCCCTTGAAACTGGTTTTGATCCTCCCCATTATTAATAAAGTTAAATTTGACAACGAGATCATCCAGTGTACCGACAGGAAGCCCTTCCTCACCAAGTAATGGTAAGAAGACGTGTTTATTGACCACTTCGGGGTTCATCTCTTTCAATTCAGCTAATGTTGTTTTGAAAATGACTTCATCCATTTTGTCTGCGTTATACAAAAACTCTACTTGAATATGCTCACCAAAGTCTTCTGTGTTGTCATTTTGGGCATCATTCACCGTATAATCAGTTTCGAGCAGCACCTTTCCAATGTCCAATGTTCCATTATTTTGTAATTCAAAGTCACGTGTAAAGGAGTCTCCTGGTTTGATGTTGTCGACATTAATGAGCTGTGTAGGGTTGACAGATAAATCCAATGTCCCAGCTGCAAAAGTATTGCTCGTCTCAACACTGTCACTAAAATACGCGTACGTCCCTCCTCCAATTAATGTAACGCCAAGTACTGCAGACAGTAGCCCCATGCTTAATTGTTTTTTGATCGTCATTTTTCTTCCTCCTTGTTTTTTATATAATGAGAGCACCCACAATATTCGGTAACCCTATAGGACGTTGTCACCTCATGTTTGTTTCAATTCATCAATCACTGCTCGTCCCTTTTCATCAATCTTCCACATCCTGTTGAAGGAGCAATCTAAATCCTTTTGTAGAAAGGCTCCCTGCGACAAACCACCGCCTGCCACAAGGAGGGCATCTTTATTTGTTATTGCCACTTTTCAATCAAGAAATCAACGTCTATCTTTAGACTCTCATAGAGATTCTCAGGAACCAAATTATTATCATTTTGATGTTCAAGTAGCAATTTAAAGCCTTCTAAATGTTTAACTACCTTTTGTCCAACCTTCAGTTCCTCGAATCGAGCAACTGAAGTCAGATGTACATAGAAGGAGCGATAAACCGCTTCATCTAACTCTTCCTGATACTCTTCAAGTGTAGTAATCAAGCTTGAAACAGTCATTTCTTCGATAAAGACTAATCCGTCCAGCGCAACTTGCAAAGCAATAATAGCTCGCTCAACATCCTCGTCTGTTTTGATATTGTCAAGCGCTACTTCCGCTTCTTCAATCGCAGCTTGCAAGGCTTGATAGGAACCTTCCGTAAAGAGTCCATCTTCATTGGATACTGCTTTAGCTGTTACAATTAATTGTTCAAGTTTTGTTGTATCAACCTGAACAATTGATTTTTTAAAATCATCTATTTTGGTTATAAGTGTCTTATTCAACAGATGATATTCGAACCCTATATCTTGTTCAGATAAATATGTTATCAACTCATTCTTTGCAGCAACCAGTTCGATTCTTTCAACTTCTCCACTTAACTCTTCTGGTGTTTCATCCAATAACTGTTGTGCCTCTTTAATTAGCTCATTAGCATCTGAAAAATCATACGCTTTTAGCTCATATAGACTATATCCATACTTACGAGAACCTACTATTCTTCTTTCTAACATTTCTACCTTCACATACTTAGCATCGACATCTGGTAAGTGAATAATATCTATTAGCTCACCAGATCCAGAAGCAAGACTATCTACTGGATAAGAATAGACCCTCTCAAAATTTTCTCCATCGGCTGAAACAAGCAAATTATACTTTTCTGCTCTCGCACCTTCCCAATAAAGTTGAACGGTATCCATTTTGTAAGAAGTATCTAGTTCAACCATAATCCATTGATCATCTGCCTCTGAAGCGTTTCTATAATCAGATCCCCATCTTGTACTTAAATTACCATCTGTTATATTAGAAGCTTTTTGGGAATCATTGTATTGTGAAGATGCAGTTGCTTTTTGCTGATAAGCGATATTTTGTGGATAATCAATTGAATTCTTAAAACTAACTAATCTTTTTAGTAGCGCTTCCATCAAAATATCGTATTGGAAAGCATTTCTTTCTTGCTCGGATAAATATGCCTTCAATTTGTCCTTCGCAGCAATTAATTCCGTTCTTTCAGATTCGCCACCTATTTCTTCGGGTATCCCATTTAGCAATTGTTCCGCTTCCTCTATCAACCTTTCCGCCCCCGAGAAGTCTAATTCACCATACACTTCGAACTCATATAAGCTATATCCATAAGTAGTTTCCCTTTCAGACATGACAACCTTCACATATTTAGCCTCTACGTCTGATAATTGAATAATATCAATTAGCTTACTAGATCCAGGAGCTAGATTATCAGCTGGATAAGAATAGACTTCTTCAAAATTCTCACCGTCTTTTGAAGTAAGGACTTGATAGCTAGCTGCCCTCGCTTTTTCCCATTGAAGTTGGATTTTATTCACAGCATAAGATTGATCTAGTTCAACCATAATCCATTGATCATCTGCTTCTAAAGCATTCCTGTAATCAGATCCCCACCTTGTCGTTAGATCACCATCTACGACATTAGAAGCACTTTGTGAATTATTGTATTCTGAAGACGCAGTGACTTTTTGCTGGTAAGCAAGATTCCTTTGTAAACTATTTGCTGGCAGCCTGTTCATTAGTGTGATGTTATCTATTTGACCTTTAATCCCTTCTCCGATTCTTTCCAAAGGTAAAACAAATGTCGAAGAGTCATTCGTTCGTCCATCTAACTTATTTGCTTGCTCAGAAATTGATACTTCCTTTCCATTAACGTATAACGTTGTTTTCTTTTTATCGCCCACTAAGACAACATGTTGCCATTCTTTTTCCTTTAGTGAATAGTCATGTCTAAATGTATAGTTTTCAAATTTATGAAGGCTCCTTTCTGACGTCTTTTCATTTCTTTGATAACCCAACTTCCCCGTTTGCTCGAAGTTCAAATAAAAATCTCCATCAATTCCTGAAAATAGGGTGGCATCCTCTAATGATCCTTCATCTAATTTAAGATCAAATGAAATGCTATATGGATACCCAATTCCTGATATTGGTAGTTCAAGATAATTATTTCCATCTAGCTGTAAAGCACTTCCATCTGGACCACTGACAGTTTTACCATTTTCTATTTTTGCATGGTAATTATTCCCAGACAAATCCTGTACTTTGTTATTTTCTACAGTCTCAAAGTCATATTTAACAACTGTTTCTGTTTTTGACTCAACATATCTTGCAGGGTTAGACATTGGTATTTTATTTTGAACAGCATTGACACGTTCCATAAACTGCTCGGAGGTCTGACCAGCTGTTTTTTCACCGTACCAAGTCTTTTCAGACACTAACATTACAGCATCTTTCATTCGGTCAAAAATATCGTAGCTCGATAATCCACCCATAAAGGAAGTCATGTCATTCCATAACGCAAACTCGGCACCTTTTGTTTGAGGATGTGCAAACGGCATCGTCGCTCCACCCTTTCCTCCTTGCCTATTAGCAGACCAGAAGTTATTTACTTCCCACGAATCATATTTATCTTTAATATTCAAATAATCTGGGTACCCCGCATTTCCTATCGGAACAATATACAAATCTCCACCAGCAGTATTGATAATGTCATATCCCAAATCAAACATCTCTTGAACATCCGACCAGTAGGGAGCCCAAATATTCATTGTCGCTTGGTTGCTTACCGGGGTTTCCCCATCGAATCCATTTTTTCCGATTGAGCCCCAAAGCCTTGTTTCATAACCTTTATCATTGACATAGTTAATAAAATGATCCGTGTAACCTCTCATTTCTTCTGAATATGCCCTATCATACTCATCCGTACCAATGTGAAATGTATGACTCTTAATGACTCTGTTTTCATCATTTGGGTGTTCCCCAAGAAACTCGTCAAAAAGCGATTCAATAAACGGATAGACCAACTCTCGTTTCTCTGGTGTAGTAATATCTAAAGCCCCTTTTTTCAACATCATATCCGGGTTGACAGCTCTAAAACTTTCAGCATGGTATGGCGTATCAATTTCAGTTACAACATCAATTCCATACCTTTTTAAATTTTCTTGAAACTCAACGTATTCTTCTTGTGGATAGTATCCATCTCGAGCATTTATTTCCGGATATTTTTTACTTTCTACACGAAAAGCATGATAGTCTGCAGAACCCCAGTAGTCATTAATATGCATTTGGATTTCATTTAACTTAAACCATGCCATGTACTCTGCCATTTCCTCAACATAATCCAAAGGAATATACATCCTCCCTACGTCCAGCATTCCCGCTCTAACTTCATATTTCGGATAGTCTCTTGCTATTCCTTTAGGAATCGTATTTTTCTCCTCTGATTGATATAAAATTTGAGTTAGCGAAATTCCGCCATAATGTATCCCCCTTGGTTTAAGGGCACTTACAATAATCTGATCCGTAATTTCTAACGTATAACCTTCCTCTCCTAAATGTCTTTCGCCATTGTTTATCGTTAGATAAATGTCCCCTTCACTTGCCTTTGAGCCTTTTACAATCGCAATATCTTTATCTAGCATATTTTTAAAAGAACCTTGTATAAAACTAGCTACTTCCATTAAAGAATTAGGACTTGAAGAATCTACAACTAACTTGGACTTGTCTGATAGTACAAAATCACCTTTATACCCTTTCCATTCCCTCAATCCAGGTATGACATTAGGAATTGGATTATCACCATCTTCATATTGATATTTTCCTTCAACACGGATTGGAATATCGGCTGGTGAGACTGCATAATCTGAACCATCCGCTTTGTTTGTTACTTTATACAATAGATTGACATTCATATCACTAATCGGTTGATAATAATTTAAATCCATATCAATAATCTGTTGATTATCTGAACCATATAAAGAAACCTCATATTGCGGATTCGGTGTATCGGGTAATACAATTGTTTTCCCATCACTAGATATCTTAGGCTTTTCTTGACTAATAGTGTTAATAATTTCTAGAGCATCGCTTTCAATCGTATTATTCGCTGATGCCTTTATCGGAAATAGATTAGCTACTAAAATAAGGCTACAAATTAAACCTGAATAGAAGTTTACCTTTTTCTTTCTTAATTTCATGTTTATCTCCTCAATCTTTTATTAAAGAATAAGTATATAACTTTAATCCTACTATTGTTTATTCTGCTTAAGATAGGTATGAAAGCGTACATTCTGGTACGCTTATCATACACTCCGAAAGTCTTTATTAAATAACATGATGATTAAGTGATAACTCCCTGTTTTCTAATTTTCTCTATTTCATCCGCTACAAATTGTACCTGTGTACCTACAATAATCTGGATGCTATTTGCTCCAACGACTTTTATGCCGATTATGCCAGTATCCTTAATTTTCTTTTGGTCAACCACATTCATATCTTTCACATCGATCCGCAAACGAGTGATACAATTGTCGACTGAGGAAACATTAGCATCTCCGCCTAGCCCTTCATAAATATTAGCCGCCAGCGTAGCAAATTTTTCTTTTCTTTCCATAGCTGATGTCCCTACTGATTCTTTTTCTTCAGTCTCTTCTCCCACTTCATCTGTATTATCTTCTCTACCAGGGGTAAGAATGTTAAATTTCGTGATTAAGAAGCGGAACAAGAAATAATAAATCACTCCGAAAACGAGTCCTTGAAGCAATAACATATACGGTTGATTAGCCAATGGCAATCTAGAACTTAATACAAAGTCGATAAACCCTGCACTAAATCCAAAACCTGCTGTCCACTGAAAAAATGCAGCGATTGCGAGTGAAAAACCTGTTAATAACGCATGCACGCCATATAGTAACGGAGCTACGAACATAAAGGCAAATTCAAGTGGTTCTGTCACTCCTGTAAAAAACGAAGCAAAACCAGCTGCCATCATTAAAGAAGCTATTTGTTTTTTCTTATATGTTTTTGCTGTGTGATACATAGCTAGTCCCGCCGCCGGCAAACCAAACATCATGACTGGGAAGAAACCAGCTTGATATCTACCAGTGATCCCCTTTTCACCTTCACTAGCCCAGAAGTTGGCAATATCATTAATTCCAGCCACGTCAAACCAGAACACTGAATTTAAGGCATGATGCAATCCGGTTGGGATTAATAGTCGGTTAAAGAATCCATATAATCCAGCGCCGATATACCCTAATTCACTAATCCACACACCAAAAGACACTAATCCTGAAGATATAACTGGCCATGCAAAGAAAAATATTCCGGAGGCGACTAACATCGCCACAGCGGACATAATGGGTACAAGTCGTTTACCACTGAAGAATGCCAATGCATCTGGTAATTGGACATGACTGAAACGATTGTACATAATGGAAGCAATGATTCCAGAAAAGATTCCGATAAATTGATTTCCGATCGTTTCAAAAGCCGGGTTTACACTATCTGCGTCTATTCCTTGAAGCATCGCGACTGAGTCAGTTGAAAGCAGGTTTGTAATGACAAGGTAAGCGACTAACCCACTTAACGCTGCGGAGCCATCCCTTTCTTTGGACATCCCTAATGCTACCCCAACCGCAAATAGGATCGCCATATTATCAATAATGGAAGAACCCGCCGTGATTAAAAAAGCCGCAATCGGATTTCCTTCTCCCCACCCTGCAGGGTCAATCCAATAACCTATCCCCATTAATATGGCTGCTGCCGGTAACACAGCCACAGGTAACATCAATGAACGGCCAAGTCTTTGTAAAAATTTCATCATTCTAAAATTCCCCCTATAAATAGTTCATATTATTTTCAAAGTACTTACTAGATGGTTACAAATATTCCCAAGTGAAAGATTGCATAAAGCTCAGGTTCAAAAACCTCAGAATTCGATCAATCATCTCCAACTTAAGATATTTAAAGTTTTCTAGAAAATCTTCTCCTCTCTACTTTTTATTTTTTATCGAAAAGCAATAGTGCTTTTTCAATCTATTATTTTCTTAACCTTTCAATATGGAGTGTAATATAACCCAATTCCTCTTCCGGTAATGTCACTTCATGAAGCAATGATAATTCTTTAGCAACTTCAGTAGCACACCTAAAAGAAATAGGAAATTTCTTTTTAATCATTTCTAGCATTTCAACATCAATTGTCCGCAGTTCATAACGATTAATTCTTTCTAAAACAAATCGTAAATGCGTAATGAGTCTCTGATAAGCTATGTCATCCTCTTCCACCGTAATCTGTAAATATCCCGTGATTGATTGAATCATATCTCTAACAATTGTTGTCTGTCTCACCGTTTGACGGATGTCTCCACCTTGGGGCTTCATTGTATGAATATGGAGGGCAATAAATGCCGCTTCATCAACTGGCATTTCAATTTGACATTTTTCTTTAATATACTTAATGGCCCAAAGACCAATTTCAAATTCTTTTTTATAAAGAATTTTGATCTCATTTAACAGTTTGTTTTTTAAATGAATGCCTTCTTTTTCTCTCTCGATAGCAAATGAAATGTGATCGGCAAGAATGATGTGGATATGTTCATTTAAATTCACGCCCATACACTTCATCGCATACGTAATAATTTCCTCAGAAAGAATAAAATATTCTTCCGGAATTCGACTTAATAGCTGTTCTAGTTTTTTATTTTCCTTCATTGTGAAAACCTTTTCAATTTTGTTAATATTTACGATATCATTTTTCCTCTTACGAAAAGCAACACCAGATCCTACTGCAATTTTTTCATGTTCCCCATCAATTACAACTACAGCATTATTATTCAGAATCTTAGTGATCCTCATAGAATGATCTCCTTTTTATCAATGTCATTGAAAGGAAGCTGCCATTATAACCGTCTTTCCTTTGATTCCTATCTTTTCTTTAGTAGTGGTATATTGTTTAGCATTGTCTTGACTATTTGTAATGACTATTGGAGTGATGCTGCTTTTAGCATAAGTGCCGATATATGTCCAATCCACTTCCATGAGTAATTGTCCCACTGAAACTCTATCCCCCATATTGACCGCCATTTTAAAGCCCTTTCCATCTAGGGAAACTGTCTCTATCCCAACATGAATAAGTACCTCCGTTCCATCTTCCGTCTGAATACCGATCGCATGCTTAGTCGATGCAATTAATATGATGGTTCCTTCCACAGGAGCATACACATTTCCTTCCGTTGGTATTATTGCTACCCCTTCACCCATCAGTCTTTCACTAAAAACTGGATCTGGAACTTCTTCGAGCGGTATAATCTGCCCATTAATTGGTGAATAAATTTGCAATAGTTTTGGTTTTTTAAAAAAATTGAATAGCATTCTCTCATTACTCCTTCATTTCAATTCTATTGTTGTGGTTAGTGTTAGTTATGCATGCAAAAAGGCATGGAGGTATAAAAGATTTTTACAAATCCTATTTACCACCATGCCTAATCAAGTTAGTAACATGCGATTCAATATTAAGTTGAATTAATTATATCAATAATTGCTTTACAAAGCAACTGAAAATAATATACTTTTATAATATTATCTAAATTTCTACAATAACTTAATTAGAGGAATTATTAAGAGCTAGACGTTATTAATTATAAATAAACTATGGTAAACCTCTATTTGTCATGACCAAAAATTAATAATCTAGTTGACGCAAATAAAGTAGAATCTCATTTTCACCGATCTTTTTAATTTTATATCTACGTATTTGGCTTTCAATTTTCTTTTGTTCGTCATCTTTATTACTCAATAAATTTATAAATTGATAGATAGCTTCTGCCAAAATAGTAACTGTTCCCGCGGATCCTAATTCCATCCCTAATGTTTCTGTATCTGAGAGTTGTGATTTAAATAATTCATCTAATTTTTTGGTATATTTACCTTTAATTAAAATATAGGACTCTTTATTTTTAAATGCTAGTAATAACTCTTCTGGATTACGAACCTCAAAGTAAGTATTTTTTTTCTCTAATAGTAATAATTCATCCAGCACGTTACCTGGATCCTTATCAACTGTTTTGGCTATAGCTTGAATAACTTTAACTGAATAACTATTTACACTCTTTTTGTTGACATTTGATAACATTTGTTGACTTAACCCAGTTTCTTTAAATAAGTCGTAACGTTTCTTTCCGTTTTTCTGCAAATAAATATCTAACAAGCCCATTTTTCAACTTCCTTCCGAATGAAATGCTTTTACTAAGAATTTATTTACTAAAAATTTATTTACTATCTTATAGTATATTGTGTGTGGGGTTAAATGTAAATATTTATAATAATAATTTACATAACTTTTACAATGTAAGTAATACTCAAAAGAATACATTGGATCTACGTCAATATTTAGGACACATAAAAGTTAATTTTTTTCATTGTGCTTCGAAACTTA
>NZ_VTQV01000076.1 GCF_008764245.1 Bacillus subtilis
TAGGTTATTAATTATTTTTTACAGTTTGACAATATGGAATTATTTTTATGCAACACTAATGATTGTGTCTATAACTATATAGAAAATGATTCCTATTCTAATCCTTCCAGTTTGAATGAATAACGCCGAGCATATTGACAGTTCTTTTGTTTGTTCTCTAGTTGAGTCAAATAGACGTTTGTATGAACGCCATCATGGTCCGAGAAGACATCTGCTATGATTTTCGGTGTGTCGATATTTCGGTCAAATTCTAAGATCAATTCACTACCATTCCCTCGCCATATAATCCGATTGTCTAATAGTATCGGTTTGAAAAGGCTAACAAAATTCTCGGTTACGATGGCTTGATCAAAGGATTTGAATGAAAGAGCATCTTCTAGTAGCACGGATTTTTTCTGTTCATCCACAACCCATTTACGGTGAAAGGACTGGAGCCCTTCAACCTCCGGATATGTTTCAGCCATCTCAAGTGAAAACTCACTGATATGTTCATTAAACACCTGAAAATGTACATTTTCTGCTTGAAATTCACCCGCTTTTTGTTCTTTTCCTTGAATCAATGGTAAGGAATGTCCAAGAGCCCGGTTTGCTAGAAAAGTATAGCGCTTTTCACCAAAATAATCTCTTGTATATTCCCCAGCCCCCAAATCTGTCAAAAATAAATCATGGCCATCTCCGATGATAAAGTGACCAATATCATTATGATTATGGCTTTCATTATTTGCTCCGCCCTTCGCTGAAAAAACGAATCCCTTTTCTAAATCTCGTATCACCAACCATTCAAAATCATGAAAATAATGTCTGCTTGTTTCTACAACCTCTGCCCTGCAAGCCTTTGTCGTCCAAATTAAATTACGGTACATCGGCGCCCAACGGTAACAGCTATCAGAATAAAGTGAGGTCGCTTCTGTTACTGGCGGGATGGCTACATCAAACGTTTGTTGGCAGTAACAAAGTAAACCACTTGGCAGTTCCGAATGGTTACTGGCATCGGAATAGGGAACATAGCGATTTTCTCCAATCAGCGAATAAAATGGAAATTCCGCGATACTCTTAATCTTTTGATCACGAATATATCGAGCATCTTGATAAAGGCGGGTGTATTTTTCTGCGAAGTAGCAGTAATAGCCAAAACCATATGCCCAATAATCGACACCTTCTACACAAACACCATCCTCTTTAAAACCCTCTAAATAATGGGCAAAGGAGATTTCGAGACGTTTCAACATTCGCTTTTGTCTTTCAGAATGCACGGGCAAAGCTGATAAAGCGGCTAAACCAATGCTGCCGGCAATGACTGAACTCCAGTTATTTCTTAATCGCTCCCAATGCCAAGCTTTTTCCTCGAATGGCGTGAAAACCCGAATATCGATTTCTTCATAAACCCGTTGCTTAATAAAATCGGATAAGTGATCACCAATCAATTCAACAATCTCTGCAAGTGTTTGGGCTGTTTCTGCGGCAAATAAGTCTATTACCTTCTTACTTTTGTAACTAAGGCTATGATCATCAATCGGAATATGGGCAGGTAGTGCCCAAGAATATTCATTACAGATTTGGAAAATGACTTCTTCCAAAAGGGGTACACTTTCCATATCCTTCCTAATCAAAACATCTAGAGCTAGTACATTTAATTGCTTTCTACGAGCAAAATATTGCTGTTCGAAAGTTAAGCGATCGCCCGTTTTAAGATACGTTTGGTAACCATTTAATTGAATTGGTTCGACATCATTTTTCAAACGATATTTGATCGCTTCTTCTACGATTTCATTTATTAGTTTTTCGGTGAATGGATTCATGTAAAGTCCCCCTTCAAATCGATACCTAAGCTAACTGTGCCCTTTGCTTATTACGCCTTATAATAAGTTTACATTTTCTTTTACAATAATCTATGTTTTGGATCCATAGACATTTAGTAAGGTATTTCTAATTCTGCCTCGTTTACAGAAGTGCATTAATCTTTAAGATTTTCAAAATAGTATAGGAATCCCCATTGACAGAAATTACCAATTGATCGTAAGCTGTATATAATGCAGCAGTTATCTTACTATTTTCATAGTGAGAGCAGTATGACATACATTTTTGGTACCGGTTTCAATATAATAAAAAAATTGCAGGAAAGCAAGTCTATTATTCTTTCCACCTTATTTTTTGAAATCGGTTTCTTAAAAGGAGGGGATCATTTAGCAAAACTGTATGAATTCTTTAGAGAAGGTGATGGGAAAATTAGATCAGTCTAGGGATTATTACAGATTTTCCGAGCGGAAAACCCAATTCCTTCAGGGGTGATGGCGAGGGTGGAATTGAGGCTTTGTTCGTTTCCAAATTTAAAAGTATAGGAACATTAGTTTGTAAAACTATTATAAATATGGTATAATAGAAGACAAGAATATGAGGTATATAGGCAACAACACAACTATTTCGTTTATCCCCCCCTCGTATTCTACTTTAAAATAGTGTAGAAAGATATTCCTGAATAAAGGAGTTGATCCCTATGGCAAGAAAGAATACCCCCACCTATACAATCGAACTTCCACTACATATTCCTATTTGGCAACAACACCGTTTAGAAAAGAAATTCAAGATTGCTCGTAACGTCTACAATTCATGTCTAGGTGAAGCTCTCAAACGTCATAAACGTGTGAAGGCAGATCAAACGTACCGTGATTTGCTTCGTGAACCTGAGTCGAAAGAACGCAACAAACAACTATCAGACGTCCGTAAGGCCTATGGATTTACGGAATATGGTTTGCATGATTTCGTGAAACCAGTCCAAGCCAAGTTCAAGGAAAATATCGGTAGCTTGGAAGCACAAAAATTGGCGACAAGAGCTTTTCAAGCAGTAGAGAAACTTCATTTTGGAAAAGCCAAAAAAGTGCACTTTAAAACGTTTAATGATGATATTTCCGTTGAAAATAAATTAAACACTAGAGGCTTGCGGTATGCGAATGGCCACATTCTTTGGGGAGATAAACCAACAAAGAAACGCCCTAAGCCTAAAAATTGGCTTTGCATGCCTGTTTCGCCAAAAGCAAGTGATGAATATGCCCAAAGGGCCTTAATGGATAAGACCAAGTATGTGCGGATCCTAAAACGTGAAGTACGTGGCAAGGTTCGTTACTTTGTGCAGCTCATTCAAGAAGGTTATCCACCAATCAAACGTAATCAAAAAGTGGTGGATGATAAAACCAAACGAGTAGGTCTTGACATTGGTACCTCTACCATTGCCATTAGTAGTAAAGAGACTGTACAACTTCGAGAACTAGCTCCAGAATGCGATCCTGATGAGAAGAAACTTCGTCGTATTCAGCGAGCGATGGATAGGTCAAAACGTGCCACCAATCCGCACAACTATCATGACAATGGTGTGACTAAAAAAGGTAAAATGACATGGGTATTTTCCAATCGTTATCTTCAACTTCGTCGTGAGCGTAAGGAATTGTATCGTAAAATCGCTGTCGCGCGAAAGATGTCACATGAAAAGTTAGCGAATGAAATTCTAGAGCTTGGTTTGGATGTCCGAGTGGAAACGATGCGGTTTCAATCACTGCAAAAACGTTCAAAAAAAACAACCCGCCATAACAAAAATGGAAAAATGAACTCCAAGAAACGGTTTGGCAAGTCAATCGCTCGCCGTGCACCCGCCATGCTTCTTTCGATTATGGACCGAAAGCTAAAATATCATGGCCATTCCATTAAAAAAATCGATACATATGCCGTAAAGGCGAGTCAGTTCAACCATCTATCCGGTAAAAATATGAAAAAACAACTCTCAGACCGTTGGAATGATGTTGGCGAATGTCGGATCCAACGTGATTTATATAGTGCCTTCCTAATCGGGCACACAGATGAAAAGCTAGAGTCCATTGACGTGGATCTATGCAAAGACGAATGGGATAACTTTGTTCAACTGCATCAACAGGAAATTGCCCGTTTAAAACAATCGTCCAGTCAAACGTTGCGTTGGTTTGTCACCTAAGCACAAAGCTGATTGGTCGTGACAACGCCCAAGAGAAAGCGGAACGAGAAGCATACAAGGGGTCCCGTGCCTGCTTGGAGAAGTGCCTTGCTAAACGCAATACGTCCGTTAATGTTCTAGGAGAACGCCCACCAGTGCTACGGTAGAAACTCTTTTCGAAAGGAAAGATAAGGGTACCGTTTGAGAAGTGGGTTAGAGAGCAATATGCCTCTGTATCCTAGAACCCCACTGCTTTAGCGGTGGGAGTTGTCAGAAGGCTATGATGAAGAAACCATTGATAAAATAGCGCAAATGAATACACATTCCTATAACGGCAGCCAGTTAGAGGAACTTCGGGAATTAGCTGCGGAAAACAAGAAAAGGTTATGGATGTCTGAATATGGAACAGGCGGGACAGAACCACATAATCATGATGATATGAGCAGTGTAATGGAACTGGCAGAGCGGATTATTTTTGATTTGCGCTTGCTACAACCTGCTGCTTGGATCTATTGGCAAGCGGTCGAGGATGAAAGCGCAAAAAATAATTGGGGATTTATTCACTCTGATTTTCGCGGGGAAGAAAATTATGATTTGACCAAGCAATATTATGCCATGGGGAATTTCAGCCGCTTTATTCGACCAGGAAGTACCATCATCAAGACGGATAATGGATATTCTGTTGCAGCTTATGATCAGAAGACCAAGCAGCTTACGATTGTGGTTAGAAATCAACATTCAGAAGAGGAACTCGAGTATGACTTAAGCGCTTTTCGGTTTGATACTAAGTTCGCAGACGTATATGAAACAACCATACAAAAGAATCTAGAAAAATCGCAAATTCCCGTTTATCATAATGGTTTTAAAATTTCATTGGATAAACAGTCCGTGACAACAATCGTTTTATCTAATGTAGAAATAAAATAATATCTTTCATTGAAACCGGTACCAAAATTAAGGGATCTGTTTATGAAAATAAAAGTATTTATTTATGATATTCTATAGTAAATATGGAATGCGTTTCCAATAAAGACGAGGTAAAAAGCTGATATGAAAAAGAAAAATATAACCATTTATGACATTGCTAAAGTGGCGAATGTATCGCCAACAACGGTTTCAAGGGTTCTCACGGGGAATCCATTAGTAAAGGAAAGTACTCGAAAGCGCGTACTTGAAAAAATGGAAGAGCTTGAGTTTACGCCGAATGAAGCAGCAAGAAGTTTAACGAAAAAGCAAACGAATATGATTGGCTTTATTTTGCCGGATATTACCAACCCGTTTTTCTCCCAAACCTATATTGGGGTTGAGAGGAAGGCATTTGAACAAGGGTATACGATTCTGCTTAGGAATTCCATGAATAGCAGGGAAATGGAATCAGCCCATTTGCGTGAGTTTGTAGAAAGACGAGTCGAATGCATTGTTTTTATGGGAGGACGTATTAATAAATCAGAACCCACAGAAAAAGAAATTGTGGAAATGAAAGAAGTGATGAAGCGGGTCCCTCTTATTATGGTAAATGGTCAGATGGAAGGTGTCGATTGTCATACGATTAGGACGGATGAGGAAAAGGGAATGAGATCGATTATCCATCATCTCGTTTCCCTCGGCCACAAAGATATTAGTTTAATTGGGGGAGCGGAAGGTGTTACAACCGCAGACCTTAAAGCTAAAGCGTTTCAAGAAGAGTTAGAGAACAACAATTTAGAATTTCACAATGAATGGCAGATTTATTCGGGATTTGGGATTGACGATGGTAGAGATGCAATGAAACGTCTGCTAACAACTAAAAAACTGCCTACCGCCATTGTTGGGATTAACGATATGGTGATTTATGGGGCTTTGAAAGAATGTCGAGAGCATAACGTATCGATCGATGATTTTTCATTCGTTGGCTATGATGATATTTTTCCATCTGATATCGTTCACCCAAGTCTTACAACGGTCAACCACAATTATGAGGTTTTAACGTTTGAAATTATCGAGGTTATAAAGAAAATCATTGAAAAGAAGGATACTAAAAAAGAGATTCTAATCGATACAAAATTAATTATTAGAGAATCAAGTTTTGGGAATAACCAAGGAAAGTAAAATACTACTAGATTCGTTAAAGGATGCCTGACTAAGATGAAAAAAATGAATGAGTTTGCGATTAAAGATGAATTTTTATTAAATGGGGAGCCAGTTAAAATCATTTCGGGAGCCCTTCACTATTTTAGAGTTGTTCCTGAATACTGGCGAGATCGGCTCGAAAAGCTAAAAGCAATGGGGTGTAATACGGTTGAGACGTATGTGCCATGGAATGTGCATGAGCCTAAAAAAGGAATGTTTAATTTTAAAGGTATGTACAATATTGCTGAATTTATCTCGATTGCTCAAGAATTAGATTTATGGGTGATTATTCGCCCTTCGCCCTATATTTGTGCGGAATGGGAATTTGGCGGATTACCTGCGTGGTTATTAAAAGATGAAAATATGCGGATTCGCTGTCATTATGAGCCGTTTTTACAACATGTCGACGAATATTTTCAGGTTTTATTTGAACAGTTAGTTCCTTTACAAGTAAATTATGGCGGCCCGATTATCATGATGCAGGTTGAAAATGAGTACGGTGGATATGGAAATGATAAGCAATATATGCGTGCTGTTGCGAATATGATGCTGGGAAAGGGATGTGTTGTTCCGTTAGTGACATCAGATGGTCCTTGGCATGATATGTTAGAAAATGGATCTATTCAAGAACTGGCCTTTCCAACGGTAAATTGCGGATCTAATTTAAAAGGGCATTTTAAAAAGCTAAAGGAATTTAATAACGGGACAGGCCCGTTAATGGTGATGGAGTTCTGGATTGGCTGGTTTGATGCTTGGGGAGATGCTGAACATCATACAAGAGATGAGAAGAGTGCGGCACAGGAGTTAAAGGACGTCTTAGAGGTAGGGCATGTGAACTTTTACATGTTCCATGGTGGCACCAATTTTGGCTTTATGAGTGGTGCGAATTATTATGAAAAATTATTACCGGATACGACTTCCTATGATTATGATGCGCCTTTAACAGAATGGGGCGATACAACCCCTAAATATGAGGCCTTTAAACAAGTTATTTCGAAAACAGTAGAAATTCCAGAAGTCCAATTTTCTACAAAAATTAGTAAAAGAGAGTATGGACAAGTCCCATGTAAAAACCGGGTATCTTTATTTGAGACATTAGATACTATTTCTGAGCCAATTTACTCCGATTACACATTGCCGATGGAAAAATTGGATCAAAATTACGGTTATATTTTATATAGAACAAATATTGGGAAGAAGAGAAAAATTGAGGATTTTCGCTTAGTCAATGCGAATGACCGCGCCCATGTCTATATTAATCAAGAACTGAAATGTACAAAATATGATCTGGAACTTCCTGTGCAGGAGTCTTTTGAATTAACGGCGGAGGAAAATACATTAGATATTCTTGTTGAAAATATGGGAAGAGTCAATTACTCGATTAAAATGGAAGAACAACGAAAAGGGATCAAAAATGGTGTAGTTATCAACGGAGCATACCAAAGTGAATGGCAACACTATCCACTCCCTTTAGATAATATCGATCAGGTTGATTTTAGCAAAGAGTTTAAAGAAGGAAGCGCAGCATTTCATCAATTTCAGTTTGAGGTCGAAGAGATCGGCGATACCTTTTTAGATTTTCAAGGCTGGGGCAAGGGTGTTGCATTTGTGAATGGATTTAACCTTGGCCGCTTTTGGAAGATCGGACCACAGAAAAAACTATATATTCCAGGGCCATTATTAAAAAAAGGATTGAACGAAATCATTTTGTTTGAAACAGAAGGGATTTATCAAGATAAAATCTACTTAACGGATAAACCGGGATCCTGAGGGTTAGCGCTTCATATCGAGGAGAACACCAGATCGTTTTTAGAATACAAGATTACCGGGAAAATATGTAGAAAAAGTAAAAAAAGTAATTGAGAAGTCCCTCCTTAAAATAAAAGCAACTAGTAAAATAGAGGGAGAAAGGCACATAGGTCTTTCAGTACGGGAATTTTGTGTTGTTTTTTACTAGAATAAGAGTATTGTACTTTGGTAAAAAGATGAATATTCAATATTTTAGGAAAAGGAGGGATTCGTATGAGTCAGGTGGATCCGAAAAACCCAAATGAGGGCGAAGAGAATCCAGAGGAACAGGGGTCAATGGATAGTAATGAAGTAAACAAGAATGAAGACAGCCACAACGAACCAAAAGAGAACATTGAAAATGCTCAAGAAACAAATGAAGCGAAGAATCGTCAGAATTCGACGGAGAGCAATCTTACTGTTGAAGAGTCCTCTCAACAATCAGATAGCCATGCGAAAACATCATCAGGTTTGGACGAAAATATTGCGGCGTTGATTTCATACATTGGTGGATTTGTAACAGGCATCATCTTTTTCTTTTTAGAGAAGGACAATAAATTTATTCGTTTCCATGCGTTACAGTCGACGATTTTAACGGTAGCATGGTTAATTATTAAATATGTATTGGGCCATATTCCATTTATTGGCTGGTTGCTTGTTTTTCTAGTAAATGGCCTTACATTAGCCCTATGGATTGTTTGCATGGTAAAAGCTTACCAGAAACAAACATTTAAAATTCCGGTTATTGGAGATTTAGCTGATCAATACAAATGATAGTTTCATAGACACGACAAAGAATTGGCTAGTTTATTGATTTTAATCCTTTTATAGCTCCTTTCGTGTGCAATCCTGAGCTGATCCAGTTCAATTTGCGTGTACGAATGGAGCTATTTGTTATATTTTGGCTAAATTTACTAGAAGATAGTGGTTTGTACGAAAGAGCGGTGGCAATCCTTTCCTTTTTCTCCCTTTTTATGCCAAAAAAAATCAAAAAGATGTGACGATTCTTGCATTTCAAATTGACTGTTTGCTCAAGGAGGTCTATCATTTAATATGTATAACTCAGGAAAGGCGGATGGATATGGAGGTAACAAAAAGTATATACGGTTATTTAGGAGATACACCCGTATATTCCTACACCATGAAAAATGTACATGGCGTGGAAGTCACTTGCATTGATTATGGATGTATCATTACCAAAATGGTAACGCCGGATCGTGAAGGGCGCTTAGAGAATATCGTTCTCGGATATGATCAGCTTGATGGATATGTCCAAGATACTGCTAACTTTGGTTGTGTAGTGGGGCGTATTGCTGGAAGGATAAGAGGGGCTACCTTTTCTTTAGACGAGAAGACGTACGATCTTGCCAAAAATGAAAATGGCAATCACCTTCATGGTGGTGAAAAGGGGTTCGGAAAAGTTCTTTGGAATTCTTCCTATGAAGAAGATATTAATCAAGCGAAAGTGCATTTTGCTTATTTTAGCCGTGATGGAGAAGAAGGCTATCCAGGAAACCTTGCAATGAGAGTCACATATACTCTTACGAATGATAATGAGTTTATGATTCATTATTCTGGAAAGGCGGATGCAAAAACGGTTCTCAATGTGACAAACCACTCTTATTTTAATTTAAGTGGAGATTTAAAGAGAGATATTCTTGATCATTCCCTTACGATGAAAAGTGACCAATTTTTGGAATTAGATGAAGAGTTACTACCAACAGGTACATTCATTGACGTTGAAGGGACAGCTTTTGACTTTCGTGAAGGACAACCTATTAAAAACGGAGTGGTGTCCACTCATCCACAAAATAAACTTGTTGGTGGTGGCTATGATCATCCCTTCCTACTAAAAAATAATCATTGTGATGAAATAATTCTTGCGGATCCAGAAAGTGGACGCACGCTTACAGTCGAAACAGATGAGGTAGGGGTTGTCGTGTATACAGCGAATCAATTGGAGGAAGAAGGCGAGATTTTGGGTGTTCCAGCCCGTAAACATTTGGGGATTTGCTTAGAAACACAAGGACTACCAGATGCTGTGAATCAACCTGAATTCCCATCCTGGGTTTTAGAGAAAAACAAACCATTTTCATCCGTGACGAAATACTATTTTGGTCTACTTGATGAATAAACATAAAAGTATTATTTGTGAAACCGCCACTGAGTGGTTTCCCTTTCGTAAACAAATGGTTCCGCTTACAAAAAGAATACATAATTTAAAAAGAATTTCATATAGAGATTGCTTAAATCTATGATTATTCCAAAATCCTAAGATTTTTTACTACATAAACTCGATTACTCACGAGGAGGAAAATGGATGGAGTCACTCGATATTAAAGAACTAGCGAATCAGTTAAAAGAAAACGTCCAAAAGGTCATAGTAGGAAAGGATGAGACCATTGATTTGCTTCTAGTTGCCCTTATTTCCTCAGGCCATGTTTTGCTAGAAGATGTACCTGGAACCGGGAAGACGTTAATGGCCAAAACATTGGCTAAGTCTTTGTCCTGCTCTTTTAAAAGGATCCAGTTTACTCCTGATCTATTACCGTCTGATGTCACAGGGATCCACTTTTACAATCAGAAACGAGGAGAATTTGAATTTCGGTCCGGTCCGATTTTTACGAATATTGTTTTAGCTGATGAAATTAATCGTGCTACCCCCAGAACGCAATCAAGTTTACTAGAATGTATGGAAGAAAGACAAACAACGATTGATGGAGAAACTCATCTTTTGGATCGCCCTTTTATGGTAATCGCTACGCAAAACCCACTAGAAAGCCAAGGGACTTTTCCTTTACCCGAAGCACAGTTGGATCGTTTTCTATTGAAGATTCATTTAGGCTACCCGACGAAAGACGAGGGGCTCGCCATTCTAAAACGATTTAAAGAGAGAAATCCGGCTGAAGAGATTGAGGCCGTGGCAGACCGAGAGACTATTTTGCAAGCTCAACAGCTTTATCACCAAGTCCATGTGAGTGAAGATCTTTATCGTTATATAGTGGATATTATTGAAAGAACAAGAACACATGAACATATTGCTCTAGGGGTGAGCCCGCGTGGGAGTCAAGCCTTACTCAAAGCAGTACAGGCCTATGCAGCGATTAAGGGGAGAGCATACGTGATCCCTGATGATATAAAGGCAGTGGTCAAGCCGGTGTTAGGACATCGGATCATCTTAACCCAAATGAAGCGTGTAGGAGAAAATCAAGCGAATGACATTTTAGATGAAATTTTACGAGAAATTCCTGTGCCGACAGAGGAAAATATCGGGAAAGGCCTCGTTTCCAAATGAATATTGCTTGGTTTATCGTCATGACGATTGTCATTATTATTGGGCAAATATTTGTATTTGATCGTTGGGGGCTTACGAAAATTCACTATCGTCGTTCCTTTAGCAAGGAGGCAGTTTTTACAGGTGAGAGCATTGAAATGGTCGATGAAATAGCGAATAAAAAATTGTTGCCTGTACCCTGGCTGCGGCTAGAGTCAAAAATTGATGCCAATCTGCAATTTCAGAAACGTTCTAATTTGGATAATGAGGTGCATGCTGGTGGTGACTTTCATCGCACGCTTTTTAGTCTAATGCCTTATCAACAAGTAAGAAGAAGACAAATGTTAACGTGTCAAAAGAGGGGACATTACCGCTTTGAAACGGTCTCTTTAACAACCGGTGATATATTTGGATTTGGCCAAGTTTTCAAAAGTGTTCCCTCTAAAGCGGAAATTATTGTGTATCCCCGTTTGGTTTCAATCGATGATATTCCATTGCCCACTCATAGTTGGTTAGGAGATGTCGTAGTTCGTCGTTGGATCATGGAGGATCCATTTTTGATTGCGGGAGTTCGGGAATATAGTGCGGGAGATCCATTGAATACAATTAATTGGAAGGCAACGGCAAGAGCGCAGGCAATGCAGGTTAGTCAAAAGGATTTTTCTGCAGATCATCATTTAATGATATATGTGAATTTCAATCAAACAGAGGATATATGGCGGCCGATTGTGGATGAGCCCTTAATGGAAAAGGCAATATCCTATGCGGCCTCTATCGCTCAATATGCGCTTGATAATGGGATTGATACGGGGTTTGGGTGTAATAGTTATTTTAACGAAATGGATAAACAGCCGATCCGCATTGACCCAGCCAATGGTGGACAGCACTTGCTGTATTTACTCGAAACAATGGCGAAGTTAAAGATTGGTTCCAGCACATATTTTGATTTTTTTCTCAAAGATGAACTAGAGCGAGAAATAGAGGGGACGGATATTTTAATCATTACCGCGATTGTGACAGAGAAAATGAATGAATATATAAAGCAATTAGAAGCTCGTGGGAATTCTGTGGAAATCCTTGAATTAGGCCCACAGGACGTGGATCAAAACGGCGTTGCGCCAGGACGGCGCGAACCTAGCCGTTTATCCACTTGATCTGAACATCCCATTAAAACAAGCAAATTAGTGAGGGAAAGGAGATGAACGTGATGAAGCAATTAAGGACCTCCTTTTACCATGGAATGATTGAGTTATTACTTGCCTTTCCACTTGTCTTAATGGCAGGTGTACTTCTCGTAGGGACTGAAAAACTATGGGGTTGGCTTTTTAGTTTATGGGGCTTATTTTTCCTTGGGATTGTACTGCGATCTGTATGGCCACAGAAAAAATGGTGGTTTTATATATTGCTAGCGATTGGCCTTGAACTTCTGCCTACATGGCTTTTTTCAGACATCTGGTATATACAAATATTGCTAGCGATTATTCAGGTCGTGGTGGTCTTTAGGGGCTTGACTTATTTAGGGAATTCATCGGCGTTGCCGCTTCTTTTTATGTGGTACGGTGGGTTGCTTATTTATTTTGCTAGTTATTTTCTGTTTCGCTATCATTCTCTCTTTCAACCGTATTTAACCGTGTTTTCCATTTGCGGTGTTGGATTAGTTGGCATCATTTTATTCGTTTCGAATGATGAAACGTTGAAATCCTCAACTTTATCGCAAGAGCAAAAACCTTTTATTAGTCGCACGATCCAAAGTCAAAATCGTCTTTTTTTGCTGGGAACATTTCTTGTTATTCTGGCGATCTCTAATTTCGGGAAAATTCGCGAATGGCTCTGGGATGGTTTTAGGGCATTGATGGGTTTTATCTTTAGACAATCAGCGGAAAAGGAACTCGAACCAATAATGGAGGAGGGGGCCCCTGCCTCACCGGTGATGCCTGATCTCCCAGCTGGAGAAAAGTCTGCTTTCGCCGAATTTTTAGATATGGTGATGACGTATATCGCCTATGTTGTTGTCGGTGTCATTCTCATCCTAGCCTTATTATTATTAATCAAAAAAGTACGTCAACATCTTCTCAAGCTTTTTCGTAAATTGATTGCTAAGGTCAAGGAAATTTTTAGTCGTACATCAATGGATAGGGAAACGGAGCAATATATAGATGAGAAGGAGAGTCTTTTTGATTGGCAAGAATGGAGAAGAGAACAGCAGGCAAAGGCAAAGAATATGATGAAGCATTTATTTAATCGCGAAGTGCGCTACGAGTCGCTTTCGAACCAAGAAAAAGCGCGATTCATTTATCGAAAGCTAGTAGAACAGCACGGAAGGGATATGGATATCGATGTTTCTATGACGCCGCGTGAGGTGCTTAAAAAACTAAGTCATGAACAAAACTTGGATTTAGTAAGAGAGGCTTATGAACAGGTAAGATATGGCGATCAAGACATCGAGGTGCAAACCTTGCAAACTATTTATCCCATATTCCGCGCCCCTTTAAAAGCCTAAAATCTTTTTTTGCAGGAATTCCCCCACGTCCTA
>NZ_VTQV01000077.1 GCF_008764245.1 Bacillus subtilis
AGTTTCGAAGCACAATGAAAAAAATTAACTTTTATGTGTCCTAAATATTGACGTAGATCCAATCGGACTTTGTAGTGATTAATAATAGATTAATTAAACCATAGGATAATTAATTCTTTTAAAAAAGAACTTGAAAAACATTTTAAATCACATTACCTTATCTAATAAAGGGAGGGCTAAAATATGAAAATAACTATTGAAGAACTACCTGAATCAAGGTTTGCTTATTTCCGAAATGTTGGGGAGTATGGTGAAAAGCAAAACAAAGAATTAATGGAGAATTTTAAAAAGTGGGCAAAATCGAATGGTGTATTTGATAATTCTATAATTTTAGGCATACCGCAAGATAACCCAGAGATTACACCTAAAGAGGAATGTCGTTATGATGTTTGCGTTGTTGTAAATAAAGATTTTAATGTGGAAAAACCAGCTCATGTTGGTGAATTTTCTGGTGGGAAATACGCTGTTTTCTTGCTTGACCATACAAAAGAGGCAGTCAGTGAATTTTGGGGCAATATTTTTTCTGAGATAGAAAGAAATAATCTATCAATAAGAGAACAACCAATTATAGAAAGATATACTTCACAAATGATTGATAATCATATGTGTGAAATATTAGTTCCTATACAGTAACGAAGCAGGGACATTTCCTACCTTCTGTTTAAAGGATGAACAACATGACAGACCTACTATGTATTTCAGATCTAACTGCAATTGAACCACCACAAGAAAATGACACCGATATGATGTTTAAAGTTGAAGCATTCGAGCCACCTGAACGTTGCCCTGAATGTGGTTTTGACAAGTTGAACAAACACAGTTCAAGAAAGCAACTAATTATGGATTTGCCCATTCGTTTAAAGCGAGTGGGCTTACAATTGAACCGCAGACGATACAAGTGTCGTGAATGCGGATCTACCTTCTGGGAACGCCTAATATCCGTTGATGAAAAGCGTAGTATGACCAAAAGGCTTTTAAAGTCCATTCAAGAGCAATCCATGTCTAAGACCTTTGTAGAAGTCGAAGAAAGCGTTGGTGTTGACGAGAAAACTGTTAGGAACGTTTTTAAGGACTATATGGCACTCAAAGAACGTGAATACCAGTTTGAGACTCCTAAATGGCTTGGGATAGACGAGATACATATTATCCGTACACCTCGGCTTGTATTGACTAATATTGAACGCAGGATTATTTATGAAATCATGCCTAACCGTAACAAGGAAACAGTCATCCAACGTCTTTCAGAAATCAGTGACAGGACTTATATTGAGTAAGTCACAATGGATATGTGGAAGCCCTACAAAGACGCAGTAAACACTATCCTTCCTCACGCTAAAGTTGTCATAGATAAGTTCCATGTAGTTAGAATGGCTAATCAAGCCTTAGATAACGTCAGAAAGTCTTTAAAAGCCCAAATGAGCCAAAAAAGAAAGACGTACCCTTATGCGTGAAAGGTTTATCCTTCTAAAGCGTAAACACGATCTAAATGAACGTGAATCATTCCTCTTAGAAACTTGGTTAGGTAATCTTCCTGCTTTGAAAGAAGCCTATGAACTCAAAGAAGAGTTTTTCTGGATACTCCTGATCCAGATGAAGGTCGACTTCGTTATCGTCAATGGAGACACCGTTGTATGTCCAGTAACTCTAAAGACGCTTATAAAGACCATGTGAGAGCCGTAGACAACTGGCATGTCGAAATATTCAACTACTTTGATAAAAGGCTCACTAACGCTTTAAGAATTTGGAGAAGGGTGATTTATAAGCCCTTTTCCACCATAAAATCCGAATACCCGAAATTTTATTTACTTACTGAGCCATTATACAAATTGGTTACTTTGTCATTTTTCTTACTAATGATTTCCAAAAGTTTTACCAGTTGTCGTTAAATTAACGACATATTTCAAAATTTAAATATAAAAAGGTCCACACAGTTTTATTAACTGGGGGACCTAATTTTTTATGGTCCCTACCAAAAACCATAAAAATTCTGACCATAGAAGGCCGCATTCATTCGCAAATATACAATTACTATTCCAAATTAATCCACAAATATCAAGGATGATTTTCCACCTTACACTTCACAATTTATAATCAAGACAAAGCTCCACTACAAATCTCTGTTATAAAAAATATTGCTGGCTAGAATTAAACTTTTCGATGATCTTTAGGACCTCTGTTTCTGATAATTTTATTTCCGAAGCGATATCTTTAGGTGACTTGCCAAGTAGATGTAACTTAAAAACCATTATTGTGTTATTACGAATATTTATAATGCTTTGCTCTAATCCATGCATTAATAAAAACCTCTCTATCCTACCAATTATTAATTCATGCTAGGTTACTGTTACGTAGCATCGTTTTTTTATTATTTTAGCTATTATCTTCGTAAACAGAGTAACTAAAGTCAATATAATCATCCAGTTCTGGTTTTTCTTCTGTTTGATTTATTCCCCACCCGTAGCGTTGATAATCTGTTCCACCATCAATAAATATCGCTCCGCAGCCGCAGACCTTGAAATCATGGCTATGTTTTGATTCAATTATGTCATTGCACTTTTTGCAGCGTACTTTGTTTACAAGTATTTTTTTCATATATGATCATCCTTATCTAATTTCCTGATATAGAAACCATCATTTTCAATAGTTTATCTAGTTTATTCCACCTATCCGAACCATTAATTATCTAGTAAAATTATAATATATTTATGTTCAATCATGACTGCTTTAATAGTTAGGAGGCAATTAAAATAAGTTTAACCTATAGTAAAACACCCTTAAAAAAGAGTTTCGTTAATGATGTCGATTTGGCAATCAATTTAAAAAAGAAAAAATACGCAGGTTATCATAAAACAGTATTCCATATTCATACGCCAGCCTCTCATGATTATAGATTATTTGAAAGTTTAACCCCTGATAATTATAATAAAATGTCAAATGAGGACTTATATAGAATAGCCATAGAGCAACAACTATTTTCTGAAAGTAGTTTATCATTTTCAGAAGCAATGGAACTTGCAAGCGAAAATAAGCATTTTGGAACTTTAAAAGAATATCTGACTTACCTGCTTATTGCAAAAAAATTATCTGATGAAAATGTTAAATTAGCTGTCATAACCGATCACAATACTATTTTGGGTTACGAAAAGCTGATTGAGGCTGTAGAGCTAATCCATAAGACTTTTGCCAAAAAGGTATATACAAATATCTTGTTAGGAATTGAAATATCTTGCGCTGATAAATGTCATGTAGTTGGTATTTTTGATAATAAACACGATACAATTACTCTCCTAAACGATTGGATTTCTAGTAACATAATGGATTGTATTTCTGGAACATACCAAACAAGTTTGAATGTCTTAACAAAAATAAATGAACTGGGTGGAATCGGTTATATTGCCCATATAAATAGTTCGGATATCTTTAAGCCAGACTTCCTTAGTGGCGGATACAAAAATCACTTGTTTAATTCAATTAATAATAAATTATTAGGTGTTTCTCATTTGGATAAAATCCCCATAGTGATCAAAAATTTAAAAAAGTATACCAAAGAGAGTTATAATTTTGTATTAGATGAGGATTCACACAGTATTGATACCTTAGCAACTAAACCCTTTTGGATTAAAGGGCAAAAAATAGATTTTACTATGTTAAAAAATGCAATAAGAGACTTCGAAATTTCAACTGAATATAAAGAACCAGAAAAACCAAATGTATTTATTAAAGGTATCGTAGTTCAAGAAGGTGGATTTCTTTCCGGAAAAAATGGAAACGGGAATTTCAGTTTATCATTTTCAGAATCACTTAATTGCTTTATAGGTGGTAGAGGTACAGGAAAAAGTACTGTTTTAAATACAATCAATTTTGTGCTTTCTCAAAATGTTTACGACGAGAAAACGTTGGAAAATATTTGTAATCAAGGCGATGTTTGTGTTGTTTGTTCATACAATGACGAGGATTATTATATTTTATTCAACACCCCAAATATCGATAAAAAAAAGTATACTTCTATCATAGGGTATTTTAATAATGTAAGCGTCAAATAATCCCCACCTGTTTTCAGATGGGGATTTGATTTATGCTTTATTTAGATTTATTAGGAACACGGCAGTCCTGCGGGAGTGTCGATGACCATGGCAGGTATTCAGCCAATTTTTCTTTATCCGTCGTATCGATATTGGGAAGCTCCTGAAATAGATAGCTAAGGTAGTTAAACGGATTCAATCCGTTTTCCTTGGCTGTCTCCACAACACTATAGATAATCGCACTGGACTTGGCTCCTTTTGCGGTGTTGCTAAACAGCCAGTTTTTGCGGCCAATCACAAAAGGCTTGATAGACCGTTCCCCGCGATTGTTATCAATCTCCAAATGTCCGTCCTCTAAAAATACCACTAATCGGTCCCATTGGTTACGGCAATATTTGATGGCTTGGCCAAGTGCACTTTTTGGCAGTACGCGCGGCGTTTGCTCTTTAAGCCATACCAAAAAAGCCTCCAGCACTGGTTGGCTGAGTTCCTGTCGCGCTTCATGGCGCTCTTGCGGACTTACATCCTTGAGGTTGCGCTCGATTTCAAACAGTCGATTACAATAGGCCAAGCCTTCCTTTGCTTTGACTGCGGAAGTGCTCGCGGATTCAGGCAGTGCCTGCAGGGCCTCGGTGAATTTCCGGCGGGCATGTGCCCAGCACCCGACCAGCTTCACACCAGAGATGCCATTGTAACCGGCATACCCGTCCACATGCATATATCCTTGGAAGCCATCCAAAAAACGGCGCGGGTGTTTGCCTGCACGGGTTTGCTGGTAATCATATAAGACGATAGGTGTATCTTCACGCCCGGTGCGGTAAAGCCAGATATAGGAAGTCGACGATGCAGGACGTTCCGGCTCGGATAGGACTTGCAGAGTGGTTTCATCCGCATGCAGACGATCCTTCTCCAGAAGGTTCGCATGCATCTCCTCATAAATTGGGCTAAGCCAGGTTTCTGCCCCATATATCATCCAATTGGCCAGCGTTTGGCGTGAAATGGACACCCCGAAGCGCTCCAAGTGTTTCTCCTGGCGGTACAGGGGCATGCTTTCAACATATTTCTGCGTCATGGTATAAGCCATTGCTGAAGGGGACGCCAAACTACCCGGATAAACAGACTCCGGCATTTTTGCTGTTACGATAGGTGTTTCCAACTCATTACGCTCGCAGTGGCGGCAACTATATACGTGGCGTACATGCTCGACCACTTTGACTTGCGCAGGAATGATTTTCAGTTCTTTGCGTACTTCTGTGCTCATTTCGTGCATCGCGCCGCCGCAACACGAACAGACCTGCTCCTCATCAGATAAACGATAGTTGATCGTCTCTGTAGGCAGGTTCTCAAGCATACGTTCACGTTGGCCACGCTGTTTTTTGCGTTTATATGTAACCGTCTCGATTGTTGGCTCTTCAACCGCCGGGTCAGCTGTAACCTCGGCTTCATTGAAAAGAGAAATCTGGTCCGGGGTCGTCTTCTCGCTGGAAGCCCCGAATCTGCGCTGCTGGCTAAGACGAAATTGCTCTTCATACCATCTTAGCTTTGCCTGCAACTCTTCCTTTTCCATTTCGAGCTTCTCGTTGAGCGCTTGGTAATATTCAATTGTACCCTTTGAAGTTTGCGCTGTCTTTTCCATACATCCAGTATACGGAAAAGAACCCGGCTTGCCTAGCCGGATTCCCGTATTTGTATATTTCACATTTCTATATAATGGTCCGGGCTGTTACCTCACCGTGTGCCTGTTTTTGTTCAAGGGGTAAGCCATCCAGCAGCCAGCGCAGCTGGCGCGGACTGATGTTCATGGGCGCCGCATCATTATCCGACGGCCAGTGGAAAGTCCCTCTTTCCAGCCGCCGGTAATGAAGCCAGAAGCCGTTATGTTCCCACTGGAGGATTTTCAGCTTGTCGCGTTTCCGATTACAGAACACAAATAAGCAGGGGGAGAAGGGATCGAGCTCAAAGCACTCCTGGACAATGACGGCCAGTCCATCAATCGATTTGCGGAGGTCTGTGCTGCCACGTGCCAGATAGACTCGTTCAACCTGCGAATTGGTCAACATTGGCTCTGCAGCACATGAACAACATCGGACAATAAGCCCATATTGGCTCCTGTTCGTACTTCCACTGATATCGCACCAAAGTGTAGCAGGATAGGCCCTTGTCCTGAAGAAGGCAATGCTTCTTCATCCACCTGAACGGTCAGCCACTGTGTCTGGGCAGAAGTTTCTTCACTACCACCGCCGCGCTTAAACTGTCGCACCCAATAATACATTTGGTGGACTTGTATTTCCTGATCCCGGCACCATTTCGCTACACTCTGTCCACTCTCTTTCCAAGCATAATATCTGGCTTTCCATTCTATTCTTTTGTCTTTTAAGGTCATCGCAAAACCTCCCGAATAATTTCTAAGAAGATTATCCCACGGCTGACCTATGAATAGAATGTGTGTTTTATTTGACGCTTACTTAATAATGACCTCGACAATTATAAATATCACAAGAAATTTGAATTTGACAGTCAAAAAATAAAAGATATATCACTAGATAAATATATACAAATCTTCAAGAAAATCACCGTTCAAAATCAAGTATTTATCGAAGAAATAACGAAGGAAAAGAAAAGACTTCTATCAAATTTTTTTTACAGAAGATATTCTGTGAATGAGTTAGTTAGAACATCAAGCTCAGATGAAATCACTAATTTTATCAGAGAAATGATGTTTAAAAATGAAGTATTATCTGACACAAGTAAAGTGGGTAATATTACTACCTACAAAGGTTTAAAACAAAAGTACAAAGAAATACCAGCTATCTTAAAAGACCGAAAAATAACTGTTCATAATACACTTGATAATTTTAATGCTAACCATGTAAATCAATTAAAAATCACCTACTACCAAAATACTATTAATGAGTTAATACTAGGCTGGATTGAAATTTTAGAGTTAAAAACGCATAATTCAGATGATTATTTTGAGAAATTTAACATAAAGATTTCAGATCTAATAGAATATCTGAATGTTTTAAGTGAGAAATCCGATTCTATTAACATTTTTATATTATTCGGCGAAAAGAATTACAATAAAATATTGCAATTGGAAAGTATTAGTAATTACATTTCTCCCTTATCTAAAGAACAAGTAGAATTAGAAATTGTTGAAATATCAAAGAATAATATTAACAAATTATTTGATATTATACACAAGAGGGTATTAGAAAACGGGTTACCTCTTGCTGTTGACCTAATAAAAAACTACTTACTGGATTTTGATAAATTCGATTTAGAATTTAATATAAATAACATGGAAATAAACAAAACAGTCGGAAAGATGTTTAAAAGTGTGAAAAAATTATCATTAGGCCAAAAAGTTGTTGCTATGTTATCATTCATTCTATCTTATAGTGATTATTCAAATGACTATACACCCCTAATCATTGATCAGCCCGAAGATAATTTAGATAATAGATATATTTATAAGAACTTAGTAAGCGATTTAAGAACAGCCAAATCAAAAAGGCAAGTAATTATCGCAACACATAACTCTACAATTGTTACTAATTCAAAGGCAGAACAAGTAATAGTTATGGCATCAAATAATAAGAATGGCTGGGTTGAAACAACTGGTTATCCCACTGAAAAGTCGATTTTAACACAAATTGTAAATTTACTTGAAGGTGGTATTGAATCCTTTAAGCATAAACATTTTCTTTACCAAGTTATTTTAGACGAAAAATAATGAAATTTATTAAAGCCTAAATATGCAAGAAGCATAAAACCTTGCATATTTCAGGCTCTTTAATTTTATTCCTTGTTGTGTTAAAGCGCCCGATAGCGAAATATTTTAATGTTCTTTGAATTTATTTTGTACTTGGACAATCACATATTTTTTAGTCCACATCTGAGTAGTAACAATTAATCGTTCACTCTCTTTTTCAAAGAACAGACCAGAACCCTCTTTCTCTTTAAATTCCCAGCCGTTTGAACCAATCATTTGTTTAATACTTTCATCAACTTCACTTTGACTTCTTGTAATATACCAAATGGAATCATTGTCTGTTGCGACCTCTACTATCTTTTCGTCGGAGTTTTCTAGTTTTTTAATTGCTTCTTTTGCTGATAGATTATCTATCGGAAGAGAAGGATAGTATAATTTATTTACAAATATAAACACTGCTACAATCACTACCACTATACCCAAAACAATTCCAACCTGTTTCATGTATTATCCCCTTTTATTAAATCAAATTTTTATAGTTCCTTTTAAACAAAATGGCCCGATTCATTAAGAAGAGCACATTTCTTGCTACAGAATGCGTCCGATTGTGGAATAGCCAGATTCTTTTATTAGGCATATGAGATAACGCTTAGTATAGCTTACCTTTTGTCAATATAATCGCTTTCCCACCTACCATAACTCTTGGATTATTTTTATTAATTAATTTTGTAATGATATTAGATGGTCTGCCCATACTATACCCTTGAAGGAAAGAATACTCTTGATTAAATTTATTTAATACACGGTTATTAAAAAGATAATATGTTAAGGCCGCATTCGAAGTACCTGTTGCGGCTTCCTCATCAATACCATAGAGTGGGCAAAAGTTTCTACTTTCTGCTATTCCTTCTTTTGTGTCAAGAGTAAATGCATGGACTCCACCCACTGTATTGATCTTTGTATATTCAGCAAGTGCTTTAAAATCAGGATTTAGAGCGTACAAAGCATCCTTTGTTTTTATTGGAAGCATTATATCCCAAAGACCAGTGCTTGCAGCTTGAGGCACTAGATTGAAATTTATACTCCCTATTTGGCTTTTATCAATTTTAAAAAGGTCAGACAAATAATCATAATCATCAAATATTTTTCCAAGCTTAGGTTTAGCTTGCCCCATCATTATAAATGATCGATTCACCCCAACAGAAAGTGTGCCGGCGAGTGTTTTCATAAAATATGAATTGTTATCTTCAATAGCATGGCTATCCAATAGAGCTTTAAAGGATGCAATTGTAGCATGTCCACAAAGTTCAACTTGTGAAGTCGGTGTGAAAAACTTTATTTCAAAATTTTTATCGTCTATTTTTTTGATAAATGCTGTTTCTGAAAAGCGAACTTCTGCAGCAAATTTGCGCATAAACTCTTCGTTCAAATTTTCATGGATTACTACGCCTGCTGGATTCCCGCCAAATTTTGTTTCTGTAAAAGCATCAATTACATAATATAACAATTCTAATTCTCCCTTAGTTATTAGTTTAAAATATCTCCTTTGCTTAACTAAAAGTCATTTCAGTTTTCCGGATTTTGCAATAATTACTCTACAGCCCGTTAGTTGAAGAGTAATTAACTCAATAGCTTGTTAAAAATACTTTCCCTTTAGTTATTTTAGAAGATTCAACGATTTCAATTGCCCTTTTTACATTCAATAAATCATACTGAGAATCAACCGTCATCAAACGTAATTTATTATCACTTATTAGATCTATTAGGTGATTAAAAGTTTCTTGCCATTTATCTGCTGATACATATTTATTCCAATTTCGTAAATGAAACAAATTAGCATTCACTTTGGCTTTATTTACAATATCAGCCCAGTTAACTTGTACCCCTGATAAAAGACCAATAGTTAAAAAGTTCCCATTAGGGCGGACACTAAAAGCCAAGTCGTTTCCAGATGAACCTCCAACGGAATCAATAGCAGCATTTGCACCCATTCCATTTGTTAATTCCATAACTGTTTCATAAAGCGAAGCTTTAGAGGTATCTATCACATAAGAAGCACCGAGATCAAGTAAACCTTCTGTATATTTATTATTTCTCGTCACTGCAATCAATCGAAAACCTAAAATCTTCGATAATTGAGCAAAAATATGCCCAATAGCCGATCCGCACGCATTAACCAATAAAACATCATCCCGTTTTAATTTTAATACTTCTGTACAAACCAACCATGCTGTAATTGGATTTATATACATTTGTGCTGCCGTAAAATCATCAATAGTATCAGGTATGCAAACTGCATATTCTGCTGATGTTTTAACGAATTCTTGCCATGTACCTTCCCCACGTAGAGGTAATATACGTTTACCAATAAGATTTTTAGAAACTAAAGGACCTACATTTTCTACTATACCAACTCCTTCATATCCCGGAATATTTGGTAAAGAAATCCGGTGAGCATAGGATCCTCTTATCGGTATTAAGTCAGAGGGATTTATTGGGCGAGCTAACATACGAACTAGAACTTCATTATCTTTTGGTGGTTCAATGGTTTTATATTCAACTTTTAGAACATCTTTAGGACTACCAAATTCGTGGAATTTAATACACTTTGCATCCAAAACTATTAGTCTCCTTCATTAAAGTAATTTATTTAATTATATCACCTCTAACTAACCAGCTTTACCTTTACTTATCCCATTTAGTGGCCCTGAAATTGAAAATGAGCGCTTTTCCTTGTTGCGGTTAAACTCTCGATTGTGGAATATAAATATTTTAACCTTACGGAAGATAGCACTATTAGTTAAATAAAAACCTTTTGAAATAACCGGTAATATTTGGGGAACAATAAACAAGACTAAATCAACTCAACGGAGGAATAATATGGGAAAAATATCCTTTTTATTTTTAACATTAATGTTATCCTTTACAGCTTATGCATCAAATGTAAATGCTAAATTAACAGAAGGAGAAGCAGTAGAAATTATCACAAAGGATTTTATCATGTCACACAAAATTCAAGTAGATGTGATGCTAGACTAAAAAGTAGACACAGATTGTTATAATAAAAATATAAACGATAACGAGGTGTGTCTAAATGTCAAGAAATAATGGGAAACGTTATGATGAATCATTTAAGAAAGAAACTGTAAAGTACATCGTTGAGAATAACAAAGCTGTAGCCCAAGTGGCTAGAGAAGTGGGTGTGAACGAAAATACTTTACATGGTTGGGTCAAGAAATATGGCCAACAACCTGAAATGAAAGCTGTACAAACTTTCTCTACTCCAGAGGCTGAATTACGAGCTTTACAAAAACAAATTCGTGATTTGGAGGAGGAAAACGAAATACTAAAAAAAGCGATGCACTACTTCGCGAAAAGCCCTCGGTAAAGTATAAGTTCATACATGAAAATCGCTCCCACTACCGAGTGGAGAAGATGTGCAGCGTTTTGGGAGTTTCCAAAAGTGGTTATTTCAAATGGTTAAAACGACCAAAGAGTGACCGACAGAAACGTCATGAAAAGCTATCGCAAGAAATCCTACAAACCCACCTAGAATACAAGCAACGATATGGGAGTGTGAAGATCACCAAAACATTGAACAAACGCGGTATAAAGGTAAGTGAACGAACTGTTTCTCGTATTATGACAAAAAACGATTGGAAGTCTTGTACAGTTAGAAAATATAAGGCGACCACAAACTCAAAGCATCAACATCCGGTAAGCGAGAATGTCTTAAATCGACAATTTAAAGCTAGCAAGCCTAACCAGCTATGGGTAACGGATATCACGTATATTCCAACCAATGAGGGCTGGTTGTATTTGGCGACCGTCATGGATCTTTATTCACGTAAAATTGTAGGCTGGGCTATGGACAAGACCATGACAAAGGAATTGGTCATTGCCGCCTTAAACATGGCTTATCATCGTCAGAAGCCTGGAAAAGGAGTCATCCATCATTCCGATCGCGGTGTTCAATATGCTTCCTATGAATATCAAAAACTATTAAAACAGTACCATATGACAAGCAGCATGAGCCGTAAAGGAAACTGTTATGACAACGCTTGTATTGAGTCATTCCATGGTATTCTTAAACGCGAACTTGTTTATCAAACAAAGTATAAAACGAGACAGGAAGCGAGAGAATCGCTGTTTGAATACATCGAGTTTTTCTACAACTCAAAGAGGATTCATTCAACTCTAAATTACCATACTCCGAATGAATTCGAGCGTTTGTATAATCAATCAGCAGCTTAATTTTCACCTTCATAAAAAAGTTTAAAACGTTCTTCCTTTAAACTTTTTTATGAAGGCCACCAAGCGAAAGTGCGGTAGAAAATCTGTGTCTATTTTCTTGACGTAGTATCAATGGTTATAATTACATATCAAATAAGGAATTTGCACCAAATAAAGATAATCTAACTACTGAACAAAAATCTTTATCACATATTTTAGTAAATATTGCTGAGCCACAAATTGGTGGGGATTGTTCTCCAGTATTTTATCTGAATAAAGAAAATAAAAAGGGATATGTACTGGAGAAAAAACTTAGTGGGATAAATAATTTATATTCAATTTCTTTTGATGATAAAAAGCAGAATTGGAAAATAACAAATAAGAGTAGTAAAAAGGGTACTGACTTAGTTGATCTAGGTCTTTTAAAAGATGCAAATTAGTTTAAGAAAGGGTAAACGGTTTATTGGACTTACCCCTTCTAAATCCACTTACCCCACCTAGTTCATACAAAAAAAGAACTGCCGATCAATTCATTGTTCTCAACTCTTGCCCCTGTTTGTTAACGTAATAAAGAAAACGATACCTCCATTGGAAGTATCGTTTTCTTTCACTTCAAAAAGTTTTAACAACATTTGTGATAGCTTTAATTTTATTAACACCTGTACTAACAACATTTTTAATTGCTTTTTTAATAAAAGGTTGGTTTAAAATCGCTACTAGAATTAAAGTAGCTAACGCATAGAAACTCGTTTTAACCCAAGAAATATGTGCTAAAAAACCATCATTATAAGTCTCTACTACTTCGTGAATACTCCACCAACTACGAGGATCAGTAAAAGCAGAAGAGCCTAAAAATAAAGCCAAAAATACAATTACAAATTGAAAGTACAACTTTTTAATGTCAATCAACTCCTTTTTCCATTATAAACACTCTATTCGACATATAGACCAGTTACCCCTTCTTCAAGTAAATTTCTCCGTTACTTGAAGAAGAAAAAGATTTTATTCATGTTAAAGTAAAGTACGCATTCAACAAACCTAAGTCCTCATCTCTTTCCTTTTTTGGATCTACGTCAATATTTAGGACACATAAAAGTTAATTTTTTTCATTGTGCTTCGAAACTT
>NZ_VTQV01000078.1 GCF_008764245.1 Bacillus subtilis
TATCGTAGGAAGAAGGCGTAAATTTGCTAGTCGCTAGGCGCTGGAGCTGGATGTCAACCGCGATATAAGCAGCTTATCCACAAGCTAGGATTTTATAATTTCTTAAGCTATAAAAAAGCATCTTTCCCTTTTGAATGGGGGAAGATGCCCTTTTTCATTGCTAATAATATCCGGCACTTATATTTGTGCCTTAGCCGTTCACCCAAAACAGGCGCTTGCACTTTTTTATTAAGCCCCAGATGGAACAGCCGAATCATCGAAACGTCTTTCTAAGTTAACAAATTTATTATATTCTTTTACGAAGGCTAATTGAACCGTGCCAACTGGGCCATTCCGTTGCTTGGCAATAATGATTTCAATGATGTTTTTGTTTTCTGATTCATGATCATAATAATCATCCCGATATAAGAACGCCACAATATCGGCATCCTGCTCAATACTTCCCGATTCTCTTATATCCGACATCATCGGCCGCTTATCTTGACGCTGTTCTACTCCCCGTGATAGCTGTGATAAGGCTATAACAGGAACTTCTAATTCACGAGCAAGGCCTTTTAATGAACGGGAGATTTCGGAAACCTCTTGTTGACGATTTTCCTTCGAACTTCCACTACCTTGAATTAATTGAAGATAATCGATTAGGATCATCCCGAGTCCATGCTCCTGTTTTAAACGACGACATTTGGAGCGAATCTCCCCAATTTTAATCCCTGGTGTATCATCAATATAAATCCCAGAATTGGACAAACTCCCCATCGCCATGGTGAGCTTTCCCCAGTCCTCATTTGTAAGCGAACCTGTACGAAGATTTTGTGCATCAATATTTCCCTCTGCACAAAGCATCCTCATGACAAGCTGTTCTGCTCCCATCTCAAGACTGAATATCGCAACATTTTCTTCTGTTTTCGTTCCAACATTTTGGGCGATATTCAAAGCAAAGGCGGTTTTCCCGACAGATGGACGAGCCGCTACAATGATTAAATCATTTCGTTGAAAACCAGCCGTCATGCGATCTAATTCCGCAAATCCAGTAGGAATACCGGTTGTATCTCCTTTTCGATTATGAAGAAGTTCAATATTATCATAGGCTTGGACTAGGACATCTTTTATATCTTGGAAGTCACCAGCATTTTTTCTTTGTGCCACTTCCATAATTTGTTTTTCCGCTTCATCTAATAGAGCTTCAATTTCATCTTCTCGTGAATAGCCATCTTTAGCAATATTTGTAGCTGTACGGATCAAACGCCGTAATAATGACTTCTCTTCCACGATTCGGGCATAATAGCCAATATTGGCGGCAGTAGGGACCGAGACAGCCAATTCACTTAAATAAGAAACGCCCCCCACATCTTCTAACGTTTTCGAAGCTGCTAATTCCTCTGAAACAGTGACCAAATCCACAGCCTTTCCCATTTCAGTCAGCTTCATCATACAGTCAAAAATTTTCTGATGGCCGCTCCGATAAAAATCTTCCGGCAACAGAATTTCCGTTGCAAGCATCATGGAAGAAGGCTCTAGAAAAATAGCTCCCAGAACAGCTTGTTCAGCTTCAATATTTTGCGGTGGTGTTCGATCTAAAAACAGCTCACTCACTTTTATTCCTCTCCCCTTGCCATGTATCATTTTACAGTCTATCTATCATTATACTATTTTTCGACAAAAGAATCTGTTCCTTTCCCATATTCTTTTTGGGAAATCTTCTTCCATTATGTTATTTTTGCCAATTTGATCCATAGTCAGGTTCAAACATTTTCATCGAAAGTTAGCTAGTCACTAGCGTTGGAGCTAATTTCCGGCCTTAAGAGAGATGAAAAACCGCCTCAATCGGTCTTGAGACGGCTTTTCTTTCACCTAATTTTATTTTTCTTCTGCAACATGAACATCTAATGTTGCCGTCACATCTTGGTGAAGCTTAACAGGCACCTTGGTTACACCTAGAGAACGGATGGCATCATCTAAAAGAATTTTTCGCTTATCTACTTTGATATTATGCGTTTTTTTCAACTCAGCAGCAATCTGTTTGCTTGTGATCGATCCAAATAGACGACCACCTTCACCAGATTTTGCTGTGAGTTTCACGGTCAACTGCTCCATTTTTTCCTTTAGCTGCTTCGCTTCTTCTAGTTCTTGTTGAGCCTCTTTTTGTTCCTTTTTCTTTTGATTTTCAAGAGATTTCATATTTCCAGAAGTTGCCTCAATCGCATATCCATTTTTAATCAAGAAATTATGCGCATAGCCATCTGCAACGTTTTTGACCTCACCTTTTTTCCCTTTTCCTTTTACATCTTTTAGAAAAATAACTTTCATTCTTCCTGACTCCCCTCTATATATTCATCAATGACTTGCTTTAGTTTTAATTCGGCTTCTACAACCTCATATCCTTCTAATTGAACAGCGGCATTGGATAAATGTCCGCCGCCCCCTAAGGCCTCCATGATGATTTGCACATTGATTTCTCCTAAGGACCTTGCACTAATCCCGACAAGGTTTTCAGACCGTTTCGAGATGACGAAAGAGGCCGTGACCTGATCCATCGTTAATAAAATGTCCGCTGCTTGTGCAATAGTCACAGGGTTGTAAATTTCATCTTCCTCCGCACTGGCAATGGCAATTCCCTCTCTATATAATTCGGCTGTCTCAATCAACTTGGAACGCTTAATATACGTATCAAGATCTTCCTTCAAAAAGCTTTGCACCATCACTGTATCGGCTCCTTGGGTTCGCAAGTATGATGCTGCGTCAAAAGTCCGTGAACCTGTTCGCAGTGTAAAGCTTTTTGTATCGACAATAATGCCGGATAATAGGGCTGTTGCCTCTAATGAATTTAATTTCTTGTCTTTTGGTTGATATTCCAATAACTCTGTTACAAGTTCAGCTGTGGAAGAAGCATAAGGCTCCATATACACCAATAAAGGCTTTTTAATAAAGTCCTCACTTCTGCGGTGATGGTCCATGACCACAATTCTTTCGGTTTTTCCTAATAATCGCTCTTCAATCACTAAAGAAGGTTTATGTGTATCGACAACAACCAATAGAGTGTGGTCTGTTATTAATTCCATGGCTTCATCTGGACTGATAAGCATTGAATATAGATCAGGATACTCTTTCATTTTCTCAATGAGTCTTTGCACAGAAATATCAATATGGTCGAAATCGACGACGATATATCCGTCAATTTGATTTAATTCCGCGGCTTTACGAATTCCTATAGAGGCCCCAATGGCATCCATATCAGGAAATTTATGCCCCATTACAATAACTTGATCACTTTCAACCATTAATTCCTTTAGAGCATGAGAGATGACACGTGCTCGCACGCGCGTGCGTTTTTCCATCGGGTTGGTCTTACCACCATAAAACTTCACCTTACCATTTGGCAATTTGACCGCGACCTGGTCTCCCCCTCTGCCTAAGGCCAAATCCAAACTGGATTGAGCGAGTTCCCCTAATTCAGGAAGTGAATAATCTCCCACACCAATTCCGATACTTAGAGTAAGAGGTACATTTTCCTTGCCAGTTGTTTCCCTTACTGTGTCTAAAATGGAAAACTTACCTGCTTCCAAATCTCGAAAAATCTTTTCATTTAATAAGATCACAAACCGATCAGATGATGTTCTTTTTAAAAAGATTCCATGCTCTAGAGCCCAATCATTTAATAATGATGTGATAAGATTGCTTAGACCGCTCCGGGCCTGGTCATCCATTCCCTGTGTCGCATCATCATAATTATCCATAACAATGACCCCGATGACATCTTTATCTTCCGCATACTGCCTGGCTAATGCCATTTGGTCCGTTACATCGAAGAAATAAAGTAGTTTTTCCTCATGCTTAATCTCGACGCGAAATTTCTGATGACGAATCGTCACAATATCGCTCTCAATATCTTGCTTAATTAAGGGAATAAGCTGCTCCCCTACTTCATATAAGGAACGACCGATTAGGGAATTCTCATTAAAACAGGAGGCCATATAAGAATTGGACCATTCAATATAATAATCATCATTAATAAGCATGATCCCAATTGGCATTTCCAATAAGGCTTCCTCTCCAACCTTTTTCACTCGATAAGATAAGGTTTTGACATATTCCTCTCTTACCTTCACCATCTTATTTTCTAAATAGACAGCAAGCAAAAACAAGGCCAAGAGTATAAAAGCACCCACTAGCGCAACCCATATGTTCGTCAAGCCAATATAAATAAGCAAAACGGCTGCCACGGCCATGATCCCATATAATGGATATTGCAATTTGCGCTCCTTTAAATAAGAAGGCATCCCTTCAGCTCCTTTAACTTGTTCTTACATTTTATGATTCAAGCGCTGTCGTAAATTAAAACCTATATCAATTATACCTAACACTCTTACAATTGAAAGCAAAAACGGTAACAAAATCATAAAAATAACTGCCATAATAGGAATGATTTTCACCCATTTTTTAAAATGAGCATAGTAAAAAATAAAAGAAAATCCTTGAATCATTAATAGAATTTGCAGTAGAAAGACTGCATTCAAAATGACCATTTGAAAGAACGAACTTGTATCATCAGTGATGAACATAGAACATAATAGTACCACTAAGTATATCCATACAATCACTTTCGGAAAAGTTACGTTACGGAAAGGTTTAAATCTCGGCACTTCCACTTTTAACCATTTGGCAATCGGAAAGTTCACAGCGATCAAAATGAGAACCGTGATAAACGCGCCACTAGCTAATACAGTGGGAGCCATTGAACCAATTAAATTCCCCATCTCTAATAACTGTTCCCTTAATTCCATCGATGGTGTTTGTCCCAAAGCCGTTAAAGCATCCATATATTGATTCACAGTATTCTTAAACATTTGTTGATACTCATTAATAACATCAAATTGGAAAAACAACTTTGCTACAACAAATAATACTAATAAGCTAAATAAAAAGCCTATACTAGAAGCAACATAAATATTCCCTTTCGCTTCGTTTCTTTGTATGCCATGTCCCATTATCAATCCTGTGACTCCGTATAAAAGTGTAATCGTCACGCCTATAACTGAACCCAAAAAGAAGGAAATAATGAAAGCAAGCATAAAAAAAAGCAGCGAATATTTTATTGGATGCTTAGCAGCAAATAGTAAAAACGGCAAAAGAAAAACAAATTGAAGAACAATTGCCGTAAATGGTACATAAATCGCTACCCCAAGCATAATCGAGAAAATCGCTAAAAACATAGCCCCTTCTGTTAAAACACGGGCATTTCCCACTTTGTCACCCCTCTTTATTTATATCCTTCTCTATTTTACCGATGATTTTCTTAACCTTCAACTTTGCCACACCCATTTTTAAGTGAATGCTTTAAAATTTGGTTGGAGCTTGGAAATGAATCATAACTTTCCTACTACGGAGAGGCTCCCAAACCAAGTGAGCATCTTCGAAAAACCAACAAATTTGCTCTTTTTAAAAAACAAAAAGAGCAGAAGGTTTAACCCTTACTGCCCTTTCACTTTTCTCTGTCTAGCTCCAGCACCTAGCGACTAGCAAATTTACGTCTTCTTCCTACGATAAGTCAACATCGGTTCGTTCTATGACCTCACCGTGTTTCCTTTATCTCGTCAGAAGTCTTTAAATTTGTACGTCGCTAAACAGGTGCTTGCGCTTTTTTCATTCGCCTGTTACAAATGGAAGCAACGCCATTTGACGAGCACGTTTGATCGCGATCGTTAATTTACGTTGGTACTTAGCACTTGTTCCAGTTACACGGCGTGGAAGAATTTTTCCACGTTCAGAGACGAATTTTTTAAGAAGATCGACATCTTTATAGTCAATATGAGTAATCCCATTTGCTGTAAAGTAACAAACCTTCCGACGCTTCCGTCCACCTCTACGTCCACCTGCCATGAAGATAACCTCCTTTTATATGCATTTTTAATCTGTTAAAACGGCCTTCCTCTTATGGAAGCACACTTCGGTTATTTTATTAAACTGGATAAAGATCTAAAACGGTAGATCATCATCCGAAATATCAATAGGTTCTCCATCATTAGAGAACGGATCATCATTAGTTCGAGTAAAGTTCTGGTTGTTTCGCTGACCCTGATTTGAACCATAGGAATAATTGGAGTTTCCCTGATCTCCTCCAAATTGGTTCCCACCAAAATCCCCTCTCCGTTCTGATGTCGAACTTCTAGGTTCAAGAAATTGCACATTGTCTGCTACAACTTCGGTGATATATACGCGTTTACCGTCTTGCCCTTCAAAATTACGCGTTTGGATTCGCCCGTCTACACCAGCCAAACTACCCTTTTTCAAGTAATTAGCTGCATTTTCCGCTTGGCGACGCCATGTCACGCATTGAATAAAGTCAGCTTCCCGCTCACCTTGTTGATTTGTAAAAGTACGGTTAACAGCTAGAGTAAATGTTGCAACAGCGACTCCATTAGGGGTATATCGCAAATCTGGATCTTTGGTTAAACGACCAACTAATACAACTCGGTTCATCATCAGAATCAACCTCTCCCCGATTTACTTCTCTTTCCAGAAATGTTTCACGTGAAACATTATTATTTTTCGTCTTTAACAACAATATGGCGAATGATATCACCGCTGATTTTAGCAAGACGATCGAATTCCTGAACAGCTTCAGGTGTAGCATTTGCATGGATTAAGTGATAAAGTCCTTCACGGAAGTCCTCAATCTCATATGCAAGACGACGTTTGCCCCAATCTTTTGATTCGATGATTTCCGCACCATTTGAAGTAAGAACGCCATCAAAACGCTCAATAACAGCTTTTTTAGCCTCATCCTCAATATTTGGTCGGATAATGTACATAATTTCGTACTTTTTCATCGTATAGTCACCTCCCTATGGTCTATGCGGCTCTTTTATTATGAAAAGCGAAAGCGACTTGGTCAGCCCGACAAGCAAATGTTCTTTCAACACGGAAGTCCGCTTTTTGACTTCCTTCTTGAAAGGTTATTTGGCCTCGAGTGGCTAGGCGCTGGAGCTAGACAATAAAAAAGAGCAAGGAGCAATTTGCATTACTCACAATAATTTATTCTATCACAATGCTGGACAGGTTGCAACAAAGAAAAGCGGAAGGCGGTTGTTCAGGGGCGACAAGCAAATGTTCTGGAATCCTGGAAGGGCGCTCTTTCCCTTCCAGGATTCCAGGTTATTTGACCTCGAGCCCCTACCGCCTGCAGCTAGACATTGAAAGGCGAACTTATGTTGACTTACGCAAGCAGGCACCGAAAATTTCCTAGTCGCTGGGCGCTGGAGCTAGACCCAGCATTATCCCAAATTCCATAATAAAAGTCTGAATGAAGAACTATCTATCATGTTCTTCACTCAGACTTTATCGTTTATTATTTATTCACTGTAAAATCTTGATCCTTTTTTCTAAACAATTTTGCCTCAATCCGGTTATAAATTCCAATGATCCAGTTAAAGAGTGGCGCTAAATAGCGACTCAAGGACATTATGATCATGGTGACAATCAAGGCAATAACCGCACCAGCTAATACATCTGTGGGGTAATGGACACCGATATAGAGTCGGGAAAGTGCCATAAAGACAGCCATAAACAGGAGAATACTCCCCCATTTTTTTTGTCTCCAAAACAGGGCAATCGCTAACGCAAAAGATCCACCTGAATGATTACTAGGGAACGAAGGATCTGTTTCCAATTTATCACTTAAAAAATTTACATCATGAGTTACAAATGGCCGTGGTCTAAAATACATCCATTCAATGACTTTATTTATACCAAGTGTAATAAAGGTTATTGTAAAAGCAAATAATACAATTTGTCGATTTTTATTTTTATTTGCTGTTGGTACAAACCAAAGATAGATAAAGACAAGTCCAAAAAGAATCGGGCCGAATTTAGAAAAATAGATGACAAACTGATCTAACCAATGACTTTGACCAGCAAGCTGATTGACTGCTTTAAACAACTGATAATCTATATTCATGCTGCTCTCCTTTTCTAATGATAATGAGTGCTCTTTTAGGTTTTCCATTATATCATAGAGAAGAACAACATTGGACATTTTTCACCAAAAAACTCGGTGAGGTTTAACCCCACCAAGTTTTGTTAAAATTCTTCCTCATCTTCATTTTCATAAACTTCTAAAGAAGGGTTATATAATCGATCAACATCTGGCTCTTCTGCAAATTCCGTTGCAAAATCCGTATTTCTATATACGGAATCTTCTTGATCCTCTACAACGTCTTGATCAAAGAAATAAGCAATACTTACAAGACCCGCAAGGCCGACTAAAGTATATACAAATCTGGAAAGACCTGCCGCTTGTCCACCAAAGATAGCAGCCACTAAGTCGAACTGGAATAAACCGATTAGCCCCCAATTAATAGCTCCAATAATGACTAAAGCTAAGGCAATCCGCTTTAATGTCCTCAATCTAAGCACCTCTTTTTATGCAAAGTTGAATCAAAAAGACGATTCCCTTTTATTTTCTGTCTAACGAAGTGATTTTATACATCGTTTAGCCATTTTGAGAGCGCTTTTGTTTAAGTTCATGTATTTTGCTACTTTGGGGATATAATCAAGATGTTGGAGCTTTCTTATCCTTAAAAAAAGAGCATCCATTTGGATACTCTTAGACATTAAATCGGAAATGAATGACATCCCCATCTTGAACTAGATAGTCTTTCCCCTCAAGTCTTACTTTCCCAGCTTCTCTAGCCGCTGTCATCGAGCCGCCTGCTAATAAATCTTCGTAGGAAACTGTTTCTGCTCGGATAAACCCTCTTTCAAAGTCAGTATGAATGATTCCTGCACATTGAGGAGCTTTCATCCCTTTTTTAAATGTCCATGCACGTACTTCTTGGACGCCAGCTGTAAAGTAAGTCGCCAGTCCTAAAAGATTGTAAGTGGCGCGAATCAATTTATCGAGACCTGATTCATCGATCCCTAATTCTTCTAGGAACATCGCCTTTTCCTCGTCATCTAGTTCGGCCATTTCTTCTTCGATTTTTGCACAAACAACAATGACTTCTGCTTGATCTTCCTTCGCAAATTCCTTTACTTTTTGTACATATTCATTATGTTCAGGATCTTGAATATCCTCTTCATTAACATTGGAGACATATAAAACAGGCTTACTTGTTAGGAGATGAAGACCTTTCACAACTTTCATTTGATCCTCGGTAAACTCAATCGATCTGGCTGGTTTTTCAGCTTCAAAAGCTTCTTTTAATTTAGATAAAACAGTAAATTCTATAATTGCCTCTTTATCCTTTTGTTTCGCCAGTTTTTCCACTCGACCGATTCGTTTGTCCACTGTTTCTAAATCGGCAAGAATCAGCTCGAGGTTGATCGTTTCGATATCATCAATTGGATCTACCTTTCCTGAGACATGGGTAATATCCTCACTAGCAAAACAACGCACCACATGACAAATAGCATCTACCTGGCGAATATGAGAAAGAAATTTGTTTCCAAGTCCCTCTCCTTTACTTGCCCCTTTCACAATTCCAGCTATATCGGTGAATTCGAAAGCAGTTGGTACAGTTTTTTTAGGTTGCACAAGTTCTGTTAATTTTTGCAAGCGAATATCAGGAACTTCTACAATTCCCACATTCGGATCAATTGTACAAAATGGATAATTGGCAGCTTCTGCCCCTGCCTTTGTAATTGCATTAAATAAAGTAGATTTTCCGACATTCGGTAAACCTACAATCCCTGCTGTAAGGGCCATTATTGTCACTCCTCTTATCTCGTCCATTCTATCGGTAACCATGAAGGTTTTTTACATTTCATTCACTACCATTATAGAGAGTCTTATTAAAAAAAACAATTTTACCATCGTTTATTATCGTCTGTTTGTCAGACAAATTATGAGCTAGGCTCAGTCCCCTGAATGAGCGAATAGCGCGGTGTGAAACACAGTATGCAGGCATTTACTAAAAGTCTGAAGCACGAGGCTATTCCTCGTGCTTCTCTAAGATCTTTTTCATTTTTCTTGTGAATTCACGTCGAGGCAGCATAACACTGTGGCCACACCCCTCACATTTTATTCGAATGTCCATCCCCATGCGAATGATTTTCCAACGATTTGTGCCACATGGATGCTGTTTTTTCATTTCTACTACATCATGAAGATTGAATTCCTTTTTTTCCAATTTCTTTCCCCCTGATGGTAAATTTTCTATTAAAACAAATTCATGATAAATAATTTTATTTTAGCAAAAATGTGTTGTGATGAACAGCTTATAATGATTTTTCACTTTCAATGTATAGAAATAATCCCGCTTCCGTATAATGGTAATGATGAGCGAAAGGAGATACCCGCATGACACATGAGGCATTCTTCCGTATACCCAAACAAAAGGAAATTCACATTCACCATACAGATCCACTGTCTACAAATTCCATTGCTGATGGTATGTTAGATTTACTCCCACTATCTCTGCGATCCCCCATTGTACTTGTATGTATTGGGACAGATCGTTCAACAGGTGATTCATTGGGTCCTTTAACAGGAAGCTTTCTTCAAGAGGCTAACTTAACCCACTTCCATGTGCAAGGAACACTAGCTGAACCTATCCACGCTGTTAACCTCGAAGAAAAGTTAGAAGGCATTCAAACTCAATTTACCAATCCTTTTATAATCGGCATTGACGCATGTTTAGGAAGAATGAAAAATATCGGGATGATTAAAGTTGGTGCAGGACCCGTTAAGCCTGGTGCGGGTGTAAAGAAGGAACTTCCTCATGTTGGTCATATGCATATGACAGGGATTGTGAATGTCAGTGGCTATATGGAATTCTTTGTTTTACAAAATACACGGCTTAACTTAGTCATGAATATGGCTAAACAACTCGCTTCCGCCATTATTCACGCAGATCAGATCTATGCCGATCATAAAGTTTCTCTCCCCCATAAATGGGATGTATCGGAGGAAAATTTTCTGTAACTTTCACTAGCTTTATTTTCCTCCTTTTTAAAATTTACTATGTTTATCCTTTTTCTAGTAAATGTAAAATTCTTTCTAAATCTTCTGCAGATAGAAATTCAATTTCGATCTTACCTTTTTTCTTGGTTCTTTTAATTGTAACCGTTGTTCCAAACTTTTCTCGTAGAGTATTCTCACTTTCAACAAGGAAAACATCCTTTTTTGGTTTTTCCTTTTTTGTTTCACGTGAAACATTTTGATTCATTTGCTGAACTAATTGCTCAAGCTGCCTTACATTTAGTCCCTCTTTTACCGTTCGTTCCGCAAGAGCTTCGATTTTTTCTTTTCTTTTAAGTCCTAATAAGGTACGCCCATGTCCCATGGAAAGCTTTCCTTCCACAATATGGTTTTGAATGGTTTTTGGTAGGCTTAACAGGCGGATATGATTGGCAATATAGGGACGACTTTTTCCTAATCTCTTCGCCAAATCTTCTTGTGTAAAATTCAGTTTTTCCAACAAAGTTTGGTAAGCGATCGCCTCTTCAATGGGAGTTAAATCTTCTCTTTGTAAATTTTCAAGTACAGCCAATTCCATCATTTGCTGATCTGTAAATTTCTTAACAACAGCTGGAATGGTTTTTAACTTTGCCGCTTTAGAAGCGCGAAAGCGACGCTCCCCCACAACAATTTCATATCCCTTAATATTTTTTCTTACAATAATGGGCTGTAATACACCGTGTTGCTTGATCGATTCCTTTAATTCCAAAATAGCCTCTTCCGAAAATACCTTTCTAGGTTGATAAGGATTGGGCTTAATTTCCTTTAACTCGATTTCCTTTACCGTTTCCTCTTCATTAACCTCTACATTTGCAAATAAAGCATTAATCCCTTTCCCGAGACCTTTAGCCATTTTCAGCCACTTCCTTTGCAAGATCTAAGTAAACCTCTGCTCCCCGTGATTTTGGATCATAAAGAATAATAGGTTCTCCATGACTCGGTGCTTCACTTAACCGAATATTACGTGGAATAATGGTTTGATATACCTTATTTTGGAAATACTTTTTCACCTCTTGAATCACTTGGAGTCCCAGATTTGTGCGTGCATCCAACATCGTTAACAGCACGCCTTCAATCATCAATTCATTGTTTAAATGCTTTTGTACTAATCGTACTGTATTTAATAACTGACTCAATCCTTCTAAGGCATAATACTCACATTGAACAGGAATGATCACAGAATCGGAAGCTGTTAAAGAATTTAATGTAAGTAATCCAAGAGATGGCGGACAATCAATTAGAATATAATCATATTCGTCCTTCACTTGATCTACAGCCCTTTTTAATCGAACCTCTCTTGAAATGGTTGGTACTAATTCAACTTCAGCACCCGCTAATTGAATCGTTGAAGGAACTGCAAATAACCTTTCTACAGCTGTTTGCTTAATGACAGTCTTAATATCAACATCATCAACAAGCACGTCATAGACACATTGCTGTACATCCCCTTTATCAATACCTGAACCACTGGTCGCATTCCCTTGTGGATCTATATCTATAAGTAAAACCTTTTTTCCTATATAGGCTAAACAAGCACCAAGATTTACTGAGGTGGTCGTTTTTCCAACGCCTCCCTTTTGGTTCGCTATGGAAATAATCTTTCCCAACGATTTCACCTGCCTTTTTTCGTTCAAAATAGACTCATGTATTCTATTTTAACAAAAAATTCTACTAAAAACTCTTTGAAAGAAAAAAAGTTTTAAAACTATCAGGAATCCTTGTTGATTTCAACCTAGGCATGTAGAATTTTTCAAGAACAAAAGCGCAAGCGCCCGTTTAGCGACGTACAAACTTTGGTCATAAGGTTGAACGGCTAAAATCGCGCCGTCCTGGCGCAACGCCGTTCTGACCAACATCCTGTT
>NZ_VTQV01000079.1 GCF_008764245.1 Bacillus subtilis
TCCGTACGTACGGTGGTGTGAGAGGTCGGCTAATCAACTAATGATTAGCCCCCTACTCGATTTTAGGATAGAAAGGTATAAATTTGGGCTAATTTTGGATCCAGTTCCGGTGCCCAGCGACTAGCTTCCTCGCATCCTTTAAATAGGCGCTTGCGATATGATTGAGTTACGTCGTGATTCCACTACTATCCAGGATAAAATTCTTCCTCCATGATCACAATAAAAAGGCGGGTAAAGGAGGAGTTTGTTTTGGGGCGTAGAAGAGGGATCATGTCTGATCAGATGAAAGAAGAGTTGGCAAAAGAACTGGGATTTTATGATGTTGTCCAGAAAGAAGGATGGGGCGGAATAAAAGCCAGAGATGCAGGGAATATGGTGAAAAGAGCCATTGAAATTGCTGAAGAACAACTTTCTAATAAACCTGATAATTTGTGATCTGAATCAACCTTGAAACAAAATATAAATTCCCGCAGCCGAAGCCTCTTGCTTCGGCTTTCTTTATGTCTAAGGCTCTCTTATATACCTTATCTACACCACTATAACAATTATTTTTTTAGAAGAGGAAAGAGATTTTATGAATCCTTTCTCTTTCATGTTAGAATAAAGTATCTAGCGTCCTACGCAACAATTTGGTATGATTTATTTTATTCAAATGAACGTAAAGTGAACGTCTTAAACGGGCGCTTGCGCTTTTCTTAACGGGATAGGAAAGTATAAAAATTGGCCAATGTTTAGATCTAGCTCCAGCGCCTAGCCCCTCGAGGTCAAATAACCCTGAACCTATGAAGGGAAAGATCGCCCTTCATAGGTTCAGGAACATTTGCTTGTCGGGGCTGAGCAAGGCGCTTGCGCTTTTCTTAATAAACAGACGGGAAAATAAGCAGGTGAATTTCATGCGATTGTTGGTAAAAGCACCAGCAAAAATTAATTTATCCCTTGATATACTAGGTAAACGATCAGATGGATATCATGAGATCGAGATGGTTATGACGACCATTGATTTGGCTGACCGTTTAGAGTTGGTACCATTAGAAGAAGATCGAATTGAAGTGACTTCACAAAGTCGCTATGTTCCAGATGATCAGCGAAATTTAGCTTATCAAGCGGCTAATTTGCTAAAAACAAAATTTCAAATTCAACAGGGTGTAAAAATTTCAATTGATAAAGCTATTCCTGTAGCAGCTGGACTAGCAGGTGGCAGTAGTGATGCAGCAGCAGCTCTTAAAGGTCTTAATCAAATTTGGGGCCTTCATCTTTCGACCAATGAATTAGCCCAGATTGGTTCCGAAATTGGTTCGGATGTTTCTTTCTGTGTACATGGAGGAACGGCATTAGCGCAAGGAAGAGGAGAGAAAATCTCACCTCTACCGACACCGCCCAATTGTTGGGTGATTTTAGCTAAACCGGAAATAGGTGTATCCACAGCAGAAATATATAAGAACGTGAATATGAAAAATGTTGTCCATCCAAATACGAAAGCCATGATAAAGGCCCTGAAAGAGCAATCCTATGAGGGAATCTGTAACCATTTAGGAAATGCATTAGAAGAGGTCACTTTAAAAATGTATCCGGAAGTGGCCCTAATTAAAGAGCAAATGGAGAAATTCGGAGCGGATGCGGTATTGATGAGCGGTAGTGGGCCTACTGTTTTTGGCCTTGTACAGCATGATTCAAGGCTTCACAGGGTTTATAACGGCTTGCGGGGATTCTGCAGTCAAGTATTTGCTGTTAGAATGTTAGGACATTAATGGAAGTAAGTTAATCTTGTTTATATCCGTACGAACATGTATATTTATTATATTATCATTCGTATTTTGGTTTTGCAGGAGGTAAAGGAATGAAATTTCGTCGCAGCGAGCGCCTTGTAGATATGACTTATTATTTAATGAACCATCCACGAGAGCTTGTGTCATTGACCCACTTTTCAGGTTTATATCAGGCGGCAAAGTCTTCTATTAGTGAGGATTTGGTGATTATAAAGGAGACCTTTGAAAATAGAGGAATCGGCACACTTCAAACTGTGTCCGGAGCCGCTGGTGGGGTTAAGTATATTCCGAAAATCAAACAAGAGGAAGCCGAGGAATTTATCCAACATTTATGTGAGTTAATTGCTGATCCCGATCGCTTGCTTCCTGGCGGTTATCTCTATATGACGGATTTATTAGGGGATTCGCAAATTTTAAATGAAGTGGGAAAGTTGCTAGCATCAGCTGTATCGGATTTAAATATTGATGTGGTGATGACAGTGGCTACAAAGGGTATTCCGATAGCTCAAGCCGTTGCACATCATTTGAACGTACCTTTTATTATTGTTAGAAGAGATAACAAAGTAACAGAAGGATCAACAGTGAGTATTAACTATGTTTCTGGATCCTCCAAACGCATTCAAATGATGTCTCTCTCAAAGCGTAGCTTAAAAGAAGGCTCTCGTGTTTTAATCGTTGACGACTTTATGAAAGCCGGGGGAACGATTAATGGAATGGTTGATCTACTCAAAGAGTTTAATGCAACAGTTGCAGGGATCGGTGTACTAGTGGAGTCAGAGTATCAAGAAGAACGATTGGTTAACGAGTATATTTCTCTTGCTAAGTTGGCCAATGTTGATATGAAGGAAAAGAAAATCACTGTCGTAAAAGGGAATTATTTTTCTGGGCAAGTAGATTTTTTATAAAAAGAGGAATTTTATTCAAGGAAAGGGAGAGGACACATTATGAAAATTGTATCGACTAATCAAGCACCTGCAGCAATTGGCCCATATTCACAAGGGGTTATTGTGAATCAAATGTTTTATAGTTCAGGGCAAATCCCTTTGACTCCGGAAGGTGAAATTGTTTCCGGTGGTGTTGTGGAGCAGACGCATCAAGTCTTTCGCAATCTTCAGGCCGTATTAGAAGAGGCTGGCGCAACATTGGAAACCGTTGTAAAAACAACCGTTTTTATCAAAAATATGGATGACTTTGCGACTATTAATGAGGTGTATGGAAATTATTTTTCATCTCACAAGCCAGCTCGTTCTTGTGTGGAAGTAGCAAGACTACCAAAAGATGTATTACTAGAAATTGAAGTGATTGCTCAAGTAAAATAGCATTCGCCTCTTCTTCTCCCAACACCTTTTATAAGCAAGTTTACAAATTTTAAAAAAATTTGCGATATAAAGAAGGAGATTTGAATTTTATGTTGAATACATATTTATGTCGATCTTGGGAGAAGAAGGTGGTGAGCACAATGGAAGTAACCGACGTGAGACTACGACGTGTGAACACAGAAGGTAGAATGAGAGCGATTGCATCTATTACTCTTGATGAGGAATTCGTCGTACACGACATACGTGTTATTGACGGTAATAACGGATTATTTGTGGCAATGCCAAGCAAGCGCACTCCAGATGGAGAATTTCGGGATATTGCTCATCCGATCAATTCGAACACTCGCAGCAAAATCCAGGATGCTGTTTTGGCTGAATACCATCGTTTAGGAGAAGTAGGAGAACCAGAATTGGAAGAAGCTGGCGCCTCTTAAACAAATAAACATTGATTCAATGCCCTGCCTTTGAGCAGGGTTTTGCTTTGCTTAAAAAGGCAGGTAAATCGAATGAAAGACTTCTTCCCCACCGAAATAATCTTCCAATTTTCCCCTACTTGTGTCAATCTCTTTCTTAATTCCCTAATGATGCTTATACTAAACATATTGTGTCATCTTTTTAAAGGATGTTCAAAAAGGGAGGATCAAAGGTTAAATTCGCGACAACAATCGCCACACCTTTGTGACCTGCGTCCTGCAGGCCTCGGTAAAAATGACACTGCGAATTTCTGCGTTGGCTTGTTTCTGCACTCCTTGGAAAAGAGAACCACTTTTCCAGCGTGCGATGCGGATTTGGGGAAGCTTTCCTTGTGCTTGAAACTGCGCCGCCTCGAAATTCCGACGCACAGGACGTGCTAGTGTCGGCGTTGCTGACAGGACATCAGCGCCCTTAGCCGACGGGTCCTTTTTATCCTCCTTTTTGAACACAAACTTTTATAGAAATTATTGGATTTCTTGAAAAAAACCATTAGATAAGATATATTCAATAATGGAAAAAAGGTTATTGGAGGGCCGTTTATGGCGAATAGATTTGCTGTTATTCTAGCAGCAGGACTTGGGACCCGTATGAAGTCGAAATTTTATAAAGTACTTCATCCGGTCTGTGGAAAACCGATGGTAGAACATATTGTTGATAATATTGCAAAGCTTCAGGTAAGTAAAACAGTAACCGTTGTTGGACATGGAGCGGAGCTTGTAAAGGCACAGTTAGAGGATAGAAGTGAATTTGTGATTCAGGAGAAACAGCTTGGCACAGCACATGCTGTCATGCAAGCTAAAGAATTACTAAATGGAGAAAAAGGGACAACACTTGTGATCTGTGGCGATACCCCTCTTATTAGTACCGATACTCTAGAAGCCCTCTTCGAAACACATAAGCAGCAACAAGCAAAGGCAACCATTTTAACAGCTTATACCGAAGATCCAACTGGTTATGGCAGAGTCATTCGTAATCACGCAGGCCAAGTTGAAAAAATTGTCGAACATAAAGATGCGAATGACGAAGAAAGAAATGTGAAAGAAATTAACACTGGAATGTTTTGTTTTGACAATCTTGCTTTATTTGAAGCCCTCGAAGAAGTTTCAAATGATAATTCCCAAGGGGAGTATTACTTAACTGATGTCATTGAAATTTTGAAGGCTAAGAATGAAACCGTGTCAGCTTTCCAAACAAAGGATTTCAATGAAACGATGGGAATTAATGATCGTTTGGCCCTATCTCGAGCAGAGAAGATTATGAGAACAAGAATAAATGAGAAACATATGGCAAATGGTGTGACCATCATTGATCCGGATAATACTTATATTGATACAGATGTGGAAATCGGAATGGACACCATTGTTTACCCTGGAACAGTTATGAGAGGAAAGACCATAATTGGGGATGATTGTCAGATTGGACCGCATAGTGAATTAGAAAATGCTGTCGTTGGTTCCAACACGAACATTCGCCAATCCGTTGTTCATGATAGCTCAATTGGTTCTCATGTTAAGATTGGTCCTTATGCACATATCCGACCACAATCAACCATTCATGATGAAGTGAAGATCGGTAATTTCGTTGAACTTAAAAAGGTTGACTTCGGTAAGGGAAGTAAAGCCTCACACTTAAGCTATATTGGGGATGCTGAAGTTGGAACGAATGTTAACTTAGGATGTGGATCTATAACTGTGAATTATGACGGCAAGAACAAAGCCTTAACAAAAATTGAAGATAACGTTTTTGTCGGGTGTAATTCGAACCTTATTGCCCCTGTCACGATTAAGAAAAACTCCTATATAGCTGCAGGTTCAACGATTACAGATGATGTACCTGAAAAGGCCTTATCGATTGCCCGTGCTAGGCAGGTTAATAAAGAAGACTATGTCAAGAAACTAAATTTGAATAATTAATTGGAGGCGCAAAATGTCAAATCAATATCTTGACCCAAGCTTGAGAATTTTTTCCTTGAGCTCGAATCGTGCATTGGCGCAGGAAATTGCCGATGTTGTAGGAATAGAACTGGGGAAATGTTCGGTCAATAACTTTAGTGACGGTGAAATTCAAATTAATATTGAGGAAAGTATTCGTGGCTGTGATGTTTATGTTGTACAGTCGACAAGTTCCCCTGTCAATCATAATTTAATGGAGCTTTTAATTATGATTGATGCATTAAAGAGAGCTTCCGCAAAAACAATTAATATTGTTTTACCTTATTATGGTTATGCACGCCAAGATCGGAAGGCTAGAGCAAGAGAACCGATTACAGCAAAATTAGTCGCAAATCTAATTGAAACGGCAGGAGCTACCCGCCTGATTACGCTAGATCTACACGCCCCACAAATTCAAGGTTTCTTCGATGTTCCGATTGATCATTTAATGGGTGTGCCAATCTTAGGAGACTATTTTAAAGCAAAGAATTATTCGAAGGATGAAATTGTCATTGTTTCACCTGATCATGGTGGTGTAACTCGAGCTCGGAAGCTTGCAGATCGTCTGAAGGCACCGATCGCGATTATTGATAAGCGCCGTCCTCGTCCTAATGTGGCAGAAATCATGAACATTGTTGGGAATGTAGATGGTAAGGTCGCTATATTAATTGATGATATCATCGATACCGCTGGAACGATCACCCTTGCTGCCAAGGCACTAGCAGAAAATGGAGCGAAAGAAGTGTATGCATGCTGTACACATCCCGTTTTATCAGGTCCAGCCATTGATAGGATTGAGAATTCTAATATTAAAGAATTAGTCATTACAAACTCTATTGCTCTTCCAGAGGAAAAGAAAATAGATAAAATTAAGGAGCTTTCTGTCGCTTCCCTATTAAGTGAAGCCATTATTCGCGTCCATGAAAACCTATCTGTAAGTACGTTGTTTGATTGATTGAATAAAATTGGTTTGTTTTAAAAATAAAGGAGGAAAATCATGAAATACGTTTATTTTATGATTTTCATCCTTTTTTGTCTGAATTCTTCTACATAATACTAAAAAACAGTTGACATAGAAAATGGATTCAGGAATACTAATAATAAAAGAACACAGAATTTATGACCGAAATGATCGGTTATTTGGGTGGAGACCAATGAGATAACCCTAATTGAAAAAAGGTAGCCGGAATGCCGAGCAGTCCTTTTCTTCAATTAGGCTTTTTTTGTGTGCTTTGAGGTAAAATATTAGGGGAGCGGATTGCAGATGAAACAGTATCAATATTATTTCTTTGATCTTGATGGGACTTTGCTTATGGGAGGAGAATTAATTCCACATGCACAGGAATTAATTGAAGAATTATATGTTCAAAAAAAGCAAGTGTTTTTTCTCACCAACCATCCCGTTCGTTCTAGGCAAATTTTAAGCAATGATTTACAATCTATGGGTTTACGCTTGACGGAAGATCAGCTTATAACCCCCATCGCAGCCTTAGAAAAGTATTTTCCTGAAGAGCATAAAAAAGAGGTCCAGCTTTATGTCATTGGTTCTACGATGATTAAGGACGAAATAAGAAATTTAGGTTTTCGGATAGTTGAAGAAGCTGCCTCAAACAGAGATCCTTCATATGTCGTTTTAGGAATGGCGCCTTCGATTACGTATACCGAATTGCAAGAAGGTTTCCATCTTTTGCAAAAAGGGAGAAAACTTATTTTGCTTAATCGTGATTTACTATGCCCAAATCCAAAAGGGTATTTAATTGATACAGGCTCGCTTGCACGATTGCTTGATCATCCGCACATTGTCCCAGATCCGGTTGTTCTGGGGAAACCGTCTTTCTGGATGCAACAGGCAATCCGGCAACAAAATGCGGGGAATTGCCATCTATCGGTTATTATCGGAGACTCATTGCCGAGCGATATTGCCATTGGGGAAGCAATGGGAATCGATACATGCCTCGTACTTACTGGGGTCACATCGGAAGACGAATTAGCTAAGCATGAGCAGCAGCCAACTTTTGTGTATAATAGTGTCAGCGATATTTATCTTGAAATAAAGGAGCAATCATATGTTTAAACAGCCCTATATCTATACGATAACTAGTTGGGATCAGGCTGAAAAGTGCCTGCAATCTTCTTATAAGACCGTCTTTTTATTAACGGGGAAAATGATGGATTTGCCGGAATACGTTTATCAATTGCAAAATGCAGGTAAGACCGTGTTTGTCCATGTTGACTTTATTTCTGGAATCGAGTGCCATACACCAGATGGCATGAATTATGTTGCAGAAGTGATTGCGCCAGATGGCATTATTAGCACGCGCAGTCAATCGATTATCCAAGGCAAGAAAAATGGGCTAAAAACGATTCAGCGTATTTTTCTTATTGACACACATGCAATGGAAAAGGCAATTGAGACAGCAATCAAAATCCAACCTGATGCCATTGAAGCAATGCCAGGTTTGATGCCGCGCGTGATTACGGAGTTAGTAAACATTGTTCCTTTTCCTGTTGTTGCCGGAGGGCTATTTAAAACAAAGGAAGAAATGAGCGCTGCTTTGGAAGCAGGAGCGACAGCTGTATCAGCTAGCAATATTGGTGATGTTTAATCGGATCAAGCCAAGATGGGAAGCGGATCGCTCCATTAAATATAAGGTATTGGAAAAAATGTGCAAAAGCGACTTGACTTTGTAAGCGATTCCAATGATAATGAATAATAAGGTTTCGTCACGGAAACCTAGCATGAATTATATCCTAGTTTAATATAGTAATAACAAATCCGGGTGGAGACGATGAGACAACCCTAATTGATGAACTTCAATTAGGGTTGTTTTGCGTTTTTTCGGATGAACCCAAAACAAATGAAAGGATTGAGGGGGAAAATGAAAAGATCGCTAGTTATTTATCTCGGTTTCATGGTCCTGTTATTGTTAGCTGGTTGTCAGAATGGTGGTCAAGACGCGAGTAAGGATGTGGGTAAAGATGCAGGTGAACCTGACCCAGAAGCGGTGGATGAATCTGTGTTTGATGAACCTGTCACATTAACGCTTTGGAATAAAGCGATGGGGATTATTGATCAGGAAAAGGCGGATGAGTTGTTTGCCCCTGCCCTTGAAAAATATCCGAATCTTACCATTGAGATGTTACAAGACGTCAATATTGAAGAGATGATGGCAGCAGGTACAGTGCCTGATTTGATCGCGACAAGTAATTATAGTTTATTGCAAGAGATTGATAGGGAGCTTGCAGGCGATATGTCCGATTTCTTTGAGGCAAAAGGCATTCCACTCGACCAGTTTAATCCAGCCATTGTGGAAAACTTGAATCATTTTGCGGAGCTAACAGGGAAGCCAGGAGCTATTTATGGAATGCCAGTTTCTATGAATCAGGGAGTGCTTGCCTATAATAAAGATATTTTTGATCAATTTGGTGTTTCTTATCCTGAAGCGGGGATGACATGGGATGAGGTGATCGAACTTTCTAAACAAGTGACTGGAAATGTAGGAGGAACGGATTATATTGGACTCTCTACAGGAGGGCCGCAAATGTTGACCCGCCCAAGATCCTTATCCGTCGTTGATGAAAATGGTAAAGCAGCCATTAATACACCTGAATACACAGAGGTTTTTAAGCAGCTTGAACAATTATACAAAATCCCAGGAGTTATAAACGGGGATCAATATAATTATGATTTTAACTTTTTCATGGAAGAGCGACGCTTGGCGATGGCGCCATACTGGTTCGCTGCCTTTACAAGTCGTATTCCAATATTGGAGGAAGCCGGAGTAAACTGGGGACTTACAAGCTTCCCGACAACATCCGAGCACCCAGACCTTGGAAGAGAAATTGACTATCACCTATTTTTAGTGCCTGAAACAGCAAAAAATCGCGAAGCGGCGATGCAGGCGGTGGCCGAGCTTGTGACTGAGGAAGCGCAAACGTATCTTGGGAAGGAAGTATTGCGTTTGAGTGTACTTGATAATGAAGATGTCCGCAATGCTTATGCAGAAGGAGCGGGATTATACGACCAAGAGGAACTCAATGAAGTATTCTCTGTTGACCCAGCCCCAACCCCAACACCAACACTTTATGACGGTGAAATTTACTCAATTTTAGGAGAAGCACAGCGCAAGCTTGCGGTTGACAAAGTAGATATCAATACGGTTTTGCGGGAAGCGGAGGAGGAAGCTGACGCTAAAATCCAAGAATTACAGGAGAAAGAGAGTTAATTTGATAAAGGAGTGGCTTAAGAGCACGTTCCGTTTAACGGTTTAAAAGAGGATAACGCCGAGGGACCCCTGTCTGAGAGATATGGGGATGTACTCAAGTCACTTAACTTTTAACGAAAAGAGGGAATGAAATGCCTACGTCTTCTAGATCACTAAAGTTACTCGTTCTGTTAGGGTTGATAGGGATACTATTGGTTGCTTGTTCAAACAGTAATGGCGGTAGCGGCGCGACAGAAATTATTGCCCCTGATTTACAAGGGGATGATGATTCGGCAGAAACAGATTCATCGCAAGAAGAAGGGACGAATGAGGAAGAACCCGTTGTGATCACGATGGTGGATCGCTGGGATGAGGAGCGAATGCAGGATCGAATGGGTTTAGTAAATCATAAGATGGATCATGTTTCGATTCAACATATTCAAAGTGATGTCACGTCCGAGAATCTGCAAGAGATTATGGCTAGCGGTACAACGCCTGATATTATTACAGCCGGAGGAGTGCATATATTAGAAGAGTTAGATATGCTGCTTCCTTTAGATGATCTAGTCGAACAGTTTGATTTTGATTTAGACAGCCTTGATCCAGGACTTGTGGCACACATTAGAGCGCTCGATCCCGCCGGAGAAGGGCGATTAATCGGTATGCCGGATGGAACTGGCTACGCCACATTATATTACAACAAAGAAATCTTTGATCTATTCGGTGTACCTTATCCTGATCCAGAAAAAAGCATGACTTGGGATGAATTACTTGATTTAGCGCGAGAGATGACAGCGGAACGGAATGGAGTCAAATATATTGGTCTGCAGTTAAGTAGCGGCGACTCTGTTCGCGGTTCATCTCTTTCCTTGCCACTGCGTCAATTTGCCATTAATGCGACTGATCCCGAGACTGGAGAATCCCTAGTAACAAAGGATCCTCGTTTCAAGCAATATTTTGAATTGCTTTACGAATATTATCGAATTCCTAGTATCTATGAGTGGCAACAGGAGCATGATGGGGATATGTTCCAAAGTAATATGGCTGCTATGGCGATTGATTGGCAATCATTCTTAACTGGTGAATATGGAGAAATGGAATATACACAAGAAAATATTGAAATTGCTCCCCAACCAGTTTGGAAGGACCAACCGGATACGGGTCATTATCTTGGCACAACGCCAATGATGATTAATAAACATAGTGAAAATATTGAGCTTGCTTTTGAAGTGTTAATGGAATACGTCTCGAAGGAAAATCAAACAAGGAGAGCACGTACAGCAGCTGGTGGACCAGCCTATATTGACCCGGACCTGGAGGCACAATATGGACAGGATGATCCAGGTTATAAAGGCAAGAATGTCCTGGCATTTTATCAGCGAACACCAGCCGAATATGAACAAGTTAGCCGTTGGGATTCATTTGTTAATTACGATGAAACAATTTTAAAATTGGCAGAAACAGACATTGATGTGAATACGGCATTAAGAGAACTGGAAGAGGAGATCAATGTCGCTGTTGAAGAGGCGAAAGGTCAGCAATAAGAGTTTCATTTCCGAGGACTGTCGAAAGTAAAAGCATTTCGGCAATCCTCTTTTTGTACAAGGGAAATTTCTGCAAGGAAGTGACCAAACAGTTCCAATACCAATTTGCGAGGGGCATGCTCATTGAATTACAGTAGAACTAATTCCTTCCACGACTACACCACTCGGCTTTTGATGAGCCTGGTAGATTCCATAGATCATGTAGGTGATTCAATCCTGTAAGATGTAGGTTGGGAGCAAGCTACGACAAAGTATTGCGTCTTTAGCTGTTCTTTTTCTCTCCAGTCTGTATGAGTAAAATGTTTGTGGGCGAACAAAATAGGAACGCGCCATTTCGATCTGTTTAACG
>NZ_VTQV01000007.1:0-98859 GCF_008764245.1 Bacillus subtilis
GTTTCCTTTATCTCGTCAGAAGTCTTTAAATTTGTACGTCGCTGAACAGGCGCTTGCGCTTTTGTTCTTTAGCTGTTCATCCACTTGATCCTTACTTTTTGAACATCCTTTTAAAGAGTCTTTTACTTAAAATACAAAGAAAGATGCTCTTTTGCTTTCGTAATTCCCTGCTGTTCTGCTTCTAATGATCCCCAAAACCGCTGATCTTCTAATTCGATACTGATTGCCCCTTGGTATCCAATTGTTTCTAGACGAACTGCTACCTTGTCCCATTCTACTTCTCCATGACCAGGAATCGTATAACGCCATGAACCATCAGAAAAACCGTATTTTGCACCAAAAGTCGCTGGCAGCGTTCCATATTCATACAGTTCCTCCGGTAGGATTTCAGTATCTTTCCCATGACAATAATGGATGCGATCCGCAAATTCAGTTAGAACGCGCAAATGATCGATGCCTAAGCGAACTAGATGAGATGGATCATAATTGAGCCCAAAATGTTCGGATGGAATATGTTGGAACATCGCTCTTAAGGTTTCAGGCGTACACCCAAGTGCAGGATATTGTGGGGCTGGTCCAGGCCACCCTTCCAAGGCCATGTAAAGTCCCGTCTCCTCGGCCTGTTTTACTACTTCTGGAAACGACTCTTTCCAAATGGAGAAACTGGTCTCGCGTGACTGATTCGCATCTTGAGGAACAAGCACCATAAATAAAATCTTACCACCTAGCTCAGCCACCTCTGTCATTTGTTGCTTGATGGACTCGATTGCCTCTGCACGAACTAATTCATCTGGATTAAGTAGAGCAGATGTATTTCTAAGATCTATTGAACCAACTTGAAGTCCAGCATCCTGTAAGGCTTTTTTTACCTCCGCGTTATAAACTGGTACATCAATCACATCTAGTCCAATTTCAGCTGCCCAATGAGCTACCCTTTCTATTCCTTGTTTACCAATGTGCGGGGGAATCCGCATCCCAATTTGAAAATTCATAGAACCATCTCCAATTTTATTAAAATAGCACATCCTAATTTTTCATCAAAGATAAATATATTACGATGCTTATCACTTTATTCCAGAGTCATCATGACTGCAATGATAAGAGAAAATCTGAATATACCAATACAACATCACTCTCCATTCAATATATTATACTCATACCGCTGTAGAAGTATGCGCTTACTTTATGCTAGACTATATTAATCATATTAATATGTCAATAGGAAATTACCACCTCGCTAACGCCTATGTCTAGTAGTTCCTGGGCTGCTCTTTTGTTCAATATATTTTATTATTAAATTTTCATTGGTAGTAGTTCATTTTATTAGACCCCTTTGGATAAGCCATTAATTGAATATCCTTTTATCCATAGTTCTGCACGAAAATTCCCATAGTCAACCTCTTTAATAGTTGTTGGTATATCAACTTTAAAAATCGGAAAGAACTGCTTGAAATTCTAAAAATATATATTAATATTATTTTCCCTACATAAAATTTCCATTCTGTGCTATATTATTTTTAACATCCATGATAAATCGTATAATCTGCTAAGTGCTTGGAGCAAGGTCAAAGAGTCCTTTATGGAAAGCAGGTGAGATATTGAGTGTTTTAAAATAGGTCTTAGAATAGTAGCTGTCCTTTCCTTCAAATAGTTAGAAATGTTACAAAAAACCGAATGTTCAATTACAAATATAGGAGTGATTCGCTGTGAAGCCCCAGCTTCAGGTTGGTTTGATTGGATATGGATTTGCAGGTCGAACGTTTCATGCCCCTGTCATTACATCTGTTCCTGGTTTACGTCTAAGGAAAGTGGTGGAACGAAGAAGTGAGCATTCAAAGGAGCGCTATCCGTGGGTAGAAGTTGTTAAATCCGCTGAAGCTCTATATGCTGATCCAGAGATTGATTTGATTATCGTGACAACGCCAAGTACGCATCATGTAGAATTTGTTCGCAATGCATTGAATGCTGGAAAACATGTCGTTATAGAGAAACCATTTACAGCAACAACAGCTGAAGCAGACGAATTAATACAATTGGCAAAGGAAAAGAATAAGATGCTTAGCGTCTTTCATAATCGTCGTTGGGACGGCGATTTCATGACCATTAAAGAATTGTTGCAAAAAAACTTACTTGGAAGAATTAGAGAGTGTGAGTTTCAATGGAATCGTTTTAACCCGATTGTTTCAGGAAATAATTGGCGTGAGCAAGCTGGAACAGGAACGGGCGTTTTTTACGATTTAGGTGTCCATTTCCTTGATCAGGCTGTCTGTCTTTTTGGAACTCCTGATACCATTACAGCCAAAATTGAGAGCCAACGTGAAAATAGCGTGGCCCATGATTATTTCGATGTCACGCTTGGATATGAAGGGAACTTGCAAGTACGATTGAAGTCTTCCCCCTTTGTGCGGATTGAAAGCCCACGCTATATTTTACATGGAGAAAATGGGTCCTTCATTAAATTTGGGGTCGATCCTCAGGAAAGGGCGTTAATCAATGGGCAATCCCCAGCTACTAGTAATCACTGGGGAAAGGAAGCGGAAGAACTATGGGGAGATATTTATACCTCACTCGGACAATTAACCGTAAAAGGAAAAATCGAAACACTTCCTGGTGCTTATCAAGCTTATTATCAAAATGTTTATGAGCATATTATGGAGGGCGCCGAACTTGAAGTAAAACCAGAGGAAGCTCGAATGAATATTCAATTGATTGAACAAGCCTTACAAAGCAATCAAGAAGGACGCATGTTATTTGTCCATGATAAAAACGCACTGAAAGGGAGAGTATGAATCATGTTTCCATTTAAAACAGCCCTCAATGCCTCAACCTTGTTCCCTTTTGAACTTGATGTTATTCAACAAATAGAAATAACAAAGCAAGCGGGCTACGATGGCATCGAGCTATGGATACGTGATATTGAAACCTATTTGGAGAAGGGCGGGAGTATCCAAACCATTCAAGCGGCATTAAAGAGAAATGATCTCGTGCTGATCAATGCGATTGCTTTTTTCAAATGGGCGGATGAGGACCAAGAGACTCGAGAAGCAGCCTTCAAACAAGTGGAAGAAGAAATGGAACTTCTAGCCTCGTTAGGCTGTCTTTCAATTGCTGCTCCTCCCTTTGGTGAAGTAAAATCGGTTACATTAGATGAAATGGCTCAGCACTTTGATCGGCTAGTCACACTTGGTCGCAAGATAGGCGTAGAACCGCTGCTTGAATTTTGGGGAAAATCGCCACAACTCTCTACATTAGAGCAGGCCCAATTAGTGCTAGAAAAGCTCCAGGTGAGAAATGCAAAATTGCTGCTTGACCCTTTTCATATGTATATCGGGGGGAGTAACTTTGCAAATTTACAATCCTTACAAGCAAATCAAATTGGCATTGTCCATGTGAATGATTACCCTCCCTCTCCACCGAAAGACGAACTAGAGGATGCGGATCGCGTTTTTCCTGGAGAAGGTATATCCAATACGTTTGCAATTGGAAATGCATTGGCAGAAATAGGGTATAAAGACTATTTATCCTTAGAATTATTTATCACTGATTATAAAAATAAATCAGCTCTTGAAGTCGCCCAACATGGCTTAAATACATTAAAAAGTGCCTACGTTGGATGATAAATCATTCATACGCTGGCAAACCTTCAAAAATACTTCTTGATAGGGTAGATATAGTGTATATATCTATATATACGTGCATATATTTGTGACACATACTCCCTCCTTCGTATAATATGTTTTGACTTAGGAGGTGTATGGAAGATTTCAAATTTACCATATTGGAGGATAAAGAAATGAAAGCGATTTCCAAATTGATAATTCTTTTGCTAGTGATCTTAAGTGCAAGCTTACTGTGCATAGCTTGTTCTGACCAGAAGGAGACTCGTTCAAAGCAAGCAGGTTCAGCAGATTCTTCTGACTCCGTGGAATCTGGGGATGAAGCGGATGAAAAGGAACCTGTTACGATCTCAGTACTTGTCCATTGGGAAGAGGATATGTTTAATGAACGCTTTAAAGAGCCGATTGAAAAGCGGTTCCCCCATATTACGTTAGAACAAGTGAGATCAGGCTCTGGACAAGAAGATTTAGAAGAGGTATTCGCAAGTGGGACATCTCCCGATATTTTCTTTGAGCTTTCTCAGCAAACGATGGAATATCTAGAGCTTGATTATGATTTAAGTGAATTGATTGAAAAACATTCGTATGATGTAAGTCATATCAACCCTGTTTTTCTTGATTCGATTCGCTCGAAGGATAAAGAAGGTAGATTACTAGCCTTGCCTTATGAAATTATTTACCATGTTTTGTTCTATAATAAAGATATTTTTGATCTATTTGGGCAGCCTTACCCAACCGCTGATATGACATGGAGCGAAGCACTAGAGCTTGCCCGCAATTTAACTGGCGAACGAAATGGAGTCCATTATCGAGGGCTTGATTTAGGAAATGCTGAGACGCCTCTTCAGCAGTTAGCAGTGAATAAAACAGATCCAGAAACTGGTGAAGTACTATTTGATCAACCAGAATTTGGCCAATATTTTGACCTAATTGATCAAATATTAGATATTCAAGGAAAAAGCGATGTGGAGGCCTTCGATCAAGGCCGGTTTGACGGGGATCAAACGACAGCCATGGTGACGGCATTTGTGCAAGGATTAAACTGGTGGAAAGATGTCGAAGGCCTAAATATGGATGTCGCTCCTCTACCAGTTTGGGATAATGGTCCGGCGGTAAGTCACCGACCAGATGGCGGTATTATTGCTTTAAGCATCAACCCAGAGAGTGAACATAAAGATGCTGCTTTTGACGTAATCACCTATTTTACAGAGAATGAATACCAGGAATGGGCTTCCCGCAATGGAATTGGCCCTTCAAGTTCGGATGAAAGTGTCCTAGATCAATTTTTTCAAGATTATGAATCAACTCACGATAAAAATGTAGCTTCCATTTTTGCCCATCCACCCGCAACACCACCAGAACAAATTAGTCAGTGGGATCAATACGTAGACTTGGACCTTAAAAGATATTCTGAATCAGATATGGATAGCAATGAGTACCTTCGTGTGATTGAAGAGGAATCTGCCGCAAAGATCCAAGATGCCAAAAATTCACAATAAAAACTCAAATCCTGAGGGACAGTTCCTTCAGGATTTGATTCTTGAATGGCTATTTATGGGAGTTGTCACATCTTTTTAGAAATGCTTGGATTCCCCTTACACGCTAACAGTCGGTTCAAGTATGGTTAATGTATTGTTGATTGTATTCAGATTGGCGATTGCGCCGATTGGGATAGCAGCTTTATAAGTGCCATGTGCAGTCATGAGATTCGTCATAAGTGGTTTTCCAAGCGGAACAACGAATTCATTGATCAAATCTTCATAGGACTTCCCGTAAGCAAGTTGACAATTTGTACACTCTCCTAAAATAATGCCGATACAGTCAGCAAATTTGCCAGCAAGTTTCAAGTGATTCATATATCTGTAGACTTTATTTATCGGTTCATGCGTTTCCTCTAAGAACAAAATTTTATTCCTTGTATCAATTTCAAAAGGAGTTCCTAAGTTGTCAACAAAAGACGCCAGATTGCCTCCTACAATTGGCCCCGTGACACTTCCAGGCACTCGACTTACAAGCGGGATATCCGGTGGGTTAGAGAGCAACCGAGGTGACAAAAGGGTAGACGTAGCTGTAAAAAACTGATCGAAATTATAAGGTGGTGTCTCCAGTTGAAAGTCGATCAACATGAGGCTTTGGAAAGTGATTAAATTGGTATATTGATAGAGGACATTCAATAATATTGTCATATCACTATAGCCCGTTATAATTTTTGGATGACGCCTAATTGATTCATAATCAAGATAAGGAAGAATTCCGGCGACCCCAACGCCACCCCGGGTAGCTAAAATTAATTTGACTTGGTCATTTTCAAACATAGCCATTAGATCAGCGGCCCGTTCCTGATCCGTGCCAGCGAGAAACCCATTTTGAGCATAGACAAATTGACCTAACACAACAGTAAACCCCATATCTAAGAGTGTACTGATCCGTGCATCAATCACACTTGCCTCTAATGGACTGCCCAATGTCACAATGCCGATTGTATCACCTGGTTGCAAAATAGGCGGCCTTGTTGCCATAGTTTCTCCCCCCTGAGAAGTGTCATACCATCTCTGTATAACAGTATATTAGAGGTTGGAAACATTCATGACCTAAAGAATCAAAATATGAAATGGGGTTACCTTCTAAGGGTTGAAGCTTACTAATATATCTTTTCTGTCAAGATCTCAACTTCCTGCAAAATATAAGCCGACTTTAGAAAAGCCGGCCTATTCCATACTTATTTATATTGAATCAAATAATATTTTTTCTTTCCACGGCGGATGACGGTAAATTTTCCGTCCAATTTGTCTTTTTCCTCTAACTTATAATGTAGATCTGTCGTTTTCTCCCCATTAATGGAGACTGCCCCATTTTGTATGTCTTCTCTTGCTTGACGTTTGGAAGGAGAGATTTTTGCCTGCACTAGAATTTCAACTAGTCCAGCTTCCATTCCCTCTTCATGTTCAAATGTAGGGACATCCTTTAAGCCTTGTTCAATTTCCCTTGCACTTAAAGAAGCAATGTTTCCACTAAATAGAGCTTCCGTTATGCGAATAGCTTGTTGTAAGGCCTCTTCTCCATGAATTAACCGTGTCATTTCTTCTGCCAATGTCCGTTGTGCTTTTCGTAAATGTGCTTCTGATTGGACCGATTTCTCCAACTCTTCGATTTCTGTTCGATCCAAAAAGGTAAACAGCTTTAAATATTTGACCACATCGGCATCAGATGTATTAATCCAGAATTGGTAAAATTCGTAAGGCGTCGTTTTGACCGGATCGAGCCAAATTGCGCCACTCTCTGTTTTACCAAATTTTGTTCCATCTGCTTTCGTCACTAGAGGAATCGTCATACCATAGGCTTTTGCTCCTTCTCCAGCCATTTTCCGAATCATTTCTAATCCGGTTGTAATATTTCCCCATTGATCACTTCCGCCAATTTGCATTTTACAGTTCCAGTTTTCGTACAATTGATAAAAATCGATCGCTTGAAGAATCGTATACGTAAACTCAGTAAATGAGATGCCTGACTCTAATCGTGATGAAACAATATCCTTGGCCAACATATAATTGACACCAATATTTTTTCCGTAATCTCTTAAGAAGGTAATCAGATCCATTGATCCTACCCATTCAAAGTTGTTTGTCAGAATCGCTCCATTTTCACCTTGAAAGTCAAAGATTTGTTCTAGCTGCTTTTTAAGTCCTTGCACATTTTTCTCAACCTGTTCCATCGTTTGCAGCTTTCTTTCTTCTTTTTTTCCACTTGGGTCGCCGATCAATCCTGTTGCTCCGCCAACCAAAACAATCGGGCGATGACCATGTTTTTGAAACCGCCTTAAGGTTAAGAATGGTAATAAATGTCCTATATGCATACTATCTGCGGTTGGGTCCACCCCACAATATAAAGAAATTTTTTCATTATCTAATGTATCCGCTAATCCATCTGCATCGGTTTCTTGATAAATTAACCCTCTCCACTTTAAATCATCCATTAATGTACTCATACAAGTTCCTCTCTTCCTAAAAAATAAAAAACGCCCCTTCGTAAAAACGAAGGGACGATTCATCACCGTGTTACCACCCAACTTGGGAATCGATTACTCTCTTCCCCACTCTCATCTATAACGGCATTACCGTTTGTCGCTATTTTTGATTTCTCACGACAAATGCTCAAGGAGGTAATTCGTTAAACTGTGTGTATCGATTTGCACCAACCATCGATTCTCTTATAACAGGGACAGCCCACTACTTATTCCTATCAAAGCAAGTATTTTTTAAATGAACTTTAAAGTATTTTAACCATATTTCCCCTTGGTTGTCAAATTTCTATAAAATTTTCGTTTACTCTACCATTCCTATTCCTGAATTATGCTATAATAGGAATGATTTTTGGGAGGGATGAAAAAGAATGAAAGACCAGATGCATAAAATTTGGGAGAATATAAAAACATTTGCTTCCAAAATTCATTATAAGTCGATCTTAAGAGGCGTAAGGGTTACATATGGTGTGACGTGGAATCTTCTGCTTTTATTTATTATTGTCTTTATTATTGGGGGAGCTTTTGCTGGTGGGATTGGATTAGGTTATTTTGCATCGCTTGTCAAAGACCAAAAGGTGTTAGCAAAAGATGAGATGGTAAAAAGTGTTCACCAATATGAGGAAACTTCTACTGTTTATTTTGCCAATAAGGTAGAATTAGGAAAATTACGCACAGATATTGACCGCGAGGAAATTAAGATTGATCAAGTGTCTGATTATCTAAAGAAAGCTGTTGTTGCGACGGAAGACGAATATTTTTATGAACATAAAGGTGTGGTACCAAAAGCTCTTTTTAGAGCCGTTTTCCAAGAATTTACCAATTCAGCTGTGCAATCAGGGGGAAGTACGCTTACACAGCAGTTAATTAAAAACCAAATTCTTACAAATGAAGTTTCTTTTGATCGGAAGGCAAAAGAAGTTTTACTTGCCCTTCGTATCGAACGTTTTATGGATAAGGATGAAATTCTAGAAGCCTATTTGAATGTCACGACTTTTGGCCGGAATTCCACTGGACAAAATGTTGGAGGTGTACAGGCGGCTGCAACAGGGATCTTTGGTAAAGATGCAAAAGATCTTACCCTTCCACAAGCCGCATTCATTGCTGGTTTACCTCAGAGTCCATTCAGGTATACTCCCTTTACAAACCAAGGTGAGCTGAAGGAAAAGGAGCTATTAGAACCTGGATTAAACCGCATGAAAACTGTTTTAAAAAGAATGAAAAAAGAGGAATATATTACGGAAAAAGAATATCAAGATGCGATTGCATATGACATCACCAAAGATTTCATCTCTAAACAGCCACGGTCTTATGATAAGTACCCTGCTTTAATGGAGGAAATTGAAGAAAGATCAATTGAAATATTAGCTGAAATACTAGCGAAACAAGATGACTATAAACCAAAAGATTTACGGGAAGATGAAGAACTAAAAAGGAAATATTTGACATTAGCTGATCGAGATATTCGCCAAAATGGCTATCAAATTCATTCAACGATTGACAAAAAATTATATGAGGCTTTTGAGAAAGCAAAAAATGATTATCAAAACTTCGGACCTACTTATAGAAGAGAACGAAAAAATCCAGAGACAGGCAAAATGGAAGAAGTCGATGATCCGATGCAAATCGGCGCGATTTTAATTGACAATAAAACTGGGAAAATCTTAAGTTTTGTTGGGGGCCGAGATTTTAAACTAGATCAATGGAATTACGCAACAAGTGTGCCAAGACAAAATGGATCAAGCATGAAACCATTACTTGTTTATGGACCTGCGATCGAAATGGGAGAAAGTGCTCCAGGCGCCGTAATTGCAGATTTACCGTATAATTTCCCTAATGGTTCCGGTGGGACGTACACACCAAAAAACTACTCCTCTTGGAGATATTATGGCCTTGTATCGGCACGGGAGGCTTTAGCCAATTCTTATAACGCTTCAGCCGTTAGTACATTTTGGAAAATTCGCGACAAAGATCCTGGTCAATACTTGCGTAAGATGGGGATCACTACTGTAAGTAAAGACGAAGCAACATATCCCTCCGTTGCACTCGGCGGACTTACTCACGGGGTGACGGTTGAAGAGAATACCAATGCCTATACAACCTTTGCCAATGGCGGAAAATTCGTTGATGCCTATATGATTGATAAGATTACAGATCATGATGGCAATATCGTCTATGAACATAAAAAGAAACCTGTTGAAGTTTTCAGCCCGCAAACAGCCTACTTAATGATTGATATGATGCGCGGCGTATTTAACCGTCCAGGAGCTACAGCTTCCTCGGTTCCCGGTATGTTAAAGTTTTCTACAGATTGGGCGGGAAAAACAGGGACAACGAATGATTATAAAGATACTTGGTTAATAGGATCAAATCCAAATATCACATTTGGAACATGGCTTGGTTATGCTTCTAATCGAACATCAAATACAGATAATGGTCAACGGAATTATCGAATTTGGGCAAACTTGATGAATGCCGCTTACGATGTAGATCCAGAATTAATTGCACCAAAGGAACGTTTTAAAGCCCCTGGTGGGATTGTAAGCCGTTCTTACTGTGCCGTATCTGGAATGGCTCCATCTGAAGCCTGTCAAAAGGCTGGGCTCGTTCGGACCGATATATATAATGCGAAATATGTGCCGAACAAAACCGATGATAGCTTAGGTGCTGGTGGACGCTATGTTTTAGCTAATGGTAAGAAGTATGCAGCTTTGCCTTCTACACCAAAAGAATTTACTAAGACTGGATTAATCATCAACCCAGGTTTTCTGAATCGTATAACATACGGCTATGTGAATGACTTTTCCCAACTTGTTCCAGCCAATTCTCAATGGGGAAATCTGCTTGTAGCCGATGCGAAATTACAGGACGATGGGAAAGCTCCGGCGGCTGTTTCTGCAAAATTGAGTGGTCATACCCTTACATGGAGTAGATCAGGAAGTCATGATGTAGTCGGTTATCGTGTATATAATGAAGCTGGTAAAAAAATTGCCTCCGTTCTCTCTGATGGTACACTCTCTCAAAATGTCGGAAATGGTAAATTCTATGTTGTAGCAGTGGATATTGCGGGAAGAGAATCTAAACCATCTAATCGTGTAGGACAAGAGAAGAAAGAAGAAAAAAAGGAAGATGTTGCAAAGAAAAATGAAGATGCCAATCCGAAAAAAGAAAATCCGCAAAAGATAGCAGATACGCAACAGGAAAAGGAAAAAAAGCAAGAGGAAAAAGAGAAGAAAGAAGTAGAAAAGCAGGATAAGGAACAAGAAAAAGAGAAACAAGAGAAAGTCGAGCCAGCCGATCAAAATAAAGAGAAAAAAGAACAATAGGATGAAGACATAACAAACGGAGAACTAAAATGTTCTCCGTTTATTTGTTATAACTAGAAAATACTATTCTATCCTTGAAATCAAATGGAAAATCGCTTACTATGAATTTATGGAATTTTTCAAAATTAGGAAAGGAATGATTCAATGTCAACAAAGCCTCATAGAAAACCTCTCCCCCCAAAAGAATTGGCCATTTTTCAATCTTTACTTCCACGAATGGAGTTATCCCCACAAGAAAAACAACACTATGAAAATCTCAAAAAAGGTTATGAGGGAGAACTAGCGTTTTACAGCCTTCTCCAACAAACAGGATTAAAGGACCAGCTCATTCTGTATGATTTACTTTTACAAGCGAACCAAACAGAATTTCAAATCGATAGTCTTCTTATGCAGCGCAAAAAGATTTTTATGTTTGAAATCAAAAATTACGAAGGAGATTTTTATTTTCAACAGGATCAATGGTACGTAGCTACAACACGGAAAGAAATCAGAAATCCTCTACTTCAACTCAAAAGAAGTGAATTTTTACTCCGTCAATTACTCCAAAATTGGGGACATGATGTATCGATAGAGTCCTATATCATCTTCATCAATCCAGAATTCACCTTATATCACGCTCCACTGAACCAACCGATGATTTTCCCAACACAACTTAAGCGATTTATCGAAAAACTAACAACCTCCACTACAGCCGTCACACAAAAGCAGATAAAAATGGCAGAACAATTCGTGAAGAATCATCAGGACCAGTCTATTTTTGAACGTTTGCCCCAATATAAACACGAGCAATTGACAAAAGGAATCCTTTGTTCAACCTGTACAAGCTTACTAACCCCTTTTACTTATAAAAAGCTCCGGTGTGAAAAATGTGGGTGCGAAGAAGATTTAGAAGCGGCTGTCATGCAAAGTTTGGAGGAATTCCACCTTCTATTTCCAGATAGAAAAATCACGACGAATGCAATACACGAGTGGTGTGGCTTTATTCTCTCTAAAAAAACAATAAGAAGGATTTTAACAAAGCATTTAACACTCGTCAAAAGGGCAAAAGCCTCACATTTTCTTTATAAACAGTAGTATTTTGTGATAAAACTACTTCATTCCAAGTTAACGATAAACCCGTAATCATTATGAGACTTCCTATATGAGTATATTCTTATCAGAGCCGTAGTTTCGAACATGATTCAACGTTAATCGTTACCAGGGTCTTGGCTAAAGCGTAGTTTTGGGTACGATTCTATCTCGATCGTTACTGGTTACTTGGCTGTATCACGATTTCGGGCACCATTCTACCTCGATTGTTACCGAGTTCTTGGCTAACTCATAGATTTGGGCACGATCCCCTCTCGATCGTTACCAGTTTCTCAGCTGAATCACGGTTTCGGGCACCATTCTACCTCGATCGTTACCTAGTTCTTGGCTAACTCATAAATTTGGGCACGATCCCCTCTCGATCGTTACCAGTTTCTCAGCTGTATCACGATTTCGGGCACCATTCTACCTCGATCGTTACCTAGTTCTTGGCTAACTCATAGATTTGGGCACGATCCCCTCTCGATCGTTACCAGTTTCTCAGCTGAATCACGGTTTCGGGCATCATTCTACCCCAATCGTTACCAGGTTCTCGCAGAATCATAGTTTCGGGCACGATTCTCTCTCAATCGTTACCGGGTTCTTGGATTACCCGTAGGTTTGGCCCGGTTTGCTCTTTTTCTGATGGACTCGCATCTTGCAAGCCTCTCGGGCTAGACACTTCCCAATTTTATATTGCTTATCTAATAAAAATGTGGCTACTCCTTGATAGAGTAGCCACTTTTCTATTAATACGGCGCAAGCCTACATAATGTAGGTCAGTTAGAACAGCACGCTTGTTGTCGTACCTCTTCAGCATTCTCCCTATTCTCGGGCGTTTCCGCTTTTCTAGTCTTCCATTGTCGATAAATCACCCGTTGGTAAATCAAGTTCCCAAGCTTTTAATACGCGACGCATGATTTTCCCACTTCGCGTCTTAGGTAGCTTATCACGGAATTCAATTTCACGCGGAGCGGCATGGGCGGCAAGCCCCTTTTTCACAAATTGTCTAATATCCTCTTTTAATTCATCTGTTGGTTCGTTTCCTTCAAGTAGCGCAACAAACGCCTTAATGATTTCACCACGAACAGGATCAGGCTTTCCAATCACACCTGCTTCTGCCACAGCCGGGTGCTCCAAAATTTTACTTTCCACTTCAAATGGACCAACCCGCTCTCCAGAGGTCATGATCACATCATCTACTCTCCCTTGGAAGAAGAAGTATCCATCTTCATCCATATAGGCGGAATCCCCTGACACATACCAGCCTCCTGGTAGAAAATAGGAGTCATATTTTGCTTGGTTATTCCAAATCTCACGCATCATGGATGGCCATCCTTTCTTAATCGCTAGGTTCCCCATTCGATTAGGTGGTAAGATATTGCCTTGATCATCTACAATGGCGGCTTCCACACCTGGAATTGGTTTGCCCATGGAGCCTGGTTTAATTTCTAAGCAAGGGAAATTCACAATCAATTGTGCACCTGTTTCTGTCATCCACCATGTATCATGAATGCGCTTATTGAAAACTTTCAATCCCCAGCGAATTACTTCAGGATTGAGCGGTTCCCCCACACTCATCACATGGCGAAGTTCGGAAAGATCAAATTGTTTGACTAACTCATCTCCAGCACTCATCAACATTCTGAACGCCGTTGGGGCGCTATACCACACCGTCACGCCAAAATCCTCTAAGGTTTGATACCAGGTTTCTGGCTTAAATCTTCCTCCTACAATCACATTAGACGCACCTGCTAACCATGGACCAAAAATTCCGTACGATGTCCCTGTTACCCACCCTGGATCAGCAGTACACCAATAGACATCTTCCTCCTGCAAATCTAATACCCAACGGGCTGTCTGGTATTGCTGAATCATGGCATTATGAACGTGAAGGACGCCTTTGGGACGGCCAGTTGAACCAGAAGTATAATGCAAAATTAAACCATCTTCCCGATCAACCCATTCAATCTCTAAATTGCGATCAGCCTCTGCCATGCGTTTATTAAAGTCGATGATCGTATCTGATTCTTCGATATCTTTCCCTACCAGGAAAACGCTCTTTAAATTAGGTAATTCTTCGACAGGAACCCTTTCAAGTAATTCTGGAGTCGTGACAAGGGCTTTCGCTTCACTATCTTCTAATCTATCTTTCACAGCTCCTTCCATAAAGGCTTCGAATAAAGGACCGACGATCGCACCTAGCTTAATTGATCCCAATATAGCAAAATATAATTCTGGAGAACGGGGCATAAAGATGAAGACTCGATCCCCTTTTTCAACATTTCCATGTGTTTTCAAAGCGTTGGCGGCCTTATTCGTTAATAATTTCATTTCGCGAAATGTATATTTTTCTTCCCGATTGTCGTCACGAAAATAAAGAGCGACCTTGTTTTTTCTAAAGGATTCTGCATGGCGATCAATCGCTTCATAGGCCATATTCACTCGACCCGTTTCATACCATGAGAATTGTTTCTCGGTATCAGACCAATCAAAATTTGCACAAGTGTCCTCGTAATTTTCTAGATTGTATTTTCCCTGAACAACTGGTAACGCTTGCAAGTCCATTTCTTGACAACTCCCTTTTGTTCGATTTACATTCACCATTTCTGTAGCTTCGCATTCGCTATATAAAACTCTTATTTTAAGATAGCAATTGCTGTATACGCTTTCTACAAATGGTGTATACTATTATAATATAAGAGTCACTCATTCACAATTCTTTCACAATATATTTAAGAGTTTTTTAATGATCATATATATAGCTGAAAGCGGGGCAATTGAATGGAACACAAAAAAACATATAATGCTAGACAGCTTAAAAGTAAAAATGGAACATTGCTGATTGAGGGTCCGATATCGGGGGATATGCTTGCAAGTCTAGATTTTCATGAAGGCTTAGTCGCTTTTAGGCCTGCTAAACAGCAACAGGAAGCGTTAGTGGAAATAGCCGATCTTCCAGAAGGTCGAATTATTATTGCTCGGGAGGAAGATCAAGTTGTTGGTTATGTAACCTTCTTATATCCTGATCCACTTGAACGCTGGTCACAAGGTGGTCTAGATAATTTAATTGAGCTTGGGGCGATTGAAGTTGCTCCTGATTTCCGCGGTGCAGGTGTTGGAAAGGCTTTGTTGGATGTATCCATGATGGATGATGCAATGGAAGATTATATTATTATTACGACAGAATATTATTGGCATTGGGATTTAAAAGGGACTGGATTAAATGTATGGGAATACCGAAAAGTGATGGAAAAAATGATGAGCTCAGGCGGTCTCGTTTGGTATGCAACAGATGATCCAGAGATCACCTCTCATCCCGCCAATTGCTTAATGGTCCGTATAGGCAAAAGAGTTTCCCCAGATTCTATCCAGAAATTTGATAATATTCGTTTTATCAACCGTTTTATGTATTAAACATTCCTCTATAAAAGGAGTTGACTAGATTGATTGTAGAAGAAATAATGAAAAAGAATGTGATAACCCTTACTCCCGATGATTCTTTAAGATCAGCGATTGAACTTATGCATGAAGCTAGAATTCGGCATTTACCATTAATGAATAAAAAGCACGAAATCGTTGGACTTGTAACGGAAAGAGATATTAAAGCAGCCACACCTGTTTTATTGGAAGGGGATAAAGCCCAGGAACTACTCGAACAACCTTTATCAAAGATCATGGTCACAAACCTAATCACAGGTCACCCTCTAGATTTTGTTGAAGAGGCGGCATCTTTATTCTTCATCCATCGAATTGGTTGTCTTCCCATTGTTCAAAACAAAAAACTTGTTGGGCTTGTAACTGGGACTGATTTATTACATACGCTTGTTAAGTTAACTGGCGCGGACCAACCTGGTTCACAGATTGAAATTAGAGTCCCCAATCGTGCTGGTATTTTACATGAGGTGACTTCTGTTTTTAAAAATAACCAAATCAATGTCTTAAGTGTTTTGCTTTATCCTGATTCTCATAGTATGGACCATAAAGTGCTGGTATTTAGAGTTGCTACTATGAATCCACTTAAGCTTGTTCAAACTTTGAAAGAATTTGGACATGATGTGATTTGGCCAAATATGCCTGGTTTGGATGAATGAAATGAAAAAGGATTCTGTTTTTATTTATTCTGACGAGTTACTCACCTATCGTTTTTCCAAACATCACCCGTTCAACCAGCAAAGATTGGTGTTAACTTTAGATTTACTAAAAAAGATAAACGCGATTAGCCCAGAGGATATTGTGGCTCCACGCATAGCGACTGAGGAAGAATTACGGCTCAACCATCAGCAGAATTATATCGAAGCGGTCAAAATAGCTAGTGTCGGTGAACTTCCTAGTAATCAAGCGGAAAGCTATGGGATTGGTACAGAAGATACGCCGATTTTTCCAGGTATGCATGAAGCCAGTAGCAGATTGGTCGGTGGTACTTTAACAGCAGTCGATGAAGTCATGCAAGGGAGAGCCTTACATGCCCTTCATCTTGGCGGCGGACTGCATCACGGATTTCGTGGGAAAGCATCTGGTTTTTGTATTTATAATGATAGTGCAGTTGCCATCAAATATTTACGCGAAAAATATAATGCGCGAGTGATGTATGTTGATACAGATGCCCATCACGGGGACGGTGTACAAGCGTCTTTCTATGATGATGATGCCGTTTGTACATTGTCCTTGCATGAAACAGGTCGCTACCTTTTTCCAGGGACAGGAAATGTCAATGAATGGGGACAAGATCGTGGATACGGTTATTCTTTCAATATTCCGCTAGATGCTTTTACTGAGGATGACTCCTTTTTAAACGCTTACTCAACGGCTATTACGGAAATAGCAGAATATTTTAAGCCTGATATTTTGTTCACTCAAAATGGAGCTGATGCTCATTATTATGATCCATTAACCCATCTTTCGACTACGATGAGGACGTATCGGGAAATTCCCAAAATTGCTCATAAAATTGCCCATCAATATTGTGCTGGAAAATGGATAGCCGTCGGTGGTGGCGGATATGACATATGGAGAGTAGTACCGAGAGCCTGGTCGCTTATTTGGTTAGAAATGACGGAACAGGCTGAAGTCTCCGGTCCCCTACCGAAAGAGTGGATTGAAAGCTGGCAAGAGAAGGCCCCCTTTCCCTTGATCAAGGACTGGGAAGATCCAATCGGTATGTACGAGCCTATTCCTCGTCGCTTAGACATTGAGGACAAAAACAAGCAAACTTTAGACCGGGCGTTATACTTTGTTAGGCAACAGAATGAGCAGCTAAAAGGTAAAAAATAGTTAGAACAAAGGCGCTGGAGCCGGACGACAAACCTTCCTGTTAAAACTTATCCACAGGTAAAAAAGATCCAAATCACTTCGATTTGGATCTTTCTACTACTTATGAAAAGAAATGGTTATTTAATCGTACTTTTGCTTATTTCGTTGTGTCACGATATTCAATTCGATGTGGAAGCAAAATCGTTCCCTCATCGACTTCCTCTTTATTCATATATTTTGTTAGTAATCGCATCGCGACTGCACCAATATCATAAAGAGGTTGAGAAATAGAAGAAAGTTGTGGTCGTACCATAGTAGCTAATTTCGTATCATCAGAGGAAATAATTTCTAATTCATTCGGAATAGAAACTCCCTCATCTTGTGCTCCATTCATAATGCCAATGGCCATGTCATCATTTCCTGCGATAATAGCGGTTGGGCGCTCTTCCATATCATGGAATTTTTTCCAAACCTCAACGCCTGATTCATACGTTTCATCGCCTTCAATGACATATTCCTCCTGGAATCCAATGCCTGCCGCTTCTAGCGCATCCTTATAACCGACTAATTTTTGCTCAAGATTAATTGGATTATTTAAAGGCCCAATCATAAAGCCAATATTTTTATGACCTTGTTCAATAAGATAAGAAACTGCATCATACGTTGCTTGACGATAATCAATATTAATCGAAGGAACGCCTCCAGATGGGTCGATGGATCCTGCTAGTACAATGGGAACAGGAGAACGTTTAAATTCATCGATATGAGTTTGCGTAATATGACCACCCATAAAAACAATTCCATCCACTTGTTTCCCTAACATTGTGTTCAGCAGACGCATTTCCTTATCCAAATTTTGATCAGAGTTACTTAGGATAATGTTGTATTTATACATTGTCGCAATATCTTCAATTCCTCGAGCTAATTCTGCATAGAAAATACTCGAAATATCAGGGATAATTACTCCAACGGTTGTCGTCTTTTTACTTGCAAGACCCCTTGCTACAGCATTTGGACGGTATTCTAAACGTTGGATTACTTCCATTACCTTCTTGCGTGTCGCGGGTTTCACATTTGGATTACCATTTACCACTCGAGAAACAGTTGCCATGGAGACATTGGCTTCTCTTGCGACATCATATATTGTTATATTCATTGGTCTCACACTCCTCTTATTTATTGTCAACAAAAAACTTAAAAACTAACCATTTTTAAACAAAATATCCCATTTTTATTATCATACGCTAATGATTCATTATCAGGCAAATGAAATCATTTCTTCTTGTCAAATTTTGTCACTCAAGTGAACTATTTCACAACGAAAATTACACATATTTAAAAATAGTATCAATCTGTTGACCATTCTTCTCATCCGCAACCGATTATGGTACATTTCTTATAATAGCAGAAAATCGCGCAATTGAGTATTGAAAAGTGATGTAAGATTGAAAACTTCTTATTTTATTCATTATTTTGACGTTAAAAGCATTTTTTAAAAAGAGAAGCAGGTGATTTATCAATGAAAAAGGAGCGGATTTTCGCTTTAGATATTGGAACTCGTTCGGTCGTTGGCCTTATCCTCGAACAAACCGCTGATCAATATAAAGTACTAGACTTATTTATGAAAGAGCACAAAGCAAGGGCCATGCATGATGGGCAAATTCATGATATTGTCGCTGTGGCAGAAGTGATTACAGAAGTAAAAAAGCACTTAGAAAAACAACATGGAAGCTTAACAAAGGTTTGCGTAGCTGCTGCTGGTCGTTCTTTAAAAACAGAAAGAGCTAAAGCTGAAGTGAATATTACCGGTAAACCAATGCTAACAAAAGAAGATGTTCTTTACTTGGAACTTTCAGCTGTCCAAAACGCTCAGGCGATTGCGGCACAAGAACAGAATAGCGATCATAGGCATTCCTACTATTGTGTTGGCTATTCCGTCCTCCATTATTTTATTGATCAAGATGTAATCGGAAGTCTTATTGATCAACAAGGAGAGATTGCTTCCGTCGAAATTATTGCAACCTTTTTACCAAGGACTGTTGTTGATTCCTTAATCAAAGCATTAAATAGAGCCCATCTAAAATTAGATGCCTTAACACTTGAACCGATTGCTGCCATCAATGTGCTTGTTCCCGTTTCAATGCGGAGGCTAAATGTTGCACTCATTGATATAGGTGCAGGAACGTCCGATATAGCCATTACAAACGAAGGCACTGTTGTCGCCTATGGCATGGTTCCAAATGCAGGTGATGAGATCACAGAAGCCGTTAGTGAGCAGCTTCTATTAGACTTTCCAGTTGCGGAACAAGTAAAGCGACAATTATGGGATCAAGAATTTGTTAAAGTAAAAGATATTCTAGGCTTTGAAACAGAAATTTCAAAAGAAGAAGTGATCGGACAAATTTTACCGGCTGTTGACAAATTGGCAACAGAAATTAGCCATGAAGTGAAATTATTAAATAACGGTCATCCTCCAAAAGCTGTTATGCTTGTCGGTGGCGGGAGTATGACTCCGGAACTCCCTAAACAAATCGCCCACCTTCTAGCTTTACCGGAAAATCGAGTGGCGATTAGAGGCGCTGATGCGATTCAAGGATTAACCTTTTCTGAACATATTTCGAATGGCCCAGAAAATATCACGCCCATTGGGATTGCGATTTCAGCTCGTAATATGCCGATTCAATATGTATCTTTCACGATAAACGAACAACCTAGTCATATGTTTGCAGTGAAAGAACTAACCGTTTCCGATTGTCTCCTAGCTTCCGGCCTCACAATCAAAAAACTTTACGGAAAACCGGGCTTAGCTAGCTTTATATCATTAAATGGACAATCGTTAACAATACCAGGTACGTATGGAAAAGAACCTACCATTATAAAAAATGGGGAAGAATGTCAATTGGATGACATTGTGCAAGATGGAGATCAACTCAAAGTGGAAAAAGGCGCAGATGGCGTTCGCACCTCAGTAAAAATCAAAGACTTACTTGACGAAGTGCCAAAGAAAACAGCGATCATTAACGGACAAAAATATCCTGTTCAAATGATGATCATTCGAAATGGGAAAGAGGTCGATTCAGATACTGTTATTCAAGATGGAGATGTGATCCAAACAAAATATCCGCAAACGATTGATGAACTTGTCCAAATACTGCAATTGGATGAGCTGCAGTCTTTACTCCATCCTTTTAGAATAAAACTGAATGGAAAAGAAATGTTTTTTCCGTATTTTTCCGGACAAATATTACTTAATGGCAATGAAGTTAAAAGTAACGAAAAACTTCCAAATCAGATCGAATTAACCATTGTGCAAAAAATGATCCCATCCATTCAAAATCTTGCCTTACTTCTGCAACACTCCATTCAACGTTCTATCACTGTTTTTTATGAAGAACAGCCGGTTACTGTCCAAAAAGTCGCAATGGAATATTTTAAGAATGGAACGCGCTTAGATTCTGAGAACATCATAAATAATGGAGATGAAATTGAATATAAAGAGGGACTCAATGATGGCTTTATCTTTCAAGATATCTTTAAATATGTAGAAGTACATAAACCACAAAAGGCAAAAGGCAACTTTTCCTTAAGGATTAATGGCCATGAGGCGACTTTCTACTCGCCTATTCACGATGGAGACCGACTCGAAATTGTTTGGCCAATCACTCTCAATAATATCAGAAAGAAAAAAGCAGACAGCGATTTATAAGCTGCCTGCTTTTCTTGTGGTTAAGGAAATTATAAAATTTGTCGCTTGTGGATAACTGTTTACGTTGCGGTTTGACATCCAGCTCCAGCGCCCAGCGACTAGCAAACTTTCGGTGCCTTCCTACGATAAGTCAACAACGATTCACCCTTTGGGTTCATCGTGTTTCCTTTATCTCAGGCCAACAGGACGTTGGTCACAAAGGCGTTGCGACGTACAAGGATGTACTAGTGCAGACGAAGCGACAGGACGTCGCGATTGAGTCTGCCGCCAGGACGGCGCGTATTTAGCCTTTGAACCTTATTCTCCAAGTTTGTACGTCGCTAAACGGGCGCTTGCGCTTTTGTTCTTAATTATTCATAGAGGAATTTACTTTATCAGCCAATTCTTCCGCTTTTTCTGCGACTTCATCACTATTCGCTTGTACCGCTGAGTCGGCTTGGTCGACGCGCTTTTCTAGTTGATCGGCAGTCTGCTCTACATTTTCGTTAACCGTTTCTTTCCAACCGTCTGTCATATCTTTCACAGATTCAGCCACTTGCTCTGTTTTATCCTTTACGGCGCCTCGAAGCTTATCCGTTGTTTCTTTCACAGTATCGGCAACATTGCTACTTTTTTCTGCCGCAACCTGACGTAGTTGATCCGTCTTTTCTTTCGCAGTAGAGGTTAATTCTGATCCTTTTTCCATCACCGTTTCTTTCCATTCACCGGACTTATCCTTTAAGGTTTCAACTTGGTTACCAATGTCGCTTCGTAATTCTTTTCCAGACTTTGGTGCCATTAGAAGTGCGGTTGCTGCCCCTACAATACTTCCTACTACTACTCCAATCATAAAATTACCGGTTTTATTTGTATCGTTTTGGTTATTTGTCATTTTAATCTTCCTCCCTATTTTTTAATGACTTCGCTCCCATTTCGGAGCAGGGATCGCTTTTTGAGAAGTCGATCTTTGTTTTCGTGAAGACCTATGTTTACCTTTCTCACCAAACCATTTATCTTTTATTTCTTTAAAAGCTGCTCCCCATTGTACCACTTGGGCAATTTTCTCTTGATTTCGATTCATTGATGATGAAATCGAGGTAGTGACTTTTCTCAGAGAATGGTTTAACTCTTGGACCGTTCCCCCTACATCCTGTACTGCATTTACGACGGTATCCAACCTCTCTACTTTGCCCTGAATGTCTTCCGCAAGGCTGTTTGTCTTATGTAGCAACATTGTTGTCTCACTTGTTACACCTTCAAGTTGTTTGTTTAGACTGTCTAATGTGTGTGTTACACTTGCCATCGTACCCTTCAATTCGTTCATTGTTCTCATCAAACTGATTACAAGGATAACAAAGGCGATCGCAATCACAGCTACACTTAAATATAAAATGATTATCACGCGTCCAACACCTCCATGTACATTTGAATACCCTTTGATGCGAAATTCAAACTTCTTTCCAACTAAATCTTCGTCATAAATAGATAAAATTCCTGCCGTTTCATTAAATTTGTGAAAATGGTCATATTTTGTTTAATTTATGTTATTTTAACTCAATCTATTCAGTTAAATAAAAAACCTGGAAAATCGCTCCAGGTTTTAATTGTAAACAGACAACTTATTGGGCTTTTTTCAATTGTTTTGCTAAGAAATTCTCATATTCCAATTGAAACTTTTGAATATCTCCAGCGCCCATAAACAATATCACGGCTTGATCATAAAAACGAAGTGGGGAGGTATCTTCCTCATCAAGGATTTCTGCCCCGTTGATTTGCGTTCGTAAATCCTCAATGGTCAGTTTCCCATGATTTTCACGAGCAGAACCGAAAATATCACATAAATAAACTTTATCTGCTTCACTTAAGCTTTCAGCAAATTCTTGTAAAAAGGTTTGTGTCCTTGTAAAAGTATGTGGTTGAAATACAGCGACAACAGACTTCTCAGGATATTTTTGCCGTGCAGCTCGAACCGTCGCGCTTATTTCTGCTGGGTGATGGGCGTAGTCATCCACCAAAACCTGATTCCCTACCTTTTTCTCTGTAAACCGTCTTTTAACCCCTTTGAAAGCTTTGAATTGTTCCTTCAAAATATTGACATCAATATCCTCGTATTGACATAAAGCAATAACAGATAGGGCATTTAATACATTATGTTCACCGTACAAAGGAATTTCAAAATTTGCATAAAAATTGTTTCTTACATAAACATCAAAGGATGTGCCGTTCGATGACGTCTGTACATTGCGAGCTTGAAAATCATTTTCTTCTCTAAAACCATAATATAAGACAGGTGCTTTCGCTTGGATCTTTTGTAAGTAATCGTCATCCCCATAAGCAATAATCGCTTTGTTCACTTGCATAGCCATTTCTTGGAATGCTGAGAATACATCGTCTATATTCGTGAAATAGTCTGGATGATCGAAATCAATATTGGTCATAATCGCATAATCCGGATGATAGGCTAGAAAATGTCTGCGATATTCGCATGCCTCGAACACAAAATATTCTGCTTCCTTCACCCCAGATCCTGTTCCATCCCCAATCAAAAACGAAGTTGGTTTAGCACCCCCCATCACATGGGCCATCAATCCCGTTGTCGATGTTTTTCCATGTGAACCGGTCACCGCAATACTTGTAAACTTTTCTAAAAATTCCCCTAAAAACGCATGATAGCGAATCACAGGGATTCCTAACCTTTCCGCTTCTTCGATTTCTTCATGCGTGTCCGGAAAAGCATTTCCTGCAATCACTCTCATCCCCGGTTTAATATTTTTACGACTAAAGGGTAAAATAGTAATATTTGATTTTTCCAAAGATGCTTGAGTAAAGAAATACTTCTCCACATCTGAACCCTGTACATGATATCCCTTATCATGAAGGATTTGTGCGAGTGCGCTCATACCTGAGCCTTTAATACCTACAAAATGGTATATCGTCATTTTAGAACCTCCAACATACGTATCTCTATTCTTATCATATGAACTAAAACCTAAATTGGCTAAAATCTTTCACGCTCTTCTCAATTAGCCAATTAGACAAACAACAAATTTCCCGTTTTATTTACTTATTATTATCCAACTGTTCATTAGGTTGTATGTAAAAAACCGTCATGAATTTCATTTCCATTCCAACATTATAACATTATTCATTGTAGATGACTATCACAACAAAAATCCACGTATCCCTATATAAGAGGATGTTCAAAAAGCTATGAGATAGATTCTTGCAAGGATTCCAATTCACTCTCTGTTATTAAAACATCTCGAGGTTTACTGCCCTTCGCCCCTGAAATCACACCTTGCTGTTCCATCATATCAATCAATCTTGCTGCTCGATTATAGCCGATCCGAAATTGCCGCTGAATCATAGAAGTTGAAGCACTACCTTGTTTGACCACGAACTCACAAGATTCAAGATATAATTCATCTTCTTCATCTTGAGTTTGTGTTTTCTTTAATAATTCCTCCTGCTCAAAAAGATAATCGGGATCACCTTGTGAACGAACATGTTCAATCACACGATCGATTTCTCCATCAGATACAAAAGTCCCTTGGAGTCGAACTGGCTTAGACGAGCCACTTCCTAAAAATAACATATCCCCACGGCCAAGTAATTTTTCAGCACCACTAATATCAATAATGGTTCTTGAATCGACTTGGGATGAAACAGAAAAGGCAATTCTTGTTGGTACATTTGCTTTGATCAGTCCGGTAATCACATCGACAGATGGTCTCTGTGTCGCAATAATTAAATGGATTCCACAAGCTCTCGCCTTTTGAGCGATTCGGCAAATCGATTCTTCTACATCATGTGGCGCCATCATCATTAAATCTGCAAGTTCGTCAATAATAATGACGATATAAGGTAACTTTTCATTAAAGCGACGATTTTCTTCAGCCAATTCATTAAAACGGCCGATATTACGAACAGAAGTATGAGCAAATAATTCATATCTTCGCTCCATTTCCTCGACAGCCCATTTAAGAGAAGCTGTAGCGGCCTTAACATCTGTAATAACTGGACTGACTAAATGCGGAATATGGTTATATGGTGCCAATTCAACCATTTTCGGATCGATTAGAAGCAATTTTAGTTCATCGGGTCTTGCTTTATACAACAAACTAACCAAAATCGAGTTGATACAAACACTTTTACCTGAACCTGTGGCACCTGCAATTAAGCCATGTGGCATTTTTTGTAAATCCGTGACAATCGAATTCCCTGAAATGTCTAACCCAAGTGCAGCAGTCAAGGGCGATTCAGATTCTAAAAAGATAGGATCACCAATGATTTCACTTAATTGCACCGGCCTACTATCTTGGTTGGGGATCTCGATTCCAATCGATCTTTTCCCTGGGATTGGCGCCTCCATACGAATATCCCGCGCCGCCATACTTAGCTTAATGTCATCACTGAGATTTGTGATTTTATTTACTTTTACACCCCGTTCAGGTTGGACTTCAAATCTTGTCACAGAGGGGCCTTGGCTGACTTGAACGACTTGTGCTTGAACATTAAAATTCGCGAGTGTTTCATTTAACAAATCCTTCTGTTCCTCAAGCCATTTCCCATTGTCCGCCTTTGTTACAGGTGGATGGAGGAGAGATAAATCAGGGTAATCATAGGTTTCTTGATATTTTCTCTGTTCATCCTCTGGCAAAATAGGAGACCTTTGGATGGTGTCTCTCTCCTTTGAATGATCCACTGTTTCTATTTGACGGTCTTCCACATCTCCCCTCACATCCTGCGACGAAGATTGTTCCTTTGGCTCGCTTTCTTTTTCATTTAATGGCTGCTCCATCTTCTTTGCTTGTCTTTCCTGCCAATTTTTCCGGTCATTTTTTAACATAAGTACATTAAACGGCATAGCAGCACGAGCCTTTTCTTTCCTAAAAGATGGTCTACTCGGCTCCTCTTCAGAACGATTTGGTCCCTGTTCATCTGACGCTTGTTTCTGTCGCTCTGGTTCGATAGTCTCTTCTAGCTTTTCATCCTCTACCTTTTCAAAAATTTTCTCCTCGATAGGATCTTCTTCGATATAGATCTCCGAAGCTTCTATCTCTCCTACAGAATCCTCTTCTACTTGGTGCTGTACAGGCTCTAGGACTTCGAACCCTTCTTGTTTATCCTTTGTTGCCTTCTCTTTATCCTCCACTTGTGGTTCTGTTTCAGGATATAAAAATGTTAATGGGATTACTTTTTCCTTCTCCTCTGTATCAAAAAACTTTTCCGCTTTTATTTTATTTTCGGTTGGTTTCTTTAAAAAAGAATCCTGTAACTCATATTCCGTACTACTTTTTTCAGGTCGTTGATAACCAAAAATGGGTGATGGTATATGAGTTGGACGAAAAGGTTGTTTTAATTGACTTTCCACTTTTTTATTTTTCTTGTCTTCTACTTTCTCCCGACTGATTTTCTTCTTTGGAACTTCTTTTTCTGTCTCCGTCACAAAGGGCTTTTCATATTTTCGATCATTTCGATTTCTTTGTTCACTTTTTGGAGTTCCTTTGTTAGGAGGAACTTGTTTGTCAGATGGGTCTTGCATTAATGGAAAACGAAAATTACCTTTCGGATATTGATAAGTCATCCTTGTCTCCATTGTGGATGGGGAATGACTCTTATTGTCCATTTTTCTAGGTTGTTCTTGTTCATCGATCTCTTCAGTCATAAATTTTGAAATAAATCTTTTAAGCCAGGACATCCTATCCCTCTTTCACTGTCATTATAAGAAAAGCGTAAGCGCGGAGCTGATATAGCCAATTTCTTTCTTATTTTAAAAAAATCTGCCTGTTCCATTATAACAAATCTCACGCATAAAAATTGAGGAAAAAGGAACATTATAAAAGAATCACATTAATAAGGAGGTTTTCAAGTGAAGATTGTCAAATCAATTGCCGTTGCCGGTATCGCTTCGATGATGCTTATGGGCTGTGGAGCAAATAATAACGATAAAGATCGGGTCGCAGATAATAATAACGGTCCTCTTGATGTTAATTATGATACGCGCAATACACGTGATTGGGATAACACAAGAAATAATCTAACCGATAGAAATAATGGGACCCAAGATGGATTTGGCGCAACAAATGTTAGAGATAACCGCGATCATGTTGGCAATAATGACGGAAATGATAACAACATGAATAATGATGATCGCCGTGTTGATGTGGCAGATGACATCGCTGATCAAGTAGCAGACTTGAAAGAGGTCGATCGTGCTTATGTCCTAACAACAGGAAATAATGCGTATGTGGCCGTGAAATTAGCGGATGATCAAAATGACAATTTAAGTAATGATGTGAAAAACAAAATTGCTGACCAAGCTCGAAAAGCAGATCGCAATCTAGATAATGTATTTGTTTCCGAAAACCCAGATTTCTTCGGACAAATGCGTGGATACCGTGATGAACTTAATAACGGTAACCCAGTTAGTGGTTTCTTTGATCAATTTACTGATACCGTACAACGCGTTTTTCCATCGTCAAGATAGAACAATAGCCGACTATGCAATTTTATGATTGCAATGGTCGGCTGTTTTATTTATGAATGTTTTTCCGGCAATTGAATGACAATTCCCTGTACCACACGAATGTTTTCGTCTTCTCGCTCTTCTTCTTTTCCCCAACGTACAATCAAAAAGAAAAGAGCTGTTCCGTACCCGAGTAATTGTAGAAACTTTAATGTAGCCCCAGCGAGTTGTTGATCGACAATGCCATTTATGTTAGAAAAGAGTTGATATTGGGCTGGATCGTAGACCATGTAATGAGCGTGTGACATGCTAAGAATTAAGAAAATCCCCAATGGCATTAGTAAAAGAGAATTTAGAAATACGTAAGCAACCCGTACAAAATAAGAATAGCTCCCTACGCTTTTCACCGGGGTGATAATCGTCCACCACATAAGCAAGGCCGCCACCGCTAAAAGGAATTGAAGGATCCATGATAATATACTATGCCTATGAATTTCATTAAAAAAGACCGGAAGCAAATAAAATGTTAAAAGCCCATTAAAAATCAAAGCGGCCATCCAAGGGTGGGCAAATAGTTGCATCCCTTTCCGAAGTCGGTAGCCCCAGAAAAGCTTCTGTAATAAAGGAGTGGGTAAACTTAAAACAAATAAAGGAATCACTCCAAAATACATAACAGCAAGCTCTAACACATGTGCAGTAAATAAAAAATCTTTTCCAATTATTCTTATTGGACTACCTTTGACTATATACAAAAGGCCAATACAAGCAAAATAACAGAATAAATGTCTTTTCGTTACATTTTTCCGAACAGATCTTATAGCTTTTTTATATAACCATGTCAAAAGAATGAGAAGCATAAGCAAGACTGGGTTCCATAATTCATACCACGAATATAGGGAATAAAGTTCCGTAAACAAGTTATTCGCTCCTTCGCCTAATGCTATTGGGTATGTTATTATATTTTTCCAAGGTGTTAACCTTATTCTAACACAAAAAATGGAAATCGCCTTTCCTTTCAAATACATACCCAACGATATCGGCGATGCTAGAGGCTAAATGGAGTCTAAGGATCAAAGGCTAAATACGCGCCGTCCTGGCGGCAGACTCAATCGCGACGTCCTGTCGCTTCGTCTGCACTAGTACATCCTTGTACGTCGCAACGCCTTTGTGACCTACTCCCTGTAGGCCTGATTTTTGCCTAGGACAACGATCAGAAAGGTTGCGATCGGTCCTAATAAAAGGGAAAGTAAAAACCAGCCTAATCCACTTCTATTTTTCCCTTGTGCTAACCCTGCATTAATTAACGCTAGTGTTCCCCAGCCAACGAAATAGCCTTCCATACGATTCGCTCCTTTTTCAAAAGAAATTCCTTATTTACAGATACGAATGAAAGGATAAAAAAGATTCAAACAATACCTCTCATTTTCTTTTCCACCTATTGCCTCGGTTCAGCATGATAAGGCTGACTCCATAATCGCCTGATACGTTTTATTCCACCCCTTAAAATAGTCAGCTACCTTTCCGGGATCAATCAACATTCTTCTATTCGATTCATATTTTCCCGCAAATGGAAGAAGCTCCGTTAGATCAATTCGATAAAAAACTTGATAGCCGATTAAAGGATAAGGACTTTTTTCATTCCATTGATCATTTTCTGAGTGATTGACCTCAATCACGCCAAGCAGCGTACACAATCCCTTCACATACGCTTCTTCCATCACTTCACGCATCACACATTCTTCGGGGGTTTCCCCTACTTCTATATGCCCACCCGGAAAATCCCAGCCCCTATCTTCCAGATCCACCATAAGGAGTTGATCATGATCGAAGCAAAAGGCGTGAACACTTGTAATTAACTTTCTTTCTGGAAGTTCAGTAGTAGGAAGCCAGGTAAGTTTTACTCTTCCTCCCCAATCTACGTAGGAAACTGTCATCATCTTTCTTCCTTTCTATTCCCCCAAAAAGGGGTTATTCACCGTCACAAAGTGCTTCAGCAAAATCAAGAATCGTTCAATCACTTCTTTTTTCCAATATAGAATTAAATGTAAAAACCTCGTCTTGAATGGTATGTAATGCGCCTGATCCCCATAATATTTTTCGATATATAAAATCCGTATGAATCTATGAATATTTTAGCATATTGATTTCTTGGATTGATTTCACAAGCAAGAATGGAAGACATCCTTTTCATTTTCTCTCCTTAATTTTACTAATATTGAAAATGTTAACATACTGTAATTGAATTATTGTAGCAATAAATTGAAATTTAGCCTATGATGGAAATATAAGGAAATTTATAGGAGTGATGATAATTGGGTACTTTGCGACAATTTAATTTTGCGCGCTCAAGCACACTTAGGACATTAGAAAAAATTGCTGAAAACAAATGGGGTCAACAACCTGATGGCTTTTCCAATACCATTCTTTGGAATGCCGGCCATATTTTTGTCGTGACGGAAATTCTATTAAATAAATCCGATTCAAGCTATGCAATCAAAAATCCCGAATGGACCGCTTTTTTTGCACCAGGCACTTCCCCAGCTGACTGGACCGAAAAGCCGCCTCTCCCTAGTGCTGTTCTCGAGGCTTTAAAGGATCAGAAAGCGAAAATAAGAGAAGACTTTTTTGGAAAAACAAGCCAAGTAGCTTCAGAATCCTTTTCAATTGGATCGCATTTAATGGATACCGTTGGAGCATTGATTCAATTTGGTACATGGCATGAAGGGACTCATCTTGGGATCATTCAAGCGATGGATAAAGTGATCGCAGAATAGAATACTCTACATATATAACCACAAAAACTCTTCTAGCTTAGGCCGGAAGAGTTTTTCTATCTTGTTTATTTCACAATCAACACAGGACATTCAACCCGCTTCGCAATTTTATGACTGACACTACCAAGCACCATTTCTTGTAAACTATTTAATCCGCGACTTCCGACAACGACTAGGTCGCAGGCTTGCTTATTGGCATATTCGACAATCACAGGGCCCGGATCTCCATGCAACATGGTTATTTTATATTGAATGCCTTCTCTACTAAAATATTCTTCTATAGGCAGTAATTTTTGCCGTCTTTCAAATTCTAAAACTTCGGGATCTTTGCTTTGAAGGACTTCAGATTTAACTTTGGAATAATCCATCACAAACACAATTTCGACTTCAACTTCTTTTGCGAGCATCGCTATTTTTACCGTTTCTCCGGCTGCGCGCAGCGAGTATTCGGATCCGTCTGCGGCTAATAAAATTCTATTATACATGTGCTTCTCCTCCTCCAAAATGAGACTCAAACATCCACTTAACTGTGAATGGCCAAGCGGTTAACTAGATTTGAACTCGGTTTATTCAAACCGGTTAACTGAATATTTTTACCACTTTCTTCCAATTTTAATACAATTTTATCAATGGCCGCAACTCCTGAGTCATCCCAAACATGAGCTTGCCCAAAGTCAATGACTTTGTGTTCGACCATGAAATTCAAAATTTCATCATAATAGAGAACTTCGCAACTCTTTTCTATATATTTATTCAACACTAAAAAAGAGAAGCGCAATCTACACGCCCCCCTTTGTAATTATTGATGAAATGCTTGGCCAATTTCATAAGTATCTGCTTCTAGTACGAGTATCCCCTTTTCCTGAGGAGCATTCGGCAGATCCAATTCTTTCGCGGAACAGATCATCCCACTCGATGGAACACCACGAAGCTCGGCATCTTTAATCACCATTCCACTTGGCATGACAGCTCCGACTTTCGCCACCACCACTTTTTGCCCAGCCTCAACATTCGGTGCGCCACAGACGATTTGTAGTTCCTCTGTTCCTACATCGACTTTACAAATACTTAATTTATCGGCATTCGGATGTTTTGCTTTTTCCTTTACGTAACCAACGACAAATTTTGGCGAGAAATCTGCTTCAAGCTGTTCGTCAAAGCCATTTTTCATAAGCGCAGCATTGATTTTTTCCACCAGCTCTTCCGTTAATTCCACTTGGCCATTGGCTTCCACTTGCACATATTGTGAAGCATGAAAGAGATTGAAGCCGCTTGTTTGCTTGGTCTTTTCATCAAAAATTCGCGCCACATCGCCTTTTCTTTCAAATGTTGGATGCTCGATATCTTGAATGGCGATTAATAAGGTATCGCCCACCCCTTTTAAATTATAAAAAACATTCATTTATTCCTTCTCCTTCTTCTTTTGATCATGAGCCAATATAAAGATAGGCTCTAATTTTCCATCCTCATATGTAAAGGATAACGCCGTAATCGGCACTTTCCCCGTAGTGAAAAAGCTCATCGTTAATTCCGCTAAAATATCATATCCCGTGGAATTGCGAATGTCGCCAATGATTAAGACATCCTGATGCGGAACAGCGACAATCATGTCTCCCTCAATTGTTTCCGCTTTTTCCTGCAAAAACTTTTCATTTAAAATACGACTAGCATCATAGCCATCATTGGTATTCAAAAAGTAAAAATCATTCCCACGCAATGTATCTTTTTTCAGTTTCACAGGAAGGGATCGAACATTAAAACGAGCAATTTCCCGCACTTTTTGGGGATCAAGTCCTTCTTTTTCAATGATTTGCTCATCTAAAAGACGATACGTCTTACCCAGATCGAGCGCATAATAAATTCTTGTTTCTGCTGTATGATCATCTGTAAAAAACGGCACACCATCCCCTGTTTCTTTTGGAAATGAGGTGGAACGAATTACGGGATAGATTTTCTTTTCCTGACCCGCAACTTCTTGGTCTTTCCCCATCACTTTGAGCGCCTCTTCCACATAATAAACCACTTCATCCAGTGCTTTATCCTTGCGCTCATGCCATTTCGCAACTAAAGGAGATAAGGCGATATCCATTCCCTTGCCCGTTTCTTCATTCTCAACACGCACGGTTTCCGTTTCTCGATCATATTTGAGCAAACGCCCTGGCTGTTTGAGGCGCTCTTCCAATGCTCTCCTCATTTTCTTTTCATCCATTTTCAAACCACTCCCCTCCTTTGGGAAAAATACACTATTGTTATTTTACACAAAATGAGGCAGAGTCTCAAAGTTTGAGGGATAAAATAGTAAAAACCTGTATCCCCTGAAAGAGAATACAGGCTTCGCTATTTTAATTACTAAGAAAGTCCATTAATAAAGTCTTCAATTTCTTCCAATGTCTTCCGATCTTTGCTAACGAAACGGCCTGCTTCTTCGCCATTATGGAAGGCAATAAAGCTTGGGATTCCGAAGATGTCCAATTGACTGCAAAGATCTATAAATTGATCACGGTCTACATAAGTAAAAGTGTATTCCGGATAATCGGCTTCTAGTCTTGGTAAGAACGGCTCAATAAATTTGCAATCTGGGCACCAATCAGCAGAGAACATAAAGATTGTACGCTCTTCCTTTTTTAATTGATCAAATTGTTCCATTGATTGTAGTTTTTCCATTTTATTTCCCTCCAGTATTGATTAGCATTTGGCCTGGTTTGATCCAGCCCAATTTCCTCATTATTTCTGATAAACATAAGCTTATCACAGCTGGAGCTAAAATATGCAATACAATGACTTGGACAAGTACTGTTGCAGAAAATCCCATCGTCTGGAAGGTCATAATTTGACCAACAAATCCACTTGTACCCATGCCAGCTCCTGCTGCATTACTGGTCATCGGCCAGATTGTTGTGGCAAACGGTGCGATGATAATCCCCGCAACGGTTGGCGGAATTAAAATCAAGGGGTAGCGAATAATATTTGGTACTTGAAGCATCGAAGTACCAATTCCAATCGCTAACAATCCACCTATCTTGTTCTCACGATAGCTAGAAACGGCAAAGCCCACCATTTGTGCACAACAACCAATCGTAGCTGCTCCTGCTGCCAAACCACTTAAATCTAGCATAAGGGCGATGGCTGCACTTGAAATCGGAGCTGTTAAAGCAAGCCCCATTAAAGTCGCAACAAGAATACCCATTAAAATCGGTTTCTGCTCTGTTGCCCAGACAATCCAGCTGCCAAACACGGTTAGGAATTTTCCGATCGTCGGACCAATAAATTTGGCGACAAGAAAACCTGTGAAAATCGTCACAAAAGGAGTCACAATAATATCCACTTTTGTTTCCTTGCTAACGAGCTTACCTAATTCAATCGAGATCAAAGCCGCCACATAACTCCCTGCTGGCCCTCCTCCAAGAGCAGCTCCTGCCGCCCCAGTGGCAACCGCGGCAAAGATCACAAGTGGTGGCGCGCCAAGCCCGACCGCAATCGCCGCTCCAATTGCCGGTCCCATAAGTTCCATCGCCAGCTTGCCCATTTCCACAAACAGTGGCCAGTGTAATTGTTCTCCAATCGTTTTTATAATTAAGCCAATAATTAAGGACGAAAAAAGCCCTAACGCCATATAACTTAGAGCATCCACTAAATATGTTTTAGCCGATATTCGTATACCCTTCTTTTCTAAAAAACTCATCTCCCTGCCCCCTTGTCAACCATTATACTTAACTAGTGTAAAGACAGTTTCCGTTTTTGTCTATCTTTTTTTTAAAAAATCATTTTAGAATGCGTAAAGAGGGCCTCCGATTAGGCCCCCCCGTAAACATCTCTATTCTACCCGGCTTGACCGAACAATATCCATTAAGATTTTCGCGTCTTCGGATACATTCTTTACAGCTGATTCTGTCGTTGCTTTTGTTCCACCAATTCCAGCTGTTACTTCGTAAGTCTCCGCTTCTTCGATTTCGGTAATTACGAGATAGCCAAAGCGCTGATCTTTCGTAAAAGTCTGATTGACAATAAGAGGATCCTCTGAGTCTATTAACTGATTATACAATGCTTTACTGTCCTCTTTTTCGTTTGGATTATAAAAAAGGATATACGGATGGTCTTTTTTATCGAGAATAATATTATTTGGTTTGTCGTCCTTTATGGTCATATCGGAAGGTAAATAAAATTGAATCGACTGGATCTCCTGATTTTCCACTTCTGGATCTCCATTGAAAACCTTTTCTACTTGTTCTACGGCTTTAGTCTGTTCTTTTTCAATGGATGCTCCGCAAGCGGCAATGAGTAGCATACTAACCATTATCCATGCGCCAGTCATTGCTTTTTTAAACATGTTGTTTCCCCCTAAACCTAAAAATCTAGTTCCATCATACTCTTAGTAAAATTAGCTTGACAACCCCTTATTGATAAATTCCTTTTGAAGGCATAGCTGTTAAAAAACTGCTAAAATGGAAATTATACCAAATAAGGAGGGAATCAATGTGAGATTAACCGTTTATCTTGCCGGTGAAATTCACAGTGAATGGCGGTCAGAAATAAAGGCGAAGGCACAAGCTTTAAAGCTGCCAATTGATTTCGTCGGACCAATGGAGGATCATGATCGATCAGATGGTATTGGTGAGGAAATTCTTGGCGAACAACCGAATGCGGTGTTTCGTGATGCCGCGGCTTCAAGTTTTAATAACCTCCGAACAGAGGTCTTATTGAAAAAAGCAGATATCGCGGTCGCTCTTTTTGGTGAGAAGTATCGACAATGGAATACAGCGATGGATGCCAGTGCAGCGATAGCGATGAATAAACCGCTTATCCTCATACGACCAGAAGAATTACACCACCCGTTAAAAGAGTTGTCAGAGAAAGCCAATGTGACGGTCGCAACTGTAGATCAAGCTGTGAAAGCTTTGTCTTATATTTTTGAATAAGCGAATAGGTCTTTCTGTCCTTTTAAAAACCTAAGCAACGATCTGTTCGTTTTTCTTTGCTTCTTTGAGCGATATTATGATACACTAATTTGCAATCGAATATATTCCTTCGGGGCAGGGTGAAATTCCCTACCGACGGTGATGAGCGATTATGCTCTTAGTCCGTGACCCGGATGCTTTTGATAAGCAGAAGGTGGATTTGGTGAAATTCCAAAGCCGACAGTGAAAGTCTGGATGGGAGAAGGAGAATCTAACAAAGTCTTTTTTTCTATGCGTTCTTACGCATATATTTAGAAGTTTTCTGTTTTATTAGGAAACTCTAAAAGTCATTTGTAGACCTATGTTTATTTAAGTATGTCTAAAAGCCCCGCTACTATGTTTGCGGGGCTTATTTATTTTCATTCGTTCGTGAGGAATACAGATATTGGAGTGTTGACAGGTTGTGTTAAAGGAAAATTATATGGAGTTAGCCTTATCTTTAGCGCGCGCCGTTGCGGGTCAGACTTCACCCAATCCCCCTGTAGGAGCGGTTGTCGTGAAGAACGGTCAAGTCATCGGTATGGGCGCACACTTAAAGGCTGGTGAAGCTCATGCAGAACAGATCGCCCTGCAAATGGCTGGAGCCGAGGCCCGAGGCGCAGATCTTTACGTGACCTTAGAGCCATGTGCTCATACTGGAAAAACGCCTCCATGTGCAGATGCCGTAATAGCTTTTGGGATTAAACAAGTATGGATTGCAACCAAAGATCCCAATCCCCTTGTTGCAGGTAAGGGAATCCAACGCATGCAGGACGCCATGATTCGAGTGGATGTTGGTCTTTGCAGGCAAGAAGCCACCCAACTATATGCACCATTTTTTCACTATATTCAAACAAAACAACCTTACGTAACGATGAAAATAGCGATGACATTAGACGGAAAGATAGCTACAGCAACAGGAGATAGTAAATGGATCACAAGTGACCAAGCACGACTTGATGTTCATTTACTTCGAGCTGCACATGATGCAATTTTAGTCGGTGTGCAGACGATTCTTCACGATGACCCCCTTCTTACCACCAGATTGCCCCAAGGTGGAAAACATCCTATTCGAGTGGTTTTAGATACACATTTACAGACACCAATCAACAGCCAAGTCATACAAAACGCTGAAGCACCAACGCTCATTTTTTGTGGACAGCAAGCGCCCAACAAAAGACAACAACAGCTTGAAAAAGGAAGCGAGGCTAAAGTCGTCCGCTTGGCAACTGAGAAAATTTCTGTTTCTGAAGTTTTAAATGAGTTAGTGAAACGCAATATTATGACATTGTTGGTTGAAGGCGGAGCAACGGTACATGCTACCTTTTTAAGCGCCAAAGCTATGCAAAAGGTCATTGTCTATGTTGCACCCAAATTATTAGGAGGAAAATCCTCCCTCTCCTCCATTACAGGAGAAAATCTACTTTCCATGTCAGAAGCCTATCCTTTCACATTTGAAAAAGTAGAAATGATCGGGCCCGATATCAAAATTACGGCTTTGCCAAAAGGAAGTGAACCAAATGTTTACAGGGATCATTGAAGAAATTGGTACCATTGCACAACTCCAGTCCCGTCCACAGTCCCTAAAGTTGGAGATTACGGCTCATACTATTTTGCAAGATATAGAACTAGGACACAGTATTGCAGTAAACGGTGTATGCTTAACGGTCACCCATTTTTCCTCTACCCATTTTACCGTAGATGTGATGCCAGAAACATTTCACACTACCTCTTTACAAAAGTTAAAAACAGGGAGTGAGGTCAATTTAGAACGGGCTCTTTCGCTGCAAGATCGGCTTGGTGGTCATTTTGTTACGGGTCATGTGGACGGAATTGCAATCGTGCATTCGCAGTATGAGGTGGAAAATGCCTTATACATGACACTCACTGTTCCTGATGAATGGAAAGTGTATTTATTACCGAAAGGCTCCATCGCGCTGGATGGGACTTCGTTAACGATTTTTAAAGTGGAAGACAATCAGGTAACCATTTCCCTGATTCCCCATACCCAAGAGAAAACAGTATTAGCGAACAAAGAAATGGGGGATGTGGTCAATTTGGAATGTGATGTATTGGGGAAATATGTGGAACAGATGGTATTTCAAGCCAAGGGAAAGCAGCAGAGCTTGACAAAAGATTTCTTACAACGTAACGGATTCTTTTAAAGAAAGGTGACAAACATGTTTGATTCAATCGAAGAAGCCATTACCGACTTACAAAAAGGCAAAGTTGTGATTGTTGTGGATGATGAAGATCGAGAAAATGAAGGCGACTTTATTGGTTTAGCAGATCTAGTCACCCCGGAAATGATAAATGCCATGGCGAAGTTCGGAAGAGGACTTATCTGTGTTCCCATCACAGAAGAAAAGGCACAACAACTTGAACTAAAATTAATGACTGATCAACCTACAGAAGGTTATGGAACAGCCTTTACGATTAGTATTGATCATTGTTCTACCCATACAGGTATTAGTGCCTTTGAACGGGCAAAAACGATCAAAGCAATGGTGAAAACGGAGGCAGTCGCACAAGATTTTGTCCGACCTGGCCATATTTTTCCCCTTATCGCGAAAAACGGTGGTGTATTACAACGTAAAGGGCATACAGAAGCTGCCGTTGATCTTGCAAGATTAGCAGGCTATTCACCAGCTGGGGTGATTTGTGAAATTATGAAGGATGACGGGACGATGGCACGTACACCAGATTTACAGCTCATAGCAAAAAAATTAGACCTTAAACTGATTACGATTCAAGATTTGGTGGATTACCGAGAGCAACAGGAACCCTTAATTATCCGCGAAACTGAAATTAATCTGCCAACAGAATATGGCCATTTTCGACTAGTTGGTTATTCTGAAAAGGTAACAGGCCAGGAACATCTTGCGCTCATAAAAGGTGATCTGCATACAGATGAACCGATATTGGCACGTATTCATTCCGAATGCTTGACAGGCGATATCCTCGGTTCCTACCGCTGTGATTGTGGCCCCCAACTTCATGCTGCACTTAAACAAATAGAAAAAGAAGGGCGCGGGATACTGCTGTACATGCGGCAAGAGGGCCGTGGAATCGGCTTGATCAATAAATTAAAAGCATACAATTTACAAGAGCAAGGATTCGACACAGTGGAAGCCAATGAAAAATTAGGCTTTGCAGCCGACTTACGTGATTATCGGCTAAGTGCAGAAATGTTAAAAGACTTAGGTGTTCAGAATGTACGACTATTAACAAATAACCCTCAAAAGATTGCGAGTCTAGAAAACTATGGAATAAAGATGATCGAACGTGTTCCAATCCAAATGCCATTAAAGGAAGAAAATCGCCACTACTTACAAACAAAAAAAGATAAACTCGGACATTTATTCATATTTTAGGAGGAATTATCGATGGGAAATGTATTTGAAGGTCATGTAGTCGGCACAGATATAAAGATTGGGATTGTCGTAGGTCGATTTAATGAATTTATTACTGGCAAACTTTTAGCAGGGGCTCAAGATGCATTGAAACGGCATGGAGTCAAAGAAGAAAATGTGGATATCGCTTGGGTACCGGGAGTTTTTGAAATTTCACTTATTGCGAAAAAGCTAGCAGATTCAGGCCATTATGATGTGATTATCACACTTGGAACCGTGATCCGTGGGGACACTCCTCATTTCGATTATGTATGCAATGAAGCCGCGAAAGGTGTTGCACAGGCAGGTTTGCAGTCTGGCGTTCCGGTAATCTTTGGAATCCTCACGACGCATACGATTGAGCAAGCAATTGAGCGTGCTGGAACAAAGGCTGGAAATAAAGGTTGGGATACTGCAGTAGCCGCCATTGAAATGGCGAATTTGACGAAACAACTTCCCTAAATACTCTTGCAACCCGATTATAAATAAAGAAGCCATTTTGACAACTGATCAAAATGGCTTCTTTTTATTCAATTCATTATGACCGATATTGATACTGCCCCACTAATAATTTCATAATATGGGTAAACATCAGGTCCCGGGTGACCATTCCATTAGTAAAAACTCCAATCGCCCCTTCGCCGTGACGAATGTTTTCACGTTGACAAAAGTCATCCATAACAGGGCCTAGTTCTTCCCCACTTCGAAGTCTGGTTGCGATTTCCTCCGGAAGTTTGATGCGAGCTCCTCCTGCTACAAGTGTTGCCTGATCCTTTACGGCTAGGGCACCCCAATTGATTAGAAAGAGGCCTGCCGGTGTTTCCGTTACTCCTCCCTCTAAGCCAATGCCAAGATCGACATTATGATGACGGACACAGAATTCCGCGCGATTCATCGCCCCCTTCATTGTTTCTTCATCTGAAAAAGGCATGCCGCTTACATTAGATGGGGCATCAATGGGCGCAATGTCTAGCTCATTTTCCAATGTTTGAAGAACCGTCTCAACGGCTTTTAATTTTGCTTTATTCTTGGATCCTACTGCTATTTTCATTTCCGTAAACCTTCCTTGCTTAAAATGTTATAGACCACCAATCGACAGATATTTCGTCTCTAAATACGGTTCAATCCCTTCGATTCCGCCTTCTCGGCCTAGTCCACTTTCTTTCATCCCGCCAAAAGGAGCGTGGGCAGCAGATGGTCCACCATCATTCCAGCCAATGATCCCAAATTGCAAATGATCATGTAAGTAATGTCCCACTCGATAATCATTTGTGAAGAAATATGCCGCTAATCCGTATGGTGTACTGTTGGCTAATTCCACGGCTTCTTCCAGTGTTTTATAGCTCACGATAGGGGCAACAGGGCCAAAAGTTTCTTCATGCATAATCGTCATCTCTGTTGTCACATTTTTTAGAACGGTTGGATAGACGAAGAAACAGCCTTTTTCCTTGTCTACTTGAAATTGGTTGCCAACCAGCGCTTCAGCTCCCTTGGCAATCGCATCCTCAATTTGTTCGACGATTTTGTTATAGCCTTTTTCATTGATGATAGGGCCAATATCGATTCCTTCTTTTAAACCATTACCTACCTCAAGTTTTTTTACTTCTGAAGCAAACTTTTCCGTAAACTCATCTACAACACTTTCATGAACAATGATTCGATTGGCACAGACACATGTTTGTCCAGCATTTCGGAATTTAGCGGCAACCGTTTGTTGAACAGCCAGTTCAATATCTGCATCTTCTGTCACGATTAACGGGGCATGTCCACCCAGTTCCATGGTCACATGTTGAATATTTTCGGAACTGTTCGCAATCAATTGCTTGCCTACCGCTGTCGATCCAGTAAAAGTGATTTTCCGGATACGTTCACTTTTCGTAAAAATTTCACCGACAACCTTTCCCTCTCCCATTACATACTGGATGACGTCCTTTGGAATCCCCACTTCATAGGCATAGTCAATAAATTTCATCCCTGATAACGGCGTTTCTGATGCAGGCTTGACAATAAACGTACAACCTGCCGCTAAAGCGGGCGCCGCTTTTCTCGCCATCATCGCTGTTGGAAAATTCCAAGGTGTAATCGCTGCAACAAGTCCAATCGGTTCTCTCGTCACGATGATTCGTTTTGAATTCGTATTGGCGGGAATTGTACGACCATAGACTCGCTTAGCTTCTTCCGCATACCAATCTAAATAAGCAGTTGAATAATCGATCTCACCTCTAGCTTCATTTAAAGGCTTCCCATTTTCCAATGTCATTAACTTCGCTAATTCCTCTTTATTTTCTTGAACCTTTGCGCTCCAAGCTTGGATGAGTCGGGATCTTTCATGCGCATCTAACTTAGACCATTTTTGAAAGGCTTGATGGCCGTTTTTAATCGCTAACTCGATCTCAGCATTTGATTGCATGCTAATCTCTTCAATTAGCTCACCAGTGGCCGGGTTTGTGACTTTTATTTTAGACATCGCTCAAGACTCCTTTCAATCGTTTTTCTCTTTCTATATTCCCTAATTTTAACAAAATTAATGTATAGTAAGGAAATAAGAGCTCTTCTTTCCCAAAAAACGGATGTAAAACAGGCGTTGCAACCAAAAATTGCGTACTTGCAACCGCATGTTGGTGGTGTTTACGACCGTTTCATTATATTTTTATTTAAACAAAACGACGCCCCCCCTTTGTTGGTAGTCGCCGTGAGGCCAGCAGGATGTTGGTCACAAAGGCGTTGCGACGTACAAGGATGTACTAGTGCAGACGAAGCGACAGGACGTCGCGATTGAGTCTGCCGCCAGGACGGAGGCCCACAGGATGTGGGTCAGAACGGCGTTGCGCCAGGACGGCGCGCCTTTAGCCGTTCATCCTTATGGACTAAGTTTGTACGGCGCTAAACGGGCGCTTACGCTTTTCTTTGTCTAGCTGCAGCGCCCAGCGACTAGCAAACTTTCGGTGCCTTCCTACGATAAGTCAACATCAGTTCGCCTTATCAGGCTCACTGTGTTTCCTTTATCTCGTCAGGCCCCTAAAAAGTTTGTACGTCGCTAAACGGGCGCTTACGCTTTTCTTAATTATCCGCCGATATAAGACATGCCAATTTTCTTGCGGTTTTTAGCCGTCCACTCTGTTCGTTCATCAGAATAACGATCGGCTCTCCGCTCCCAAAGCTGGCAAATTTTAGCACGTAATTCCAGATCTGTCGCCCCGTCCCGCATCATTTTTTTCAGATCAAATCCGGAGGAGGCGAATAGACATGAGTAAAATTTTCCTTCAGAGGAAAGACGAGCTCTTGTACAAGTAGAACAGAAGGATTCAGAAACAGAGGTAATAAATCCGACCTGGGCGCCGTTGTCCGAATAGCGATAAAGCTTTGCCACCTCACCAAAATAATGAGGATCCACTGGTTCGAGTGCAAATTCTTCCTTCAACATGTCATAAATCTCTTTCTTGGTTACAACTTTTTTAAAGCTCCACCCGTTATCATTTCCGACATCCATAAACTCAATGAAGCGCAGGGTAATCCCCTGATCTTTAAAATAACGGGCCATTGGAATAATTTCCTGATCATTGACTCCTTTTTGCACAACCATATTAACCTTTATTTCAAAACCTAGTTTTTGCGCATAGGCAATATTTTCTAATATATAGGCTGGTTTGACCCCACGGCCATTTATTTGTCCAAATAATTCCGGTTCTAATGCATCCAAACTAATATTTAATCTTCTTAATCCTGCTTGATACAGATCATCGGCATGAGCTTTTAACAACATTCCATTGGTGGTCAAGCCAATATCCTCTACTCCATCTAGCTCGGTAAGTTGGGCAATTAATTCTGAAAGATTCCTTCTCATCAACGGCTCTCCACCGGTTAATCTAATTTTCTTAACACCTAGGGAAACAAAGATGGAAGCCAATCTAACCATTTCTTTAAAACTTAACATTGCATCTTTCGGCATAAAAGCATAATCATCACCGAATATTTCTTTCGGCATGCAATACGTACACCGAAAATTACAGCGATCGGTTACAGATAGCCTTAAATCCCGCATCGGTCTTCTTAATCGATCATATAAAACATCTGTCATCATGGCTCCCGTCCTTTCGCTTTTCTAGCATTCTATTTCTTCATATGAGAAGTATAACTTATTCATGCTTTCTTTTCTTATGTTCCTCTGTAATATCGGTGAAAGTTCCAACATAGCGGACATCTTCTCCTGTATCATCTTTGACTGCACTAATATTTAACCATTGTAAATATTCCTCACCACTTTTACGGCGATTCCAGATTTCCCCTTGCCATTCTCCTTGTTCCTTAATTTGCGCCCACATTTTCTGGTAAAATTCCTCATTATGTCTGCCGGAACTTAATATATTCGGATTCTGATTGAGTACATCTGCCTCTTTATATTCCGTTAACTGGGTAAAGGCTGGATTGACTGCTTTAATCTTTCCATGAGAATCCGTTACTAATATCCCCTGTCCGGTTGATTTGAAAACTTCAGCTGATAAACTTAAGCGATCCATATAATATAACCAAACGACTAATACAAGACTTGCTAATGCTACTTGCGATAATAACATAAATCCAATCGAGTATTGACCTGTTATCGAATAGATCGATGCTAATAATAATGGTGGGAAAAATCCTCCCAATCCCCCTACCATCGATACAATCCCGTTCACTGTCCCTGCTTGCTTATTAAAGTAAAAGGGAACCAATTTAAAAATGACGCCATTTCCAATGCCAGCACTGACGGCAATCGCCATACATCCCACCGTATATAAGCCAATCGATGGGGAGAAGGCCAGTACAATCGCTGCCACTGTATAAATCACAAAGACACCCATTAATAAAAATAATGGTTGAAATTTATCCGCTAACCATCCGCCAACCGGACGTAAAAAAGTGGCGACCGCAATAAATCCAGCTGTTCTCATCCCCGCATCGACTTTATCTAATTGAAAATAATCCACTAAAAAATTCGGCAAATAAACGGTGAAGGCGACAAAGGATCCAAAAGTAATAAAATAAAATAAGGAAAAAAAACAGAGTTTTTCATTTTTATAGACACCTTTGATTTGTTCCATTAAGGGTGTCTTAACTTTCACTTCTTTGCGGTCACCAAAGAAGATATTCAAAGCTGCAAAAAATAAGAGTAAAATTAAATAGAGTTTCACCGTCATCGACCAACCGATTTGTGTCGCAATTACCGGGGCCGCAAAGGTCGTAATCGCTGTTCCAATATTACCTGCTCCATAAATCCCATTGACAAGGCCATGCTTTTCTTTTGCATAATATTTCGGCAACGAAGTAACGCCAACAGAAAAAACAGCTCCCCCAATCCCGAGAAACAATCCTCCGATCACAAGATCCGTAAAGCTTGATGCTTCACTAATATAATAGACCGGAAATAGTAACAAAATGAAACTAATCAGGAAGACCAGTCTGGCCCCAAATACATTCGCATAATACCCAAGCGGAATCCTTAATACGGATCCTAACACAACTGGAATCGCAGTTAAAATCGCTAATTTATCAGCCGGAATCGAGATATCCTCAATGATAAAGGGCAATAAAGCAGAAATAATCACCCACACCATAAACCCAACAACTAGATTCAAAGTTTGTAATGGCAATTGAACCTTTTTGATCATGCCAACCACCTACTCCTTCTTAATAATTTTACATAATCACTTCCTCTTACTAGTAGTGTAGCTTTTCCTATCGGCTATTTTTATTAGGGAGCTCCCTCCATTTTAAGGGGGTTTCCCTTGATTTGTGAAAAAATGAACATTACTAAGTTTGATGATAGATAAAAAATAGTGTCTAACCCTCAATACGATCTACTTTGCGCATTAGGATCAGACACTATATTTTCTATTGTTCTAAAGCTTCTGCTTCTAATTTCTTAACATTTGGAGAAACGGGTCTTGCAGCATGTGCCAACGACCCAGCCACTGTTACGCCAATCAATACAAAAATCAGCGACCTAAGTATACCGACTGAGCCAGCAATCGCCCCTAAGACAGGAGGACCAACGAGAAAAGCCATATATCCGACCGTTGTGACGGCTCCAACTCGCGCAGCTACCCCGTGCGGATTGTCGCCAGCAGCAGATAAGCCGATCGGAAAACCGTAGGCAGAACCAAATCCCCAAAGAACAATACCAATGGCGGCCGTATAATAATTTCCACCAAAAATAACGATAATGAGCCCAAGTGCTGCTGAGATTGCAGAAGCCCTAAGAATCGCCACTCTTCCAAACTTATCTAATAGAATATCACCCACGGCGCGACTAATCGTCATAGTTGCAACAAATAAACTAAACATTAGTGATCCAGAAGCAGGGGTTTTGTCATACCCATCCACAATGACTAAAGGTAACCAATCCCCTGCAGATCCTTCCGCAAAAGCCATTCCTAATACAATGATCCCGAGTAGAACCGTCCGTTGCTCTTTCCAAACAGAGAGATTCCCTTTCGCAGTTGTCTCATTATTCTCCCCAGCTTCTTCTTGACCAGACCCTACTGGTACAAACCGAAAGAAAAATATAATTAAAAACAGCACAATCAGCGCAATCATCAATAAATGAGTCAAGATCGGCAAATGGATTTTATTGACAAGGGAACCAATCATGGCACCAAAAAAGGTTCCTAAACTATATACCGCATGAAAGCCTGTCAAAATTGACTTTTTAATCGTTTTTTCAATCGCTGTTCCTTCTACATTCATCGCTACATCACATATTCCAATGCCAAAGCCGAAAATAGCAAGGGCGCTAAATACAATCCATACATGAGGAACCCATGAACTTCCCAATCCGATCGTGATCAGTCCAATGGAACTAAGCCCAAGTCCTGTTAACATAATGACCCGACCACCAAAACGGGCGATTAAACGACTTGCACACATAAGGCCAATGATCGAACCTGTGGAGAGACCAAAAATAATCCATCCCATCTGTGCCGTTGATACACCTAATGCATCGCGAATATTCGGGGTTTGTGCCACCCAAGATGCCATGGCAAAACCAGAAAGACCAAAATAGAAATAAATGGCCATACGCCACAAACGAATTTGTTTAGTCGTAAGTGCCTGTCCCATTGAATATCATCTCCTAAAATTCATAGCAATTCTATAAATTTATCATAAAATCAAACTCGTTACCATTCATTTTATGGAAATGGCGCGAGTTTTAGGAATATTTTTATCCTATTCAGCTTGGTGCAAAAAAATCAATATGAAGTAAAAAAGCCATTGGCATGAACCTAAAGCGCCCTTACGCTTTTTCGCCGGCTCCATCATTAACGTAACGGCGAGTCACCGAAAGTTTGCTAGGCGCTGGGCGCTGGAGCTGGATCAAGCATTTTAGCCCAAATTTATACTTTCTTATCCTGTAAAAAAGGGATAGATGCAGACGATATCCCCGTCCCTCTATCCCTTTTTTACACATTTCGATTAAATAATAACCGTATTGAGTTGTTCATATAAATGATCTTCATCTACAGCTTTCATGACTTTTTCAGCCATTGGAAATAGAACGGTTTCTTCTTTGACGAAATGAACGGTTAAAACTTCAAATGCTTCTCCTGCATCTTGGACAATTTCTTTCATTTTTCCCACTGAGAATGTGTCCATTTTTGGCAAGGTATGATGAAGAAAATGACCAATGTAGGCATCTATTTCCTGATGTTCCTCTTCGATCGACATGATCGGTCCTTGTTCATATCCGATATATTGACCGAGCAGTGGGAAAAAGAATTGTTCTTCTTTTTCGGTATGATTTTTTAATGGTTCAATAAATTCAACAAGCAGTTGTCTCAGTCTTTTGAATTCTTTTCTTGCTTCCTGTTCTTCATATTGGTTATTTTCAAAGTTCAAGACAATGGCATGCCAGTCCGCCATTAAAAAAGATAAATATTGATGTTCGTTTTCCAGGATTCGAATGGCTGGTAGTTTAAATCGTAATGTTTCTCCTGCCAAGGATTTCTCCCCCCTATCACCTTTAAAAATTAAGCAATTTTTTCTTTAAAGCATATTCCACCAACTCTGGGCGACTTTTTAATGAGAGTTTTCCCATGATTTTGGCTTTATGAGCTTCCACGGTCTTAACAGAGATATATAGTTTTTCGGCAATTTCTTTATTGCCATAACCTTTTGCGACTAAAGGTAAAATTTCCAATTCTCGTTTTGATAAAATTTTAAATGGATCGTCTGTCCCCGCAGCCCCATCATTTTTGACAAATTCTTTTACGAGGGATGTTGCCATTTTTGGGTGGATATAGGTTCCTCCACTGTATACCGTACGAATGGCTGAGACGAGTTCCTCATCAGGCGCATTCTTTAAAATATAGCCTGATGCGCCATTTTTGAGTACGTGGAATAAATATTCTTCATCATCATACATGGTCAGAATAAGGATCTTCGTGTCAGGATAATCCTCACTAATTTTTCCTGTCGCGATTAAGCCGCTCTCACCTGGTGGCATACTTAAATCCAATAATAAAACATCTGGTTGGTGTTTCCCCACCATCGCATAAGCTTCGATGCCGTCCGCTGCTGTCGCAACAACTTCCATATCGGATTGATAATTTAAGATCATCGAAAAACCGCTTCGTACCACGGCATGGTCGTCTGCAATCACTAGTTTGATCATTCCTCATTCCTCCCTGCACGAGCATCGATCGGAGCATGGATATGGATGGTCGTTCCCTTACCGATTTCTGAATGGATGGTTAATTGACCGTGGATAAATTCAGCTCTTTCCCTCATGCCATATAATCCTAATCCTGTTCCTCTTGCCTCTGATGTTACGTCAAAACCGATTCCATGATCCTCAACTTGCAAATGAAGTGATTGTGAATCTTCGTGTAAACGGACAAAAACTTCATCCACTTGCGCATATTTTAATGCGTTAAAGATCGCTTCCTGGCAAATCCGATAAAAGACCGTTTCAACCTCATTGCCATACCGTTTGGATTGCAGCTCAGGCGTAAAGTGGACAATCAGGCCATAATTCTTCTCTAGCCATTTAAAATGCGAACGGAATGCCGCTTCTAAACCAAGATCATCAAGTGAAGATGGTCTGAGTTCAACTGATAAATTACGCACATCATCTAGAAGCCTTGTCAAAGACATCTCCGTCTGCTTAATTTTCTCGTCTTTTTCTTTGTCATTATCCAAATATTTCAGAATCCGTAACTCCACTAAAGAGTTTAATAACTCTTGGATCACGCCATCGTGTAATTCGCGGGAAATCCGTTTCCGTTCATCCTCTTGGGCACGAATCACATGTTTCGTCATATTATTTTGATAGAGTTCTTTCTGAGTTTGAAAGGGCTTCGTTAAATTTCTGAGCATAAGGATCCGTATTCCACTATCTTCATCGACCACTTGATAGCTAGCTGCAAAAGGAAGAGTACCATCCTTTTTTGTTTTCAAATAAATTTGAAACGATGAAAAATCCCCTTCCTCATCACGTAAATAACAATTTGTACATGTCCGTGACTCCGTGTTACTTGTGTACCCCATGCAAAATTCACAAATAGAGTGGGGAAAGCCTTTTTCCAATTCTTTTTCGTCCACAATCGCTCTCGCCGCTGGATTCATATCGATTACTTTGCCATTGGCATGTAAAAAGAAAATAATTTCTGGGCTTTGTTCGTACATCTTTGTCAGTAATTCAATGATGGTTGCTTTTGATAAATTATTCACAAGAAAGCATCTCCCTTCCTGTGAATGGAGAAAAAATATCGACGATCTCGCTTTGGATTTGTTCGATTAGTGAGGTGGTGATCACTTGATTATTTCGATAACCGACCAATAATACACCTTCCACACGATGATTGTCCCAAAGAGGAATGGCTCCAATACTTTGTAGCGACTCAGACATCACGATCGGATAATTAAATAAATCCTTCCCATGAATTTCTTTTTGGATGTTTTCAATTACAAGTGGTTTTCCTGTTTTAAAAACAATTCCGGCAATTCCTTTTCCAGAATACAAAGTAATGCGTTTATAACGATCATTTAAATTGCCTGCCGCGTATTTCCATTTTAAAACGAATTGATCCTCTACAGACTGGGTAAGAGCCAGAGAGACTAGATCAAATTGGTATCGTTCTTTTAACTGATTAACTTCAGCTTGATATTTTGCCTGTCTTTCCATCATTTTCTTTCTCTCCCCCATTCAAGGATCATGCATTTTTATAATTTTTGCGTACGATGCCTTCTATAAATAATATAACTTCTCCCAATGTAATTCAACGGAATGCTCCACACATGGACAAGTCTTGTGAACGGCCATAAGGCAAATATAGCAAAACCTGAAAGGACATGAATTTTAAAAGATAATGGGACATCAGCCATTAACGTGGCATCTGGTCGAAAGATAAGCAGGCCGCGAAACCAGACCGAAATCGATTCTCTATAATCAAATTCGGGTTGCACCACATTTGTGGCCAAAGTCGAAAACATCCCCATAAAAACAATAAATAATAGAAGCACATTCACAATTAAATCAGAAGCGGTACTTAATTTCCGAACACTTTTGATGGTAAAACGGCGTGCAGTTAAAATGACCATGCCCGCCAATGTGATAAAGCCAAAGAAACCGCCGATATATAAAGCCCCTAGATGGTACAAATGATCACTGACTCCTAAGCTCTGAGTCCATGATTTCGGAATCCCTAAACCAGACACATGACCGAGGATAACGGGAATAATCCCTAAATGAAAAAGGATACTCCCGATCATTAATTGCTTTTTCTCAATAAATTCGCTCGATTTGGCGGTCCAATTAAATTGATCTGTTTTATAACGATAGATATGACCGACAATAAAGACGGCGATACATAAATAAGGAAAGATTACCCATGAAAATTGACTAAGCATTTGTCGCATCCCCCTGTATGACACATGTTTTCAAGGTAGTTCGTAACGCTCTAATAAGATGAAAATAAGGACTTGTGTTTTTTTCAAGGGATTTTAGCAAATGCCATGTTCCATCTTCCAATATGGAGAATAGAATCGAAAAACTTTGAGCAGAGCGGGGATCCTCTAACCATTCTGCCGCATAAAAAAACTCACATATCAAAGGCAAGTAATCGGATAGTTCATTTGCAGGCATTTCCAATCCATACATTTCATACAACACCTTCAGTTTAGCGAGCATCTGTCCACGTTCTTTTCCATCCTCATATTTAAAATAGGTCATGTAAAGAGCGGAATGTTTTTCAAAATCAAAGGTCTTAGTGTAATATTCCTCCATTTCATCCAGACTAAAGATATGCATCATCTCCCAGAATGTTTTTACATCATCATAGGCAGGGTGGGAAGAGTCAAAGGACCCTTCCAATGTTTTAGGATGAAAATGAAGTTTCTCAGGATATGAAAGCAATTGGGAGAAAAAGCCAAATGCGCTTTTATAAGAATACAGCTTTTCAAGATCAATCACGCCAAATCCCTCCATAGAAGTTTTCCTCATACATCTCCTTGCCGCTCTTTCCAGGTGTTGCATGAATCGGGCGGCAACCATCACAATCTGTACCAAAGCCTTCTTGACCTTGGGCACGATAAGGGTCCATATAGCCCTCTTTGTGAGATGTGGGAATGACGAAGCGATCTTCATATTTGGCAATCGCTAGTAAACGATACATGGCCTTCGTTTGTTCGGCTGTAAGACCTACTCGCGTCAAACGTGTTTCATCAAAGTCTTTTCCAGATGTGGCGGCCCGCATGTAAGAACGCATCATCGCCATTCTTTGTAAGGCCTCTGTAACAGTTTTTGTATCACCGGCCGTTAGCATATTCGCTAAATATTGAATCGGGATCCGCATTTCATCAATCGCAGGGAAAATTGCATCTGGATTGTTAAGCGAATTCTTCCCTTCAAAATAATTCATAATCGGACTTAGCGGTGGCACATACCAAACCATTGGCAATGTCCGATATTCTGGATGAAGCGGGAACGCCAATTTATATTCAATCGCTAATTTATAGACAGGAGAATTTTGCGCTGCCTCAATCCACTCTTCCGCAATCCCGTCTTTTCGAGCTTGCTCAATCACAGCTGGATCATTCGGATCAAGAAATAAATCACATTGGGCTTGATATAAATCTTTCTCATCTGGTGTCGCTGCAGCTTCTAAGACACGATCCGCATCATATAAGAGGACACCTAAATACCGAATCCGCCCTGTGCATGTTTCCGAACAAACAGTTGGTAATCCAGCTTCAATCCGCGGGAAACAGAATGTACATTTTTCGGCTTTATTCGTTTGCCAGTTGAAATAGACTTTCTTATAAGGACACCCCGTCATACAGTAACGCCAGCCCCGACAAGATTCCTGATCCACAAGGACAATCCCGTCCTCATCCCGTTTGTACATCGCACCTGATGGACAGGAAGCCACACAACTTGGATTTAAACAATGTTCACACAGCCGTGGAAGATACATCATAAAGGCTTTTTCAAAATTAAATTTGATTTCCTCTTCAATTTTTTCAATGTTAGGATCTGTAGGACCGGTAATATGGCCACCAGCTAAATCATCTTCCCAGTTGGGTCCCCATTCAAGATCCATTTTTTCGCCAGTGATCACCGATTTTGGTCTTGCGACGGGTTGATGTTTTTTCTCCCCGGCATGGGTTAAATGCTCATAATTGTACGTCCACGGTTCATAGTAATCTTTCATTTCCGGCATATCAGGATTATAGAAGATCTTCCCTAAGGCAATTTTCTCTAGTTTACTGCCAGAATTTAATTCTAATTTGCCATTTTTTAGACGCCATCCCCCTTTATACTTCTCTTGGTCCTCCCAACGCTGGGGGTAGCCGATTCCTGGCTTCGTTTCGACGTTATTAAACCACATATATTCTGCACCGGGGCGATTCGTCCACGTTGTTTTACAAGTGACACTGCATGTATGGCAGCCAATACATTTATCTAGATTCATGACCATTGCAACTTGCGCTTTAATCTTCAAGCCAATTGACCTCCTTCATCTTCCTTACCGCCACATATTCATCTCGCTGATTTCCAATCGGGCCATAGTAGTTAAAGCCATAACTAATCTGCGCATAGCCCCCAACCATTTGCGTTGGTTTCATATGAATCCGGGTTGGCGCATTATGACTCCCCCCGCGTGAATCGGTCATCTCTGAACCTGGAACATTAATATGTTTATCTTGGGCATGATACATAAACATCGTCCCTTTTGGCATCCGGTGACTGACAACGGCTCTTGCTGTCACCACCCCATTGCGGTTATACACTTCCACCCAATCATTATCCTGAATATCATGTGCAGCCGCATCGACATCACTGATCCAAACGGTTGGTCCCCCACGGAATAACGTCAACATATGTTGATTATCTTGGTACGTACTATGAATATTCCATTTCCCATGTGGCGTTAAATATCTTAATACAAGCGAATCCTTTCCACCTACGATTTTCCGATCATTGGGTCCAAATACCATTGGCGGCAGTGTTGGCTTATAGATTGGTAGACTTTCACCAAATTGGAGAAAGATTTCATGATCTAAATAAAAATGCTGTCTCCCTGTTAACGTTCTAAAAGGAACAAGCCGCTCAATGTTTGTTGTAAAAGGGGAGTAACGTCTCCCCATTTTGTTTGAGCCACTGAATACCGGTGTAGGAATCACTTCGCGCGGTTGTATGGTGATACTTTGAAACGTAATTTTTTCCGCGGCCCGATCACTAGAAATATCTTTTAATGGCACACCATGTTTCTTTTCGGCGACTTCCCACGCTTTTTGTGATACACGTCCATTGGTAGCAGAAGATAAATTCAACATCGCATCGGCCACTTGCCTGGCGGTATGGAGTTTCGGTAGCCCCGATTTGATCGTGTCGTCAAAATAAGTTCCATTGATTCTCTTCAATTCTTCATATTCTTCTGTGACTGAAAAACTAACTCCATGAGCACCAACTTTTCCAGTCGCCACATTTGTCCCCAATGTGACGTACTTATCATAGATTTGCGTATAATCTCGTTCTACAAGTGAAAAGTTCGGCATTGTTTTCCCGGGGATCGCTTCTACTTCACCCTTTTTCCAGTCTTTCACAAGCCCATAGCTTTGGGCGATTTCATTTTTTGAATCATGGAGGAGCGGTGATGTCACAAGGTCTTTATACACTCCAGGCAATTCCGTTTTTGCCATGTCCGAAAATTCCTTGGCAAGGGTACGGAAAATATCCCAATCTGAACGCGATTCCCATAAGGGATCAATCGCTGGATTAAACGGATGGACAAAAGGATGCATATCAGTGGAAGATAAATCTGTTTTTTCATACCAGGTCGCGGCTGGCAGCACGACATCGGCATATAATGGTGTCGCGGTCATGCGGAAATCAAGGGCCACCATTAAATCCAATTTCCCTTCCACTTCTTCACGCCATTTAATTTCTTCTGGCTTCTCTTTTTCATTCGGTGTGGAAAGTAATCCATTATGCGTTCCAAGTAAATGTTTCATAAAATACTCTTGCCCTTTGGCAGAACTAGATATTAAATTAGAGCGCCAAATAAAGAGAGAACGCGGAAAATTTTCTGGTGCATCGGGATCTTCAATCGCAAATTGAGTTTCCCCGGATTTCACTTGATCGACGGCATGTTGAATCATTTCCTCATCGGTTTCTTTTCCTACTTTTTTCGCCTCTTCGGCAAATAGCAGACTGTTTTTATTAAATTGCGGATAGGATGGCAACCACCCGAGTCGGGCGGCCAAGACATTATAATCAGCTGGGTGCTGGTATTTGATTTTACCACCAAGTGGAGATTTCAATGATTCAGTGCCCATTTCCTCGTATTTCCATTGATCAGTGGCAAAATAAAAGAATGAGGTGCCATTTTGCTGTCTCGCCGTACCTTGCCAATCTTTTGCAAACGCAATCGTGGACCAACCTTCAATCGGACGGCATTTTTCCTGTCCAACATAATGGGCCCACCCGCCGCCATTCACCCCTTGGGAAGCCGTCAAGATGACAAGATTTAATATCGCCCGATAGATCGTATCACTATTAAACCAGTGATTAATTCCTGCGCCCATAATAATCATCGAGCGACCATCTGTATCAAGGGAATTTTGCGCAAACTCATGGGCAATTTGCGTGACCAGCTCGGCTTTTACACCAGTGATCTTTTCTTGCCAAGCTGGTGTGTAATGGGAGTCTGCATCATCATAGCCTTTTGCATTCAATCTACCGCCTGGGCGGGCAACACCATATTGACTCATCATCAAGTCATACACCGTTGCCACCATCCTTGTTGTACCATCTGCTAGTTGAATAGCTTTAGCCGGAATCGTTCTTGTAAAAATACCATTTTGATCATGATCAAAATATGGAAAAACGATCTCTTCCCACTCAGCTCCGTGTTCAAGAATCGAAAGGGCTGGATCAATAGAAGTGCCATCTCCTCTCTCCAAAATGAGGTTCCACTTTTGATCTTCTTCCCAACGTTGCCCCATTGTGCCATTGGGAACAACGATCTCTTCCCCCATTTCATCGAAAATAACCGGCTTCCATTCTGAATGCTCAGAGGTATCTCCCAGGTCACTTGCCCGTAAGAAGCGGCCTGCTTTATATTTGTCCTCATGCTCATCCAATAGAATGAGGAAAGGCATATCAGTATATTGCTTCGCATAGTTCAGAAACATTGGCTCTTTACGATCTTGATAAAATTCTTTTAAAATCACATGGGTCATCGACTGAGCAATGGCGGCATCTGATCCAGGATTAGGTGCCATCCAATCATCAGCAAACTTGACGTTCTCTGCATAATCCGGTGCAACCGACACCACCTTTGTTCCTTTGTAGCGAACCTCGGTCATAAAGTGGGCATCTGGTGTTCTTGTGAGAGGCACATTCGAGCCCCACATAATCAAGTAACCGGCATTATACCAATCAGAGGATTCCGGTACATCGGTTTGCTCTCCCCAAATTTGCGGTGATGCTGGAGGCAGATCGGCATACCAGTCATAGAAACTCAGCATTTCTCCACCTAACAATGAAATAAAACGGGCACCGGACGCATAACTAATCATTGACATCGCGGGAATAGGGGTAAACCCTGCAATTCGGTCTGGTCCGTATTGACGGATCGTGTAAATAAGCTGAGCAGAAATTAAGCGACTAACCTCTTGCCAAGAGACGCGCACATGCCCGCCTTTTCCGCGTGCTTTTTTATAAGAATTGGCTTTTTCCGGATCTTCGACAATGCTTGCCCACGCATCAACAGGGTTTGGATATTCTTGTAATGCTTGCTTCCATAACCGGCATAAACGACCACGGACATAAGGATATTTGACGCGGAGCGGACTATATTCATACCAAGAAAATGAGGCCCCACGCGGACAACCCCTTGGCTCAAACTCCGGCATATCCGGTCCACAGGAGGGATAATCAATTTGCTGGTTTTCCCATGTAATAATCCCGTTTTTCACAAACACTTTCCAACTGCAAGACCCTGTACAGTTTACTCCATGTGTCGTGCGCACCACTTTATCATGGGACCAACGTTGTCGGTACATCTTCTCCCATTCCCGACTTTTCTCTTCTAAAATCGACCAATTGCCTGAATAACGTTCTGTCGGTTTAAAAAATTTTAGGCCAAATTTCTTTTTCACAGGACTCCCACACTCCTTCTTCACACCCACAAATATGTAGATCGTGATTCTTACTTCCATTATCTGAGAAGCGGGAAGGATTTCCTATTAGGGAAACACCTATACCTGGTGGGAAAAACCCTGAGTTGCTTGGGTGGAAAAAGCTTGTTGTTACAAGGGGAATATTTCTATACGAGAGTATTTTGTATTATGCGAGAGTATTTTTCTCTTATGCGGGAGTAAATCGCTACTATCTGATGGAATATCATTTGCCATTTACTGTTATTCTTTTTCCAAATAGAACTTCGTAAAGCATATTTACTATCGTTGTGCCTTAACGTTCGGTACGTTGCCAATATAACATCTGATGCTAACAATTTAATCTTAAAATCAGTTACTGTAAATTGTATCGGCTTATTCATATTGATAGTTTTCGCTGCATCTAGTTGTGCTTTTTTATCATACGAATTCCCTGAACTCCCGAATTCTAAAAAGTCATCTGCAAGAAGCTCATGAAGTTCTTTATAATCATAGTTCATTAATCGCTTTTCAAGATTAAGAATATGTTCTAACAATAATAAATCCTCCATTAAACTCACTCCCCAACTAAAGTATTTTTAACCGATACCTATAATATATAATCAATATTGCTATAAAAGTAACGATCAGATTTTCTACCGTCGCACAACCTATTATTTTGACACATATTGAAGGTTCTCCTGGATTTTTAAAGATTGATAATAGCAATATTACTCCTCCCCCACAAAGGACTATATACCTAATCTTTAGCCTTTTAAATAAGCTTAAAAGTCTAAAAAATCCTGCATACCCTTAATGCAGGATTTTTTTACCAAATTATCAGTCTTTATTTAAAATAATTAAACTTTATTTCAAATCCACATTTTATTGCTGCTTAATCGCATCCACCGTTGAGCGATCACATGCTTTGACAAGTTTTACAAGTAATTCTTTCGCAGCTGCGTAATCATCGACATGGATGATCGAGGAAGATGTATGAATGTAACGTGAACAAATCCCAATCACCGCACTAGGAATTCCCTCGTTGGCGGTGTGCACACGCCCGGCATCTGTTCCCCCTTGTGAAACAAAATATTGATAAGCGATGTTATTAGATTCGGCTGTATCTAGGACGAATTCACGCATGCCTTTATGAGTGACCATTGAGCGGTCAAAGATCCGGAGAAGTGCGCCTTTTCCAAGCTGGCCAAATTCGTTTTTATCACCGGACGCATCATTGGCTGGGCTTGCGTCTAGCGCGAAGAAAAGGTCTGGTTGAATCATGTTTGCCGCAGTGGCTGCCCCGCGCAATCCGACTTCTTCTTGAACGGTTGCTCCCGAGTAGAGCCTATTTGGCAGGTCTTCTCCCTGTAATTCTTTCAATAGCTCGATGGATAACCCACAACCATAGCGATTATCCCACGCTTTTGCCATGATTTTCTTCGGATTCGCAAGCGGTGTAAACGGACAAACAGGGACAATCATTTGCCCAGGCTTGATGCCCATTTTCTCTGCATCTTTGCGGTCATCCGCCCCTACATCAATCAGCATATTTTTAACATCCATTGGTTTCTTGCGCTGCGCCTCTGTCAAAAGATGGGGCGGAATCGAACCAATCACACCATCGATCTTATTAGTTTCTGTCACAACTTGTACCCGTTGCGCGAGCATAACTTGGTTCCACCAGCCACCGATCGTTTGAAAGCGAATCATCCCATTATCGGTAATTTGTGTGACCATAAAGCCCACTTCATCCATGTGACCGGCGACCATAATCGTTGGGCCTTGTTCATCCCCACGTTTGAACCCAAAAATTCCCCCTAAGCGATCTTGAATAATCCCATCCGCATATTTTTCTAATTCTTCCCGCATATAATCGCGAACAGCATGCTCATTGCCTGCGATCCCTGGCAACTCTGTCAGCGTTTTAAACATTGTAAGGGTTTCTTGATTCATCAATTTTCCTCCCATTTCAAAAATGTATGTATAGTTCTATTTTAACCGATTTTTTCTCGTTGGCTATTCATTTGTTTATTCAGTATAAAATTATCTATTATCAATGATAATGGTTACATATAATTAATGCTGAATATCTTCATTTTTTATAATGGATTCAAAGGATGGTGCTACACTTGAATGCAGGGCGATTAATTCATGATCATAATTACGCTTTACTTCGCATGTTCTATCAAAAATCATCGTCGCCTCATCATCTGGTTTACAAGCTGGCCATTCAGGCAGGTTACTTGAAGCAGGTGTACCATTCTTTGCAAAACTAATCCATGCATCAAACATTTGCTGCTCCAATAAATCTGAAACACCAGGAATATTACATACTGGAACTTTATCCGTATTACGGAATACAAACGGAATTTCGCTGCAATGCCAAGCAGTTCTTCCACCATCATAAGGAAACTCTAAACTAAACATATACGAATACGTAGTAGCCTCCTGATGCTCTGCTTTCTTAGCGATAAAATCAATAGAAGGCGCACGGAATAAGGAGTCGAGAAATAGTAAGTCTGTTAAATTTTTCTCCGGATAAGCTTCTTTAAAGAGAGCTATTAGTTTTTCACTATGTTCTCCGTATCTTTTTGTAACTAATTCTTCCATTTGTTGACTGGATAGATTTTCTTTGTCGGCAATTCCTGGTCCAAATGCTGGGAATTCTGCAAAAACTGTGCCTACCATTACAGGTATCGTTTTGGCATGTTCCGTAAATCCAACAACTCGTGGATCTCCTACATAAAAATCATTCTGAATGGGAGTACAACCAACATAATGGCCCTCTTTCGCCATTTTTTCCGATACCTTATTATAGGCTTCTGCTAAAAGTGGATATGGAATAGTTTCTAGCTTTTCGACTTCTTCCTCACCATAGCCAAGTTCATTAAGTAAGGCTTTTACGATTTCTGTTCCATCTACTTTTCCTGTTGCCACAAATCCATCAATCAATCCACTCTGGATGATTCCTTTATGAAACAACCCATCTGCTTCTGGTGTTTGCATCAAAGTCCAAACTTTCATGCCGCCTCCAGACTGTCCAAATAATGTTACATTTTCTGGATCTCCACCAAAGTTCTCAATATTATCTTGAATCCACTTTAAAGCAGCAACCATATCAGCATTTCCTGCATTGCCTGAATTGTTATATTTTTCCCCGAATGGTGATAAATCTAAATAACCTAAAATATTTAAGCGATGATTTAAGCTTACTATGACGACATCACCAAATTTGCTCATATTTTCCCCATCATAAGCTACTTGTTCAATGGACGATCCAGCTGAAAAACCACCGCCATGCAGCCAAACGAGAACTGGCTTTTTAGCATTTTTGTCTATACTCTGTGTCCAAATGTTCAAATACTGACAATTTTCATCCATTGGCCAATAGCGATGAGGAACAAGTATTTCTCCTAAAGGTTGTTCTTGTTTCAACAAAGGACTTACATATCCGTAAGATGTTGCTTCTTTCACACCAACCCAAGGTTGCACTTCTGTGGGCATCTGGAACCGTTTAGCATCCGCATATTTGATGCCGTGGAAAGTATACGTCCTATCAATCTTATAACCTCTTAATTTTCCAGCTTTTGTTTCTACAATTGGTTCTGTTTTACTACAAACGAAAGTTCTTGACATATCTTGTCCCCCTTATTTTCTAAAATTCAAACAATCACTTTTTGGTAGATTTATGTTACCAATATCAATCTTAAACTAATAGAACAATAAATGAAAGCGGTATATTTATAGAGGTCAAATTGAGTATCTATATACTGAAATCCCCAGTTAGAGCATCATATTTATCTCACTTCCGATGATGTTTTGGAAGTTCTTAGTACATTTGAACCGATATTTAGGGTAAAAAACAAATAATAGAATTTGATCTCTTCATCCTATCTTTCCATTGTCTAAACAGCATAAATCAGGTATGATAGACATAAGATGATGGAGTAGGAAAAGGGGTTTCCCCCTATTCCACAGGTTCATGGGAGCCTTTCTTCGCTGCCGACGAAGAAGGCTCCTTTTTGTTGCGATAATTCATGATCGCGGTTACAAGGTTGATACCCGCCACTACCACATTCATAATGGCCACGAAAAGCAGAACATACCTCTCCATTCACCTCACCTCCTTTCATATGGAGGTTGTCTTTAAAGTATAGCAAAACAAGTTACACAGAACAAGTGTTCCTTGTAAATTTTTTACAAAAGCTAAGCCCTTAGCTCCCCTGAGGATCCACTTTAAATATTTTTGGTTTGGCATATTGATCAAGAGATTTATTTGAAGCTTTTAGGTAGAATTATACATAATTACTATAATATAGGGAGTGATCCAATGACGACGAAAACCTTAGTGATTAACCTAGAATTAGCGAACCATCTTTTAGATGAAATCAAACAGGTAGTGCCTGATTGGAAGGTTGTCGCTTGTAAAGACAGTGCTCGTATTCAGGATGAACTGGAACAAGCGGAAGTCATATTGCACTGGAAAAAGGAAGCGGCACCGACTTTGCTTGAAAAAAATGACCAGCTAAAATGGATTCAGACATGGAGCGCGGGTGTGAATAATTTGCCCCTTCAGACACTCAAACAAAAAGATGTCGTGCTGACGAGTGCAAATGGTGTCCATGCCTACCCAATCTCCGAGACGATCTTTGCGCTTATGCTCGGTTTAACAAGAAAGATTCACACTTATGTACGTCATCAGCAAGAAAAAAAGTGGCATAATGGCGGACTTGAATTAGAAATTCATGGGAAAACGATTGGGATTATCGGGGTTGGTGCCATCGGCCAAGAAACAGCTAAAATTGCTAAAGCCTTTGGGATGAAGGTTCTCGGTGTAAGACACTCGGGAAAACCTGAAGCACATATCGATCACATGTATAAGCCTGATCAATTGGCAGACGTCCTTGGGCAATCTGACTTTGTCGTGATCACACTGCCACTAACAAAAGAAACGACCCGTATGTTTGGTGAGAAACAATTTCACCAAATGAAAAACAATGCTTTCCTTATCAATATCGGCAGAGGACAAATTATCGATGAGGCGGCACTGATTCAGGCATTGAAGGATAAAGAGATTGCAGGTGCGGGACTTGATGTATTTGAAGTAGAGCCATTACCGGCAGACAGTCCACTCTGGGATTTGGATAATGTGATCATCACCCCTCATACCGCAGGGGCGACCGAACATTATACCGAGCGTGTTGTACGGGATATTTTTATTCCTAATCTAAGACATTACCTCACCCATCAAGCCCCTCATCTAAATGTTGTTGATTATGAAAAGGAGTATTAAATAAAACAACGATAAAGATAGCAAAGAGAGAGTGATTTCTTCCTCGTTAAATTCTCGAAGAATTTGCTTGATTCCTGTATACTGAAAAAATAGAGATGTGGAGGTGCAGGAAATGAATTGGAAGTCTTTTATAGCTGGAACTCTTACTGGGTTAATCGGTGGCTATTGTTTACGAAAAATAATGGAGGAGCAAGTCCCCTTATCAGGTGAAAAGGTACTTGCCGATATTAAGCATGCTTTTAAAAAAGAAGGAAGTATTAATGGTTCGTGGATGCAGATGAAGCCTGAAGATTATCAGAAACATGCGATTAAAACGAAGGTGTATCGTGGCGGCATTATGCGTACCCGCGACGGAGAACGCGAACAGTTTGAATTTATCGCAGATGCCTATACAGGAAGTGTTCTGGATGTGTACCCGATTTAAGGAGAGGGCAGAAAGCTCCCATTGATGGTGCTTTCTGCCTTTTTTATTTTTTTCTATGCAGATTCTTCAGTAATTTCCCTTGGTCTGGCCGCTCCCGCTCCAACGTAGCCGTGATTTCTCCATCCTTATTCCACTTCAAGGCACGATAGTAAGCGTCATGGTAAAAACTGAACCAGGCACCTGATTGAAGCGCTTCAGGGATCCATTTTTGTTTTTCACGGATCGAATCCATTGGATAATCATCATAAGCCAGGACCCATAAGGGATTTTGATGCGCATGGGTTGGCATAATATCGGCCATATGGAGCAGCTTTTCCCCCTCACTTTCGATCATAATAATAGAATGTCCAGCGCTATGACCTCCTGTATGAATCATGCGAATGTTATCCTCAATGGTAATTTCGTTTTGAAAGGTGATCACTTGTTCAGCGATTGCCTCCCAATTTTCCGGCCAGTATGTATTGCGCGAACGAATATTTGGATGGCGCATTTCATCCCATTCCACTTGCGAAGTATAGATTTTGGCGTTAGGAAATGTTGAAACACACCCGCCATTGGACGGTTTCGTTAATCCACAAGCATGATCAAAATGAAGATGGGTCATCAGCACGATGTCAATATCTGCCGCTGTGAGGCCGAGTTTTTCTAAATCCGCTTCAATCTGAGACTCTTCTGACACCCCATAATTTCGTTTCTGCTTATCCGTTAACTTCCCATTGCCAATGCCTGCTTCAATTAAGATGTTTTTCCCATTTACTTGCAAAAACATCGGGTCACAGCGTAACTCAATTTGATTTTTCTCGTTTACAGGATATTTCCGGGTCCATAGAGGTTTTGGCACAACCCCAAACATCGCGCCCCCATCCATATAGGTGTCTCCCCCATTCAGCCACCGCAACGTAATCTTCCCGATCTGCAATTTCTCCATTTGCGATTCCCCCTTTGATGTAAGCTCGCTCCTATTTTTATTATGATTGTAACAAAGAAAAAAACACATGAACATTTTTATGGTTTCATGTGTTTGCACGGTTTATTTCGTATACTGCACTTCACAGCGATAAATCGGATGGCCTTTTGCGGTAAATTTCTCTTCATATTCGGTCATGATATTGCCTTCATAATCACTATTATGTAAATCTAACCATACTCCATTTAACTTCATGCCATAATGGGAGAAGCTCACAAGCGAGTATTCAAACAACCCGCGGTTATCGGTTTTAAAATGAATTTCCCCTTCATCTACAAGGATATCTTCATAAATTTTTAAAAAGGACTCATGGGTTAAGCGCCTTTTTTCATGGCGGTTTTTCGGCCATGGATCAGAAAAATTAAGATAAACCCGGTCAACATCTCCTTGGGCAAAAAAGTCTCTTAAATCAGCACCATCTGTATGTAATAATTTTACATTCGGTACATCTGTTTCCAATACTTTATCTAGCGCCGTGACAATCACACTTTGTTGTAGTTCAATTCCTATATAATTAATCTTTGGATGAACGCGCGCCATTTCCGCAATAAATTGTCCTTTCCCTGTTCCCACTTCGATGTGGAGTGGATGGTCATTTCCGAAAAGTTCTCCCCATTTTCCCGCATAGTCTTGCGGATTTGGGATGACATATTGAGGGTATTGCGCTATTTTCTCCTTTGCCCATGGTTTATGTCTTACACGCATGTTTCAAAACACCTCTGATTCATTATTCCTTTTGTCTGAAAAAATGCTACATCCCTTGCTTTCCAAAATCAAGTAAGCATAAAGGCTTTTCATCTACGCAAACTACAAGCAACTCATTGGAAAGGAAGAGAAAAAAGCATGTCGTTAAATCACCAAGATCAAGTCAATCTATTACAAGATATTATCAATAATCATTTAGAGGACTGTTGTGGCTCCGTCGCAGAATATGAGCAAGTAGAACGTTTGATCAAATCTTTACTTGCGAATCGTTCGGTGCCACAAGAGATGGAACCTCTTTTACACGATATATACAGCTATTCGCAAACAGGAAAAAATTCGAGTGATTTTGATCAACATATAAAGGCCCACCGGGACCAGCTTTCCCAGTGGGTACATGTTATCAATACTTTATCATAAAGGCTTTGTCAAAGGATAAGAACAAGCATAATCATTTCTCATATAATTGTCTAAGTCCTTTATCCAATAATTCACTTCAAACAAATGTCCTCTTGTTTGATGCCATTGAATGGATAATAAAGTATGAGCAATCGTATACCATTTCATCCGCCATTCAAGATTCGCAGTAAGTGGACTTCCATAATGACTTAACCAGTGAGACCATTTGTTTTTCGGAACATACCAATGTAGAAGCACCCCTAAATCAAAAGCGGGATCGGCGATCGTGGCGCCATCCCAATCAATTAGAAAGGTTTCCCCCTTGTCGGAAAGCAACCAATTATTATGGTTGACATCCCCATGGCAAACGGCCCAATCATTACTCTGTACAGTTGTCCATTCTTTTTCAAGAAAATGAAGAGCCTCTCTGATCGTGGAAATGGAAAATAACCCTTGATCCAATGTCAACTTAATATCATGAAGCATCGAATCGGGACCGTAAGGTTTTTTCTCCATCCGCGCCATCATACTTAAAAGCGGCTTTGATTCGTGGATTTTTCTTAAAAGTTTTGGCGCCTCTTCTCCCGCCATTTCTTCTGCAGAAAATTCCCTGCCGGCTAAACATTGCTGGGCCGATACGACATCACCGTTTTCCATCCTTCTTGTCCAAATCAACTTTGGGACGATCCCCTCCGCTGATAAAACAGCTAAAAATGGGGACGAATTTCGTTTGAGAAACAGTTTCTGATTATCTTTGATTGCAAAAAAAGCTTCACCGGTTGCTCCACCGGCAGGTATAATTTCCCAATCCTGCCCCAATAAATGTTCCACCTAATTTCACCTTCAATTATATCAACAAATAGTAGTATCATTAGAAGAAAAAAAGATCGCTATTGACTGAAATAGAATAGCCATCTGTATTTTATAATTTTATCGTTAATCGTCATTTTTCGTCAAGTGGCAATTGCTGAAAGTTTGATTTTCTTAAGAAAAGCGTAAGCGCCCACCAAAAGGACGAAATTTGTACTCTAACTCTTAAGAAAAGTGACTTATGATTTTAAAAAATCCTATGATTCCGATTCCCAATTAGGCCTGTGGAAAGCAGTTGTTTGTCCATAATCTAATAAGGCTTTCGCCGCCCGGATTTGCATCATTTTAATTGGAGAGGGCGTTTTTCTTGCTTTTTCGAACCATTCTCCATATGTTCGTTGGTCTAAAATCGTTAAGTCAACTGCAGCATCGGGATAATCGATAAAGCCATTCCGGGAGACAATCGCTTTCCGTATCGGTAACTCCACTTCATACAACTGAAAAAGCTGCTTGACGATTTTTTTCATTCGATTCACGGACATCACAGGGTTTAAGACCTTCTTTTCTTTTTCCTTTACTTTCATTGTCCAAAAATGTTGATTCTCACCGATATAAGTAGCCTGATCCGCTTCCTCCATAAAGGATAAACACCATATTTCTGTAGGAGTGAGCAATAAAATTTCCACTTCGACTGGCGCTTTTTTTAATAAAAAAATCGGTTCATAAAACAGAAAATAATTATCCGGAAAGCGTTGAAGAAAATGTTTTAATCGCTCGTCTATATAAAAACGCCGATCGACAAAAGATTTTTCCATCACGGTAGAACTCGCCCATTTTAACTGAAAAAGCAATAAATGATCAAGAAAACGTTGCTTTAATTCCGTTTCTGTTTGCGCATGAAGAGGCGTTACAAAGTCAAAATTTTCCTCTTGATCTTGTTGAGTCCTATTTTCATCAAAAGATTCAATAGGGATTTCAATGGCATTTGCCTTTCTTTTAAACAGCTTTTTTAACTTTGGAAATCTTTTTTCCTTTTCAGGGACAATGTCTGTTTCTACCGGTATATGATTGGGGAAAGAAGTCTCTCCAGTTTCCCATGCTTGTTTGATTTTTACCCATTGTTGTTTTTTTAGACGAATGAATTGCGAGGGATAACGAGATAAGTCCGTTTCATAACGTGAAACATAGTCTTGCAGTTTTAGTAATTGCGCCATTTATATGTAACCTTCCTTACTTTGTACATCTATTATAACCTATTATGAATGAGAGAGGGAGAATGTCTTTACTTTTTCATATTTCGGCGTTTTATCAGGGTGCGTTTGATATAAAACCACTTCATCCGCTAAAAATGAGAGGGATGGATAATATGAAATCAGTTGTTCCTTCTTCAATCCTTGCTCGCCAGTCCACTTCCGCGCCAAGGTGATATGGGGATGAAAAGGACGTTCTTCTAAGGAAAAACCGGCGTTTTGGCAGGATGTGTGAACCATTTTTTGCAAGCCTACCAACGCATTGGATTCACTTAATCCTGCCCAAAAAATCCGCTGACCAAATGTATCAAGATGGGTAATTTCTAGGTGAAAGGCTTTGAATTCGAAAAGATTCCTCTCGATATTTTCTATTGCACTTTCTAGTTTGCCTTTTTCCGCTGCCCCGAGAAAAGCTAAGGTAATATGATAATCAGCTGGGTGCACCCACTTTTTAAAAGGAAAGGTGTTCTGGAGATTTTTACTTAGTACCGCTAACTCTTCTTTAATCGGATCAGGTAATGCCAATGCAAAAAAATAATGTTCTGCCATATCGGTCATCCTCCTTAGAAAAACCCGATGTTTAAGGTCCTCTTCTTAAACATCGGATTTCTTTTACATTTTTTGAGTTTTTACAGCTTCGATTTTTTCTTGAAATAAAGTCTGCAGTTTTTTTGTAAGAGGTCCTGGTTTCCCATCACCGATTGATTGTCCGTCAAGCTGGACAACCGGCATCACTTCAGAGGTTGTGCTGGAAATAAAGATTTCATCTGCCGTTCTTAAGTCTTCTAATTGAAACGCCTCTTCTGTAACAGGAATTTGATTAGCCTGACAAAGTTGCAAAATGACTTGTCGCGTAATCCCATTTAAAATGAGGTTGGTTGCTGGATGGGTCATGACTTTGCCATCCTTTACTACATAGGCATTGGAAGAGGAACCTTCTGTTACCGTGCCATCCCGATGAAGAATCGCTTCATAGCAGCCTTGCTCCATTGCTTCCTGTTTCGCTAAAACATTCGGTAAAAGATTCAAGCTTTTGATATCACAACGCAACCAACGAATATCATCTGCAACCATGGCTTTTACCCCATTTTCAAGCTTTTCTTTTGGTCTTTCAACTTCCTTCGTATAGGCGGTTAAAACAGGCTTTATGTCATTTCCTGGGAAGATATGATTTCTAGATGTTGCCCCTCTTGTCACTTGCATGTAAATCGACCCATCATGAAGATGATTTTCCTTGATCAATAAATCGATGAAATCAAGCATTTGCTGCTTATCGTAGGGCATTTTCATTTTAATTTTTTCCGCGCTTTGCAAAAAACGATCCAAATGCTCTTCCGCCGTAAAAGCAGCCCCATCATACACTCGGATGACCTCATATACGCCATCACCGAATTGATAGCCACGATCCTCTATATCGATAACGGCCTCTGTACGCTCGATTAATTGATCATTTACCAATACTTTTCCCATTATGAACATCCCCTATTTATAGAAATTTAAATGTGCTCATTTTTCTCTTGCTAGCTCGTAAATGGCTTGGGCATAGATCGCTGTTGCTTGCCACAAATCCTCTAGTTCCATATATTCATCCTTTTGATGAGCGACGTCGGGACGCCCAGGAAATAAAGCGCCAAAGGCTACACCGGAATCAAGGGATCTTGCGTAGGTTCCGCCCCCAATCGCCAATAGTTCTGCGTGCTGACCGGTTTGTTCTTCATAGACAGCCTGCAATGTCTGGATAAGAGGAGAATCCTTTGGCACATGATGAGGTTCAGAATTGGAATACTGCCCAAGCCGAAAACCAGATTCTTTACACACCTTTTCGATCGTTTCCTTCCCCTCTTCTTGGTTGAAGGTCACGGGATAGCGCATCGTAATCCCGAACTGGCCACCTTCATGTTCATTATAAGACATTTTCCCGACATTAATCGTTAATTCCCCTGATATATCATCTTGGTAAGCTACTCCAAGTGCACGCCCCCGTGAATCTCCAAAAAAGAAATTCACAGCCGCTTTCATATATTCAGCCCCTCTTGTGTCCAGTTCAAGTGTCGATAAAAAGTTGGCTAATAATAAACCAGCGTTTTTACCTTTATCTGGTTCTGAACCATGGGCACTGATGCCATGAAGTTCCATAATCGAATAGCCGCTTTCAACATAATATTTTCCCTGTAGATCCTGTGTATCCAGAAAATCTTCGAACATTTGAATAAACTCTGTATGGCCATCTTTGATGTCAAGAACGGCTTTGGCGTGATCAGGAACCATATTATAGCGCAACCCAGACACGAAGGATAATAAGGTAATCGGCGCATGGGAATCTCCCGTCTCTTTTACATCTTGGACAAGGTCAAAGTCAGCAATTCCCTTTTCCGCGATAATAATCGGGAAATCAGCGTCAGGTGCAAACCCCATTTCTGGCATTTCTTCTACCGCGAAATAGTGATCCACACAACGCCAATCACTTTCTTCATCTGTTCCAATAATCAGTCGTACTCTTTTCTCAAGCGACAAGCCTAATTCCTTCACAATTTTCATGCCGTAATAAGCGGCCATTGTTGGCCCTTTATCATCAATTGCGCCTCTTGCATAGATTCTTCCATCCTTCACAACTCCAGAAAAAGGATCATCCGACCATCCATCCCCTGCTGGAACAACGTCGACATGCCCTAAAACACCAATTAAGCCCTTTCCCTCCCCTGTCTCTAAATGCCCGGCTACATCGCCTGTATTTTTCGTTGAAAATCCATCACGTTGACCAAGCTCAAGCATATAGTCCAATGCTCTTTTCACCTCTTCACCAAAGGGAGCTTCATCTGTTGCCTTTGCTTCATCCAGCACACTCGGGATTTGCAGAAGTCCTTGTAAATCCGCAAGAATGGTGTCTTTTCTTTTTTCCACTTCTGCCTTCCAGTCTATTTTCGCCATTCAATCATGACTCCTTTTTCAAAAATTCTCTTTCCCTATTAATACGTGTTCAAAAAGGAGGATAAAAAGGACCAAGAAGTTCGAGGCGGCGCAGTTTCGAGCAGCGGAATGTATGCTTTTAAATACATGAGCAGCGTAGAAACAAGCCAACGAAGAAATTCGCAGTGTCATTTTTACCGGACTTTTTGAACATCCTCTATTATATACCTTTTTTTCTATTTCATAAATTTGGAATTTGCGTAAGCAGAAAAAGTCGCACAATCACGAGCAAACCGACAATGACGATAAATGGGATCAGCAATGCCGTTGTGACAATTTTCTTCGCTTGGAAATAGCCCCATTCCTTAGGATATTTTCTTGCAAAGGGATGTTCTTCGACTATTCTTCGCCACGTGTTTCCCACCCATGTGCTTAAAAATAGCGCGCCTGATATCATCACAGCGATTTTCAACCATACTGGTGGTAAGAGAATAATCGCAGCGGAAGTGACACTAATGATTTGCAAGTATTGGAAAATATATTGCGAGTTTCGGGTAACGGCTTTGATAAATAATTCTAAATAACCGGTTTTCTCATTGCGATTTTTAAACAAGCGATTTGATTGTGCGTATAAACGCGGCTTCGTTCGATTAGTCGAAATTCTTGGTTGCTTTTCGATATCCAATGAAAGTTGAAAGATCATTTCCGTATATTTATTTTTCTCCAGTTCATCAATCGCTAAGTCTTGTTCGAAGTTGTATACGGACGTAAAACGACGACGGACGAACAAAATCGATAGAGCGGTATTGATGACGATCAGTAGTAGAAGCCATCCAGCTTCCTCTTGTATAAACAGCCGAAATCCAAGTTCCCAAATGATCAAGGCCCCTATGACAAGTGGAATTCCCCTTAACAAACTTCTCCACCCACGCACCTGCACATTCCATTTCCCTTTTATTGACATAATCAACCATTTTAAAGATACCCAAAGTCCTGCAAAAAGCAGAAAATTCCCTGTATGTAAATGAAAATGCTGATACCAGAATGGGGCAATCGCGATCCCTAGACCCGAAACAGATAAACATTGAAAACAATAAGAATAGAGAATCCCCCACTGTTTTAACTGCAGAAACAATTTTTTGTTTTTCCTGAGGAAGATGCGATCTGCTTCCCTTACATAAGTGTGAAAATGATCTCCCCATAATAGGAAAAAGAATAATGCGAGTAGTTGGATAGGCATGCCTTCCATCCAATTAGGTATTTCCAGCCACCAGGAACGATAGATAAAAAAGGAAATCACGGTTGCAGGCAGGACGAAATAAACAAACACGGTCCAATCCACAATTGATTTGATCGTACGAAACCGATGCTCCCATTCTTGCTTCAATCTCAGCCAAAATAGCTTGCTACTCTTCATCTTCTTCATCCTCTAAATCTAAACATGAATAGAGACTACCATCTGGCGCGCCACATTGCTCTAGCACTTCATCTAAGCGACCTCTCGCTTTCATTCTTCCTTTTTCAATAATGATAAAAGAATCACACATTCTCTGAGCTGTATCCAAAATATGGGTGCACATTAAAATGCCTTTTCCTTTGCTCCGTTCTTCTTCTAAGAGATCTAAAAGGAGTTTCGTGGAACTAGGATCCAGTCCCATAAACGGCTCATCGATGATCAGCAAATCTGGTTTTGTAAATAGAGCAAGCGCAAGCATCCCTTTCTGTTGCATGCCCTTAGAAAAGTTTCCTGGAAATTCATGAAGATGGGCAGATAAGCGAAATTGTCGCAAGATGTCTTTTGCATAGCGGAGGGCCTCTTCTTCTAGCTCTTCCACAGCGGCCACAAACTCAAAATGCTCCCAAAGCGTGAGTTCTTGATAATATAAGGGACGCTCTGGAATATAGGACAGCTTACTGCCTTCCGCTCTTAAAATCTCTCCTTCTATAAAGGGTAATTCATCCAAAATCGCTTTAATCGTTGTACTTTTTCCAGCACCATTGGCTCCGATCATGCCGATTAATTCGCCTTGTCCAATGGAAAAATCGATATTGGCAATTGTTCCCTTATTCATTTGATAACCTGCTTGTTGGATGTTCACCTCTAACAAAGCCACGTGCTCACTCCCTATTAATATCATAATGCTTCTCTACATATACGGATAAGTGTGTGAAAAGTTCCGCAATATTGCCAAATCGAGGGCTTATCCCTTTTCATTTTTTCATAAATGCGTTAAAATAGAACTGTCCGAAAATAGAATATACTTAGAAGGAGTTGTCTGCGGGAAATTACCATCTCTTTAACGAGGCAAGATGTCAACGTACTGCCATGGGATTAAAGATGAGGGAGTGGTTTTATTGAAACCGTCAACGAATAGAATGCTTACCAGAGTCAAATCCATTTACTTATATATTCTAGAAAACGGAACCGTTACAACACGGGAGATTGTGGATGAATTTGGAAGCACACCTCGCACCATTCAAAGGGATTTGAATGTGTTAGAATACAATGACCTAATCAGTAGCCCTAGACGCGGAAAATGGACAACAACTAAGAAAAAGGTTAAGGTAACCTAACTCATAACGATAAGTGTTTTGTTCAAAAAAGAGGATTGGACTTTTATATCTTCTATATGGACAAATAAAGACTGCCCATTTTAAATGGAGGGCAGTCATTTTATTGCGGTATTCTTTAATTGTAATACTTCTTCTTCTGTTAATTCCCGATATTCTCCAAGTGCTAATTCTTCATCCAACTGCAAAGGCCCCATCGAAATTCGCTTCAAATAGCTCACTTGTTTTTCTACCGCTTCAAACATTCTTTTGACTTGATGGAACTTTCCCTCTGTGATCGTTAATTCAATGTCTGATCGTTCGCCTGCTTTTAAAATCTCTAAAAATCCAGGTTTTGTTTGGTAGCCATCATCTAAGGTTACACCCTTTTGAAATGCCCGCTTATCTTCCTCAGTAACATGTCCTTTAATGACAGCAAAATACGTTTTGGGTACATCTTTTTTAGGAGAAAGCAGTTGATGAGCTAGTTTCCCATCATTGGTTAATAATAGCAATCCCTCCGTATCCTTATCCAATCGGCCTACTGGGAATGGAGAAAATACGGCATCATCTGGATGCAATAAGTCGATCACGGTTTTTTCATGTAAATCCTCGGTTGCCGAAATCACATTCCCGGGTTTATTCATCATGAAATAAATGAATTCGCGATAATGAACTTCTTCGCCATGAACATAGATGGATTGTTGATCTGGGTTCACTTGCGTTTTCGGATCTTTCACCACTTCACCTTCAACCGTGACACTGCCATTTTTCAAGAGCTTTTTTACCTCTTTCCGACTACCGTAACCCGTATTCGCTAAAAGCTTGTCGAGTCTCATCGTAACCCCTCCTTTTTTACAATTCAAATCAGTGTCTTGCGGAAAGATTATTCCTCCCCTTTAGGCCCATGCCCATACAATTTGTAAACTTCTACATAGGCTAATGGTGGAAGAGACAATGAAATGGAGTGACGTATAAAATGAGTTTTCGCCAACAAATGCCCAATCCGTTTTCGAGTCAAATGCAGTTTCCCGGCCAAATGACACCGCAATTTCAGCAGGAGACACCACAGCCCTTTCAGGGGGAGATGGCGCCACAACAATTTTTCCCCGGTTGGCCTGATCAATCAAGACTCGAACGCAGGGTTGAACGCTTGGAAAACCAAGTACAGAGACTAGAGCGCCAATTCAATCGCCTCGATCGAAGAGTGTCCAGATTAGAAGGCCATGGGGGATTCCCGCGACCGGGATATGAGGAAACAGGCTATTACTAAAATTGGCTTAACAAACAAGGGGCAGATTCTAGAATAGAGGTTTACCTCTTGTTCTTTCGCCATAGTCTTACCTTCCTTGAAAAATTTCAGCCCGAGGTAATCGGGCTTTTTACATATCTGCGATAGGGTTTTAATTCATTCCCAACTTTCTTTTAAATCTTGTCAATCGATCTCCAAATAACCGATCAGCTAATCCAGATTTCAAGCTTAAGAAGCCGTAGATCACCGCCCCGATAGTAGCACAAATCAAGATTAGTAGAAGTCCCTGCGCCCTAGATTCCGGGTTCATAATCGAATGCAAGCCATAGTACACGAAATAAACAGGGATAAGCATGATGACATTAAAAATGACAATCAAAAGTACCCTTCTATACACAAGTCTTAAGGGATACCCGGAAAATATTTTAATGACAATCGCGTTAATGATTATGGAGACAAGATAACCTAGAGCTGTTGCATAGACTGCTCCATCTGTGCCAAAGGCTTTAATTAGTGGGATATTCAGGCTTAATTTAACGAGAATCCCTGTCAAAAGACTTAAAACCGTAAAACGTTGTTCGTCAATGCCTTGTAAGATCGCCGCGGTCACAGAATATAAAGCAAATAATATGGCGACAGGCGCATAGGTTTTCAGTACCTCTGTTCCGAGCTCCGAATACCCATAAAACACGGTGTAAAAAGGTTCTGCTAATATCGTAAGTCCTAATGCTGCTGGTAATGTAATAAATAATAAAACTTGAAGCGTCTGATCCAGTTGCCGGAAGAGAATTTTTCGATTTCCGTTTACAAAGGATTCCGTAATTAACGGAACCAACGTCATCGCAAAGGCTGTAGCTAAAGATACCGGGATAATCACCAATTTATGATTTAACATTAAAGTTCCATACGCATCCAAGGCTTCAGCGGCTTGGCTTCCAGCGGCCATCGCTCGATTAAATGTAAACTGATCAATTGCTGAATATAAGGGATTGGCGATTCCGACCATAACAAAAGGAAACGCATAGACGACGATTTCCTTATACATATTGGTCAGCGAAACATCAAGTTCCCCTTTACTTTGCAGACGTTGCTTGTCCAATTTTGGTTTGCGTTTTTTCCAGTACCAAAGCAAGACAATAAGACTGGCAATTCCCCCAATAAAAGCGGCGAATGTCGCTACCCCAATAGCAGTCACAACACTCCCCTTCAAAATATAGATGACCGTATAACTTCCAGCCAACAAGAAAATAATTCTTGCCAATTGTTCGATCACAGTGGAGACTGCAGATGGCCCCATTGATTGATTGCCTTGGAAAAAGCCACGGATTAAACTCATGGCTGGGATGATAATTAAAGCAAAACTGACCGCTTTAATAACAGAGGCAACATCGGCAGTGGTATACTTCGTGTCTGCTCCTGTTAAGATTATTTCCGCGATTGGTGTCGCTAACCCATACATCACAAAGAAAGCGACAACTCCAGTTAGCGTCATCACAATCAAACCTGAACGAAATAGTCGATGACCAACCTCGTATTCGCCTAATGCATTATATTTCGCAATATACTTGGATACAGCCATCGGAACTCCCGCTGTAGCAATACTGATAAAGATCATATAAGGGGTATAACCATAATTATAGATGGCATAAGCACTTTCCCCACCGATAATCGCTTTAAAAGGAATGACATAAAAGAGACCTAAAATTTTAGATAAAATCGTACCTAACGTTAATATAAATGTTCCACGAATTAGTTTAGAAGACATACATTCCCGAACTCTCCATTTTTATTTTCAGCGGATGTTCAAAAAGTCCGGTAAAAATGACACTGCGAATTTCTTCGTTGGCTTGCTTCTCCGCTGCTCATGTATCAGGTGATAAGGATCTTCCGTTAAAACCGCCCACGTCCTGTGGGCAACACGGAAGTCAGTACATCCTGTACAAGTCCGCTGCTCGAAGGCTTCGCCGCCTCGAACTTCTTGGTCCTTTTTATCCTCCTTTTTGAACTCGCATTTTCAGCAAATAAATTTTATCACACTATTCACTAGTTTACAGCTATCGACCGAATTTGACAATGAGTTCACGCTTGAGTTTATGAATTGTTCATAGTATTTTAATGAAAGTACTGAACATGGATGTGAACAAAAAATGTACGATGTCATCGTGATTGGCGGGGGTCCTTCAGGATTAATGGCTTCCATCGCCGCCGCAGAATATCAGGCAAAAGTTTTATTAATTGATAAAGGCCATAAGCTTGGCAAGAAATTAGCGATTTCAGGGGGAGGACGCTGTAATGTAACAAATCGCTTGCCGTTGGATGAAATTATTCGTCATATTCCCGGCAATGGCCGCTTCTTATATAGCGCCTTTTCCATTTTTAATAATGAAGATATTATTGCTTTTTTTGAAAACCTCGGGATTGCGTTAAAGGAAGAAGATCATGGACGCATGTTTCCGGTTTCCAATCGGGCACAATCCGTGGTTGATGCGCTTTTAACGCGGATGAGTGAGTTAGAAGTGGAAGTGAGGCTAGATACCTCTGTTCAGGAAGTGCTTTATGAAGAGGGGAACACCACAGGTGTTCTTTTGAACTCTGGGGAAAAACTTTCGGCTTCCGCTGTCGTGATCGCTACTGGAGGCGCATCTGTTCCCCAAACCGGTTCAACTGGGGATGGATATCCCTGGGCAAAAGCTGCTGGACATACGATTACAGAGCTATTCCCAACCGAAGTGCCGATTACCTCGAATGAAGGATTTATCAAAGACAAACAATTACAAGGTTTGTCTTTGCGCGATGTGGCGCTCAGTGTGTTGAAGCCAAATGGGAAACCTGTGATTACCCATAGAATGGACATGATTTTTACCCATTTTGGTATTTCGGGTCCTGCTGCCTTGCGCTGTAGTCAATTTGTTGTCAAAGCTTTGAAAAAATCCAGTCAGGATGAAGTGGTGATGGCAATTGACGCTCTGCCTGATCAGAAGGAGGCAGCACTTTTTCAAAAAATCCAAAAGATAAAGGAAGACGAATCAAGAAAGAGTATAAAAAATGCACTCAAAGGATTATTACCTGAACGTTACTTATTATTTTTATTAACTAACTGTGAAATTGATGCTTCAGAGGTTTGCGCCACCATTCCGACCGAAAAATTACGGGCCTTCGCAAAAGCCTGTAAACATTTCACGTTCAAGGTAAATGGAACACTGCCATTAGAAAAAGCTTTTGTCACCGGTGGCGGTGTTTCTGTAAAAGAAATCGAACCGAAAACAATGGCCTCCAAATGGATGCCTGGGCTCCATTTTTGTGGGGAGATTTTGGATATCTATGGTTATACAGGAGGATATAATATTACAGCTGCCCTGGTCACGGGGAGACTCGCTGGGATGAATGCCGCTCTATATGGAAAAAAAGAGTGAGTAGTAGAGTCTTCCCATTTCCGGGGGCGGCGGGGGCCTACACCGTTACGCTTTTTCCGAGTTCTTCGTTTTTCGGGGACGACGGTGGCTTGCACCGTTACGCTTTTTCCGAGTTCTTCGTTTTTCGGGGACGGCGGAGGCTTGCGCCGTTACGATTTTTGGGAGTTCTTCGTTTTTCGGGGACGGCGGTGGCTTGCGCCGTTACGCTTTTCGGGAGTTCTCTCTATTTTCGACACGGCCATGCTGAGCTCCCCTACTTTTTTAAAGTTCTTCTCTCTCCACATACAAAAAGGCAGCACCATCAACTACGATAGCACCTGCCTTCTATTTTTTATAAATAATTAATGCACTGAAACAAAAAACTTGCTCTCCAGAAGCATCGCCAATCAGGGCGACATTATACTTAATATCGATGACATCTCTTGGAGAAATTTGTTCCAGGAATTCATTCATCTCTTCTTCTAAATCCTCTTCATGATCACAATCAAATAGCTTAACTTGTACCACTTCAATCCACCCCTTTTTAGCATGATCGCCAATATCGGTGAATTTTATACTATTCAGAAAATATTTTTTGGTTACAAACAGTTGGAGGTCTGAGACATTTCTTTCACAAAAGCAGAAAATCCCCGGGACTCATTTTAGAATCCTAGGGAATTCCTCTGCAAATCACCTATTTATTTTCCCTTCGGTGTTGTTTCCCCTTGCCACTTAAGCATGCCGCCGACCATGTTCGTAACTTTGTAGCCTTGCGCATTCAGATATTCGCATGTTCTGCCACTGCGGCCACTTGAACGGCAAATCAAAATATATTCTTTGTCTGGATCTAGCTCGTCGAGATGCTCGGGAATTTTCCCCATGGGAATATGAACGGCTCCAGCAATCATTCCTTCTGCCACTTCTTCCTCTTCGCGAACATCGATTAAGTTATATTTCTTCCCTGCTTCTAGCTCTTTCTGTAGCTCTTCTGGGGTGATGGTTTTGATTTCGCTCATCGAATCTTCCTTTCGAAATGAAATGTCTCTATATTATTATCTTTCCTTGTGCATGGTTAGTCAAATGAACGAGCCCCATGTATAAGGAACTTAGCCCAAAGATCGAATCTTAAACCAGATTGTGTGATTTCCCCTTTGAATTGCGGAAATTCTTCATTCTATTGCGCTACTTCCCCTACGGATTGCGGGACTTCGGTACCTGATTCGCGACTTCTTGATATACCATCCCAAAAAGGGCCCAACACATGGATGAGGCCCTCCTGCTTAATTCGCGACAATATTGACCAGCTTGCCTGGAATGGCGATGACTTTGCGAATTGTTTTATCTGCAAGTTGTTGTTTGACTTTTTCATCATCTAATGAAATTTGTTCGAGTTCTTCACGAGAGGCGTCGCGAGAAACTTTGAGTTTAGCGCGGACCTTTCCGTTGATTTGCACGACGACTTCGACTTCATTATCGACTAGTTTGCTTTCGTCATATTCCGGCCATTTTTCATAGGTGATTGTATCTGTATGGCCTAATTTCTCCCAGATTTCTTCGGCGATATGTGGGCAAATGGGCGCCAGCATTTTGATAAAGCCTTCTACATATGGTTTTGGTAAAACATCTACTTTATAGCCTTCGTTGATGAAGACCATTAATTGAGAAATTCCGGTATTAAAATGTAACTGCTCATAATCGCTTGTGACTTTTTTAACAGTTTGATGGTAGACTTTTTCAAGGTCGCCACCGGTTGTATCTTGGATCTTACCAGAAAGTGTGCCATCATCTTGGATGAATAACCGCCAGACACGATCTAGGAAGCGGCGTGAACCATCAAGACCTGTCGTCGACCAGGAAATCGAGGCATCCAATGGTCCCATAAACATCTCATATAAGCGTAATGTGTCTGCCCCATGGCTTTCAATCACTTCATCAGGATTGACGACATTACCTTTAGATTTACTCATTTTCTCATGATTTTCTCCAAGAATCATACCTTGGTTAAATAATTTTTGGAACGGTTCTTTTGTCGGCACAACGCCTAGGTCATATAAAAATTTATGCCAGAAACGGGCGTACAATAAATGAAGGACGGCATGTTCCGCGCCACCGATATAAATATCAACGGGAAGCCATTTTTTCAATAGTTCTGGGTCAGCTAGGAATTCATCGTTGTTAGGATCAATATAACGAAGATAATACCAGCAGCTGCCTGCCCATTGTGGCATTGTGTTTGTTTCTCTTCGACCCTTTTTACCTGTTTCAGGATCGACGACATGAAGCCAGTCAGAAATATTGGCTAACGGAGATTCGCCTGTTCCCGATGGTTTAATTTCATCAGTCTTCGGCAAAATCAGCGGTAATTCTTCCTCGGGAACCCCTGTCATCGTACCATCTTCCCAATGAATAATCGGAATTGGTTCTCCCCAGTAACGTTGACGGCTAAAGAGCCAATCACGTAAACGGTAGGTGATCTTCTTGGTTCCAATGCCTTTTTCTTCAAGCCAAGCGATCATTTTGGAAATGGCTTCATCTTTTCCAAGTCCATCAAGGAAATCGGAATTCACATGAGGTCCATCCCCTGTATAGGCTTCTTTGGCAATGTCTCCACCTGACACGACTTCGATAATCTCCAAACCAAATGTCTTCGCAAATTCATAGTCACGTTCATCATGGGCTGGCACAGCCATAATCGCACCTGTTCCGTAAGACATTAAGACGTAATCGGCAATCCAGATTGGGATCTGCTTACCATTCACAGGGTTAATCGCATACGCCCCAGTAAACACACCGGTTTTTTCCTTCGCCAAATCCGTTCTTTCTAAATCACTTTTGGCTTTGATTTTTTGGATATAAGCTTCTACTTGTTCCTTTTGCGCCGCAGTTGTAATTTTTTCGACAAATGGATGTTCAGGCGCTAACACGGCATAGGTTGCGCCAAACAGTGTGTCTGGACGCGTCGTGAACACGGTAAACGTTTCATCGAAGTCAGCGATCGAAAAGGTCACTTCCGCTCCTTCTGAACGTCCGATCCAGTTACGCTGCATATCTTTAATGCTTTCTGGCCAATCTAGCTCTTCTAGATCCTCAAGTAAGCGATCGGCATATTCGGTAATTTTCAAAATCCATTGCTTCATAGGACGGCGTTCAACCGGATGTCCGCCACGTTCACTCTTGCCATCAATCACTTCTTCATTCGCTAAAACTGTCCCAAGCGCTGGGCACCAGTTCACAGGAATTTCATCGACATAGGCAAGGCCTTTTTCAAACAGCTTGAGGAAAATCCATTGTGTCCATTTATAATAATGCGGATCGGTTGTATTAATTTCCCTGTCCCAATCATAGGAAAAACCAAGTTCTTGGATTTGTCGTTTGAAGGTTTCAATGTTCTTTTTCGTGAATTCTGCTGGATCATTTCCTGTATCAAGGGCATATTGTTCCGCTGGAAGTCCAAAGGCATCCCAGCCCATTGGATGCAAAACATTATAGCCTTGCATTCTCTTCATTCTTGATAAAATATCGGTTGCTGTGTATCCTTCCGGGTGGCCAACATGAAGGCCGGCACCGGATGGATAAGGGAACATATCCAATGCATAAAACTTCTCACCTTCACCGTTTGCATCGGTTTTAAACGTTTGATTGCTTTCCCAATATGTTTGCCACTTTTTTTCTAATTCTTGATGGTTAAAACTCATCTTTCTTCCTCCGTTCATTTTGTAAAACGCGATCAAAGATAAATAGAAAAAGCCTCCCATCCCAAAGAAACCTCTTGGGACGAGAGACTACTTACTCCCGCGGTACCACCCACATTAATGCTTGTTGCATTCACTCATATATCCTTAACGCGGAAAACGGCATAAACTACTTCTTTCGCTTATACAACTAAAAGGCGAGTTCATGATTCATCCTGATTGACTTCCACCAACCGTCAACTCTCTGCACAGTTTGATATCATTACTATTCCTTTATTCACGTTTCAACTATTTTACATCAGATATTTCCAATTGTAATCAAAAATATACATAATAGCAAGAGGGTTTGTATAAAATTACACGTTGTTTACATTCGTCAGGCCGCCATAGAAGAGTTCTTTTTTATAGGTCGATCATAGAAATAAGATAATACAAACGAAACAAGCAATAAGAATATCAATATGATAAATAACACGGACATGCCCCATAAATCGACGAGCATTCCTCCAAGAACAGGGCCAACCATACGGCCCGCTGTTGCCGTGCTATTGACAATCCCTTGGTAAAAGCCTTCTCTTCCTTTTGGGGCTAATTGATTGGCAACGGTTGGGACAACCGGCCATACTAACATTTCTCCTACACTAAGGATGGTCATCGCCGCTAAAAATCCTCTAAAGCCATCGGCAAAACCGGCAACCCCATAGGAAACCATAAAAATGGAAAATCCGACGAGCATTTGTCCCTTTAAGTTTTGGCTACCAAATTTTCGTAATACTTTTTGTAAAACAGGCTGTCCTAATACAATAATGGCTCCATTCACAGTCCAGAGCAGACTGTATTGATTAAGGGACATATTTAATTCCTGTGTATAGGAAGAAATCGTCGCTTGCCATTGTACATAGCAAATCCAGCCTAAAAAGTAAGCTACACAGATAATCGCCAACGCATAAAATTTACTTTTATCGCGAATGGTCCTTCTTTCTTGTAGTACATTGGATTGACCAAGCTGTCCCTCCGCCATATTTTTATAGCTAAATAAGGCGATCAATAAGAAGACGACATACATAGATAGATTGGCAAGGAAGATGTAGTCGAATGAGAAATTGGCGACCACCCCTCCTAAAGCAGAACCAATCGCGACTCCAGCATTTTGTGCGACATAAACAGCATTAAAGGCTCGTCTGCCGCCCTCTTTCCAAACCGAACCAGCCATCGCAAACATGGAAGGAAAGATGATCCCTCCCCCCAGTCCTAAAATGGTGAGGAAAATCACATAATGGGGCCATCCATGCCAAAACGTCATGCCCACTAAGGATAAAATCGAGATCAAGATCCCTAATAGAATCGACTTATAACCGCCGATTTTATCAAAAAAAATCCCTCCTACTAGATTTCCAATCACACTAGCAGCAGAGTTTAACATCAATACTAAACCGGCAATAAATAAAGATTTCCCTAAATAATCATGAATATAGATCGCATTCAGTGGCCATAAAAACGAATTCCCTGTCACACTGACTAGCATCCCGATAACTAATAACCACACTGCCCTTGGCATTTCTTTGCATCTCCTCTCCTATTCTGTGCGTTAACCTCTTCTTTGAAGACAGTGAGGACAAAGCTTTAAAAACTTTATATAAAAGGAAATACCCATTTCCATTGCGACTTAAATCCCTCAGGAGAAGTTTCTCCGCCTTGTGCCTTAGCCATTCTAGTCTATTTGAATAGGAGAAGCAAGATGGATGGAAATATCCAGAACAATCTTGATTTTGCGATAAGAGTCAGACAGATATTTAAGTAGGGGCCATTCCGGCTAAACCGATTAGCCACAATAAAAAAGACCTTGTGGATACAAAGTCGATTTTGGCTTGGAATAGGCTATATTTTATCTACGCGGAACTGTATCAAACAGAGAACTGATTGATTCCCGGTTATGGATTCTTACAACGGCTTCTGCAAATAAGGGTGCCACGGAAATCGTTTTTATTTTCTTGGAGAGGGTGGCTTCGTTCTCAACTGAATCTGTGCCGATTACCAATTCGATTGGGCTGTTTTCTATTTTTTCTACCGCTGCCTCAGTAAGCATGAGGTGGGATAATGCAGCGTAAATTTTATTGGCTCCTCTTTCTTTTAGCCCCTTTGCTAAATCGACTAATGTGCCTCCTGAAATACTAAAATCATCAACAATCAGTGCGTTTTTCCCCTGTACATCACCAATAATCTCTAGAACCTTAGCATTTTCATCATGAGATTTCCTCATCTTATCGCCAATCGCCACAGGGACATGTAGTGAGGTAGCGAAATTTCTTGCCTCCTTCGCAAATCCGACATCAGGCGAAACGACCACTAGCTCTTCTATTCTCATGTTTTGGATATAATCACTAAGGATGGGAAGGGCAAATAAATGATCTACAGGTTTTTTGAAAAAACCTTGAATCTGTGAGCTATGTAAATCCATCGTTAAAATTCGATCCGCTCCGGCCAACTCAATACATTCGGCACAAACTCTCGCTCTGATCGAAACTCGAGGCTCATCTTTTTTATCTCCTTTAGCATAACCAAAATAAGGGATAATCGCCGTTACAGAATTGGCACTGGCCCTTTTGAAAGCATCCATCCAAAAGAGAATTTCGGTAAATTCATCGTTAGGCTGTAACCCAATCGGCTGAACAAGATAAACATCATGATCCCGAACCGTTTCATTAATTTTTACAAATATATTCCCATCCGAAAATGTTAGGACTTCCGATTTTCCTAACTCAATTCCTATGTAATCACACATTTTTTGGGCAAAAGATTTTCCCGTACTGCCGCCAAATATTTTGATATCGGTATTTGTCAAAACAAGTCCCCCTGCCTTATGTTTAGTATTTTTCACCATTCAACTTGAGGTTCTCTGTTCAGAAAGCGCTTTATACCATTATAGTGGATATCCTCAGTTTCCACAACGCATCGTGTTGGCTGCGCGGTATTTTAACTTTTCGTATTGAATAGCACCTTGAGCCAGGCCCAAGGCGCTTTTTCCTACATCATCGTTCCGTATGGAGGTCGTTCTTGGTTTTGGAGAATCATTTGGTTTTGCAACTGCTGGACTTTCAGTCGAGTTCGATCTAATTGTTCACGTTGTTGGGCGTTGGAGCTGTCTCTGAGTTTTTCCAGTTCCATCACCGCTTGTTCCAAACCAGCCTGGGCTTCACTAAATTCCGCATCTTGATAAAACCCCTGTCTTAATGCTTCATCCAGTTGTTCATTGGCATAAAGAATGGCGTCCTCACAACGATTCATACAATCTTCGACAGACTGTCGCGTTGCCACAACCGATCCTCTCCTTCACCGAATGTTCCCGCAAAGGCGGGTATGTCTAGTTTGTTCCCAAAAGGGAGGGTCTATGATAAAATTTTTTAGTGAAATTGGTTATATTTAGGGGAGTTGAGTCGTTTTGGGGATTGAGCCGATTCTTACATATGTTCGGACTTTATTAACAAGGACAGTACAAAAAGATGATATGGTTGTGGATGCGACGGTCGGAAATGGCCATGATACGGTTTTTTTAGCCAAACTAGTCGGTGAAAATGGCAAAGTATACGGATTTGATATTCAAGCTCAGGCAATTGAGCAAACAATGAAACGTTTACGAACGGAGAATATAGCAGGGCCTGTTCAGCTTTTTCAAACAGGACATGAGCATGTCGCTTCCTATCTTTCCGCTGAAAATGATGGGCAGTTAGCAGCAGCAATATTTAATTTAGGCTATTTGCCCAAAGGGGATAAGGCAATTGTGACCAAGCCAAAGACAACGATTACGGCGATTGAGCAATTGTTGCCTCTCTTGAAGGTCGGTGGCATTCTAGTGCTTGTTGTTTATCATGGCCATGAAGGCGGTGCGGAAGAACGCGATGCCTTACTTGAATATGTTTCCTCGCTTGATCAAGAATTCTTTCATGTTCTTCAATATGCCTTCTTGAATCAACGTAATCACCCTCCCTTTGTCCTTGCGATTGAAAAAAGAAAAAACGTTTCGTAATGTCAAATGCGAAACGATTTTTCCTTTTACTTAACCTTTATCGTGTGAGCGCTAGGAGGATTTCTTCCAAATATGCTGGACTCGGCGATACAACCTGCCATTCCAATAGAAGAAATAGCCCGTTGCACCACTTCGTTTCATCACTTTTCTAGCAAGCAGCCGAACATCTTTCTGTTCATTGACCTTTTGATCAGAGAGGTAGACACCTAATAATCCGCGGTTTATCAATTTATGAAATTTCGTATCAGGTAAAAATTGGGTATGTTCGTCTGCTTTTTCGAGGAAATGCATCAAACGCGAAAATAGTTGTTCATCGTGATCATAGTAAAAACAAAAATTGAGGTCACCTTCTTCACGATCTTCCTCCTGGTCAATGAAATAATCCAAAAGAATATGGAGACCTTGGATATACGGAAAATAGCCATCGCGAATCATTTTTGCATGCTCCGCTTGAAAATCCGCGCGAAGACCATAGGATACTAAACAAAAGATCCCTAGCGTGGAGCCTGCACAGGCGGAAAATTCATACCACGTCATTTCCGGCAGTTGGGCTTGGTGTTCCGCAAACCAATTTTGCAATCTCTCCTCCCGCTCTTCCACGCGAACATGCTTATGTATTTGCAAATCACAATAATAACGGCATAATTCTATAAGATAGGGCTTGATCTCTTCATAATGAGGAAGTTTTTCTAGCATCGATTGGCATGTTCGAACAAGTGCCGTTAAATAACCACCATCATCCTGATCTTCTCGATGGCGGTAATACTCCCGGGGTTCCGCTCCAACCGTGAGCGAGTCGATCATCGCTTCATGCAAGGCGGCAAAATCAAGCGGATCTAAAGAAGTGCTGCGATCACAAAGATTATCTAAATAGTCACTGATGGTTTGGTAAGCGACTATAAACCGGATCGCCGTTTCCTTGTGATCGAATGCGGTTAACGCCATAATCGAGCCGCCTTCACAATGGAAGGTTTTATGCTCGATACTCGCAAGAGCTTGACTCCTTAACTCCGCGTTCGGAATCGTCTCTGCTCTATTTTTCCAATCGTCTAATTCTCGATGAGTAACTGGAAAAACTTGACGAAACACTTGATTCAACAATGTGACAGGATTTACTGGTAATGTCATGCCTTTCACCTCTTCACCATTCCAAAAAACGCAATCTCAGTTCAACAAAGTTTTTCGCATAAAGAAAAACTTGTTCCTTTTCTGGTTCATTAAAAATTTCATGATAACAATCAGGCCATTCTTTATAGATTTTCTCCGTGATTTTCACTTGATTAAACCACGCAAAGACTTCTAGTTTATCGACAATTTTATCATCCCCACCTTGGAGAACCAATAAAGGGATATCGGGGAATTTTGATATTTGCGCAAAGGCTAGTTTCATGGCACTCACAAGCTCACGATACCAACGAACAGAAACTTTTGTAATCGTTAAACCATCATTTAACGTTCTTTCTTTTACATCTTCGTCCCTTGTTGCAAGATTCACATTTAATCCAGGGTTCACTTTTAATCCCGGCGCAATCCAGTTTAAGCCCACTGTGAGGGCATTTAAAGGGATCGGTGGATATTCTTTTAATCCAAGACATGGTGAGGAAAGAAGCAATCCATCCACTGTGATATCTTTTGTTTGTAACATGCGGATCGCCGTTAATCCACCCATACTATGGCCTAAAACGAAAACAGGAAGGTGATAACTTTTAGCTGTTTGCACCCAATCGACGGTTTCATTCACATATTCATCAAAAGAATCAATATGCCCCCTATGTGCTCTTGTCGTTAAGCCTTGCCCAGGTAAATCCCCAGTGATGACGTGAAAACCTTCCGCCTTCCACATCTCAATCAGCCACCAATAACGCCCATGATGTTCCATAGCTCCGTGAATAATCACGATCACACCAACAGCAGGCTGTTCTGTTTCAAATTTTTTCATATGCATTCACCACATGTTTTCGTGTAAATTCTCTATCATTATTATAACCTGATTTCAAAGGTTATGCGGGATTTTAGCTTACACTCACTCGCCTATAGTTGTTATATAAATTTTACTCCACCTCTCCAGTCTCTATACATTCTTTGTTAAACTAAGAGGAGAACAAAGAGGAAGGTGATGTTTTTGTCTATTTACCCATTTAACGGAAAAAAGCCAGAAATGGATGAATCTGTTTTTATCGCGGATTTCGTCACGATTACAGGAGATGTAAAAATTGGTGCTGACTCAAGTGTTTGGTTTCATTCGGTCATTCGCGGGGACGTGGCTCCGACCATCATTGGAAAACGGGTGAATATTCAAGATCAATGTCTTTTACATCAAAGCCCTGATCGCCCACTAATTATTGAGGATGATGTGACAATTGGTCATCAAGTGATTTTACATAGCAGTATCATTCGCCAAAAAGCCTTGATTGGCATGGGGTCGATTATTCTTGATGGTGCTGAAATTGGAGAAGGGGCTTTTATTGGGGCAGGAAGCCTCGTTTCTCAAGGAAAAAAGATTCCACCAAATAGCTTGGCCTTTGGCCGCCCTGCAAAAGTCATTCGCCCTTTAACAGAAGAGGACATTCAAGATATGGAACGAATTTCAAGGGAGTATGTGGAAAAGGCGAAGTATTATAAGGGGTTAAAAAAGTAAAGATTCATAGGTATTTTTTTCTGCTTCTGACAATCCGGTGAAAATGTTGAAGTTTTTCTTATTTTTGCCGATAAAATAGACAAAGGAAATAGAAGCAAGGGTGAGTTTTCAATGGTCTATTTTTTGAGCTCTTTAATCATATTGATTGTCATCGTCATCGTTTTTCTTATCGTAAAATTTCAGCTAAAGCAAATGAAAAATCTTTTTCTTACATGCCTATTAGTGTTCATCATTGTCATTTTATTGGATTCCAATTGGAGTGAGGTGCATACTGTGGAGGGCCATGAATCGCTTGAGGTACCGCAATCCGAATATGCCTTCATAAAAATAAAGGATGAGGTGAAAATCGATACTCCAGTTATTTCTCAACTTCCTGAATTACCAAGAGGTTGTGAGGTGACTTCATTGGCGATGTTGCTGGATAGTGCTGGCGTTCATGCGGATAAAATGGAGCTAGCCGAGAGGGTTAAGAAGAACCCGGCCAAAAGGGAAATAAAGGATGGAAACATTTATTATGGCGATCCCCATAATGGCTTTGTTGGGGATATGTATACATTTGAGAAGCCTGGGCTTGGGGTGTATCACGAGCCAATTATGGAACTAGCAGAAGCTTATTTACCAGAACAAATCGTCAATTTAACTGGACAAACGTTTGAAGAATTGAAAATCCCTCTTTCGGATGGTAGACCTGTGTGGGTCATTATCAATACCGAGTACCGTGAATTAGAAGACTCGTATTTTCAAACCTGGCATACAGAATCAGGAGAAATCCGTATTACGAGGAAAGAACATTCTGTCTTAATCACTGGGTATGACAAGCACTTCGTCTATTTCAATGATCCTTTAAAGAAAAACAAAAAAGCCCCCATTAAAGACTTTGAAAAATCTTGGGTGCAAATGGGGAGCCAGGCGATTACGTATTCAACAATAAAGTAGGGTAACCTCTCCGGGGCTACCCTACTTTATTTCGTAAAATACTCAATGCTACTAGAAGGCAAATTTCTTTTTTTAAACTTTCCAGCTTATTCCAGATCGTTCACATTTTTCAAGTTTCAGTTGCTTTAGCCCATATCAAACAGTAAAAATGTGTAATCTTAATCCCTTTCTCTGTGGCATGTTTTTCAAAATTGGTTACAATCTTGTCAAAGCACATTTCATTAACGTACTGTGTGTACTCTTCACTCTGCCCGAAACACTTCATAATTAGTACATCTTCGGGTGAAGGAATCCATACAGTTTCCTGTATGTGTCTAAACTGTATATCGATAAGTCCACTTTTAGCAAGTCGCTCCATTATCACATCTAATACCGGTGTTCCTTTAGAAGGTGGAGGAAACAACCCTGGAAAGTACTCACCTAACTCAGAACCTTTCCCGTTACCCTCGACCGGATGAAATAATATTAGACTCCCTCCAGGACGAACAACTCTGTTCCCTTCCTGATACCAACTTGTCGGACCTTTTTTGGTATAAGCTACATCGAAATAATCATTTGGAAAAGGTAAACCCTCATGTGTACGACCTATTACATACCTTACATTTGGCTTTTTATGTTTATTAGCCGCGCAATAAATCCTTCAGTCATATCATATCCGACGACTTCATCCGCAAAACTTGCCCATTTATTTGTAAATTCTCCATGTCCACACCCTACATCCAATACCTTTCCGTGTAGATGAAATTCTAATTCTTTTGCAAGTATATTTTCTGCAATTAATCCTTCATGGTGAAAATTCCAGGTATACTCATATTTTCCAGTTAAAGACGCCAACTGTTGACACCATTCTTTGCTTTGACCACGTAAGTAATCCGGATGTTCATTCATATTTGGAAAGACAATTTCATTAGGCCGCATTAGCTCTCACCTTTGTCAAATAATTGTATTCCTATAGTTATTTTATTTCTACAACGTTATTCCTTCTTTAATTGTCACTTTTGCTAAACTTGATTGTATTTGTAATAACTTTATGACCTCAGAATTAAACGGGAATTCTCTGCTAGCCACTTTTCTTTTGAGCTCTTCCAATTCGAATCTAGCTCGTTCCTTGAGTTCCGCAGGATATTGATATTTCACACTATTTTCTTCAAATTCATCCTCATCCACCACTTGCCAATCGCCTTTGAGCCCATTTTTATTTCCATAACCGTTCAGAAGTTACCTTATTATTTTCATATTTTAATAGATAAACGTCAGGATTACTCAGATTTTTCCAATCAATGAAGCCAAAATCTTTATTAAAACGCTTTAAAAGTAGAGACATTAAATTTCCGTGTGTCACAATAATCGTGTTTTCATGGTTACTATTAAAAATACTTTCGACAACCTCAACAATTCGTTTCGTGGCATCTAAACTAGACTCTCCACCTTCAAATTTCAGTTCAAAATCATCAAATGTTGCTTTTAGTTTTTCAAACCAATCGGGATAGTTTTGAGTGCTTAGTATACGTTCCGCTAATCGAGTATCTATTTCAATCTCAATATTTAATTTCTTGGCAAGTGGGTGAATAGATGTAATCGCCCGTTTATAAGGACTTGAAATGATTCTGTCTATTTTAATTTCAGAAAAAAACTCACGTAAATCTAACGCTTGCTTAAGACCCCTATCTGTCAGTTGCGCTTCAGGTGACTGTCCTTCTGCTTTACAGTGCCTAACAACATAAATTTTCTTCAATAAAAACCACTCCAATGTATAAACTTTTTATCACAAATGAATTGGTTTGCAGACTTCTTTCCATTTCATTTTGTATACCTTCCTGTTCATTAATAAATTCTACTTACTTGCCCCATGCAATATTCGATAAATAAATACAGTGTTTTCAATTACTCGATAAAAAGCTATATAGGGTTCCGAAATGATCATTCGAAACTCATAATGACTGAGTGATTTCTCTCTCAGTTTCGTCCCTGCAAACGGGAAAGTCTCAAGATGTTTTAATGATGTAATAATGCGTTAAGGTCACTATCAGCTGTTGGAAGTGATTCCACTTTATAACGTTTCATTAATTTTCTCCTTAATTCTTTCATACGCTGAATCAAGTGAGGTGGTCTTTTCTCCATTTAATCGTTGTTCTTCGGCAAGTAATAATTTTTCTTTAAGATCAAGGAGTGCTTCTCTTCTTTCAAATGCATCAATGCCCATGAGAACAAGATCCCCTTCTCCAAAATTTAGTACTCCTATTGTAACTTAAAAAAGATATGATTCCCATTGTAAATTGGAAATCATATCTCCTCAGTAGTCTTGAATAATTTACGAGTGGGACACAGCTAGTTCCTTCCCAAAATCGTATTGTTCTTCTACATAGACCGCGTGCCAAATCATAAAGACGAGGACTGTCCAAATTTTACGGCTGTAGTCCATTTTTCCTTGGCAATGATCCTCTAATAACTTCAATACATATTGCTTATCCAAAATATAATCAGTATCGCTCCCCCGAATGATTTCCTTTGCCCAATCATGCATTTCATCTTTTAACCAGTGACGAATTGGGACAGGGAAGCCTAACTTTTTCCGATCCAATACATGGTCAGGAATGATGCCCTCTGCTGCTTTGCGCAGTACATATTTCGTTGTGCCGTCCGCTGTTTTTAAACTGGTTGGAATTCTTGAGGCGACATTGAATACTTCTTTATCTAAAAATGGCACTCGTAATTCTAAGGAGTGCGCCATTGTCATTTTGTCCGCTTTTAATAAAATATCGCCGCGCATCCATGTGTGAATATCCACAAATTGCATGCGATCGACAGGATCATAGCCGACTGTATCTTGGTACAGTGGGCGCGTGATATCTCGATAATCCAAGCGATCGTTATATTGCTTTAACAAACGACGTTTTTCACTTTCTTCAAACATTTTCGCGTTGCCAATATATCTTTCCTCCATTGGGGTTACTCCACGTTCAATGAAGCTTTTTCCTTTTACCCCTTCTGGAAGCACATTCGCTAATGCTCGTAAGATCGTTTTTCCTACTTTTGGTATTTTATTAAATACTTCTAAAGATTGTGGTTCCCGGTAAATATTATAGCCACCAAACAATTCATCTGACCCTTCTCCTGAAAGCACAACTGTGACATGTTTTCGCGCTTCTCTTGCCACAAAATAGAGCGGCACACAAGCAGGGTCTGCCAATGGATCATCCATATACCACATGATCTTCGGTAATTCCTTCATATATTCCTCAGGCGTAATGACGTAACTGATGTTTTCAACACCCAATTTTTCGGCTGTTTCTTTTGCCACATCAATTTCACTAAAGCCATTCCGCTCAAAACCAACGGAAAAAGTTTTGATTTCCGGATTAAATAACTTCGCAATTGAGACAATAATGGTAGAGTCAATCCCACCTGAAAGAAACGAACCAACTGGAACATCACTGCGCATATGCATATTGACGGAATCAAAGAGAACATCCTTAATTTCCTGAATAAATTCCTTTTCGGATTTTTGGACAGGTTGGAAATGGGCTTTCCAGTAACGTTGGATTTTCAAGGGCTGATTCACTTTTTTCGTAAAATAATGACCTGGCTCTAATTTCTTAATTCCATTCGTCATTGTTTCAGGTTCTGGTACAAATTGATACGTTAAATATTGTTGCAAGGAATCGAGATTCAATTCATTTTTTTCGATCGCGAGTAAAATACTCTTTTTTTCCGATGCGAAAAATGTCCTTGCCCCATCTTCTTTATAAAAGAATGGTTTGATCCCAAATGGATCGCGGGCACCAAATAAAGATTGTTCTTCTTTATCCCAAATAAGAAAAGCAAACATTCCCCGTAGCTTTTCCACTGCTTTTTCGCCTAATTGACTGAAAAGCGCAATTAATACTTCTGTATCGGAATCCGTATCAAACGTACACCCAGCTTGGAGCAGTTCTTCACGCAATTCCACATAATTATAGATTTCTCCATTAAAAATAATCCAATAGCGGTCATTTTCATATGAAAGCGGCTGTTTTCCACTTTCAATATCAATGATGCTTAGTCTGCGAAAACCAAATTGAACATGCTCATCTTCAAAATAACCTTCATCATCTGGACCACGATGGGTAATGATTGTATTCATTTGATGAAATAGTGCTTTGTCTGGATGCTTTTCTGATGTTGGATGATCATGGATACAACCGATAAAACCGCACATGTTTCGACACTCCTCTATAGTAAACAACTAGTACTCATTCTCAATGTTTCTATTTTAGCATTTAATCCAAATCTTTGTCAGTATTTATCCGTAAAAATAAGTGTTCAAAAAGGAGGATAAAAAGGACCAAGAAGTTCGAGGCGGCGCAGTTTCGAGCAGCGCAATGTATGCATTTAGATACATGAGCAGCGTAGAAACAAGCCAACGAAGAAATTCGATGTGTCATTTTTACCGGACTTTTTTGAACATCCTTCAAAAAATAACAGAGCAAATCTTGGCTCTGTTATTTTCTCCCAAATCCTAATAATCATACATATATTATCCCGGATCAACTGGCAGTAAGACCCCTACTTCAAGAATCCGAGGGGAAACAAGAGTTGTAAGTGGGGGATCAACTGCCAGTAAATCCCCGATTGGTTCAACTAACAATCAGTGGGGGTGGAAGACCCCCCACCGATTGAAGTTTCACTTTATTGTATAGCTTTCAATAGTTCTTCTGCCTTATCTGTTCTTTCCCACGGGAGATCGAGATCAGGTCGTCCAAAATGGCCGTAGGCGGCGGTTTGTTTGTAGATGGGCCGTCTAAGGTCTAACATTTTGATAATTCCAGCAGGGCGTAGGTCAAAATGGGCACGAATTGCCTCAACGAGCAGTTCTTCTGATACGGTTCCTGTTCCAAATGTATCAACGGAGATAGAAACAGGTTGAGCCACACCAATCGCATAGGCCAATTGTACTTCGCATTTATCGGCAAGGCCTGCGGCGACAATGTTTTTGGCCACATAACGGGCGGCATATGCTGCGGAACGATCGACTTTTGTTGGATCTTTCCCAGAGAAAGCTCCTCCTCCATGTCGCGCATAACCTCCATACGTATCAACAATGATTTTTCTGCCTGTTAGTCCAGCATCCCCTTGTGGTCCACCAATCACAAATCGGCCGGTCGGGTTAATAAAGTACTTCGTTTCCTCATCCAATAACCCTTCCGGAACAACAGGAGCAATGACACAGTTTTTCATATCCTCCTGGATTTGTGCTAACTCAATGTCTGGATGATGTTGAGTAGAAATGACAATCGTATCAATTCGAACAGGATGTCCCTCTTCATCATATTCTACCGTCACTTGGGTTTTACCATCTGGTCGTAGATAAGGAAGAACTTTTTGTTTTCTCACTTCCGCTAGTTTCCTTGAAATTCGATGAGCTAATGAGATCGGAAGAGGCATTAATTCCTCTGTTTCATTACATGCGTAGCCAAACATTAAGCCTTGGTCCCCAGCACCAATCGCTTCGATTTCCGCTTCCGTCATTTTTCCTTCCCTTGCTTCTAATGCTGTGTTCACGCCTGAAGCAATATCTGGAGATTGTTCATCAATTGAAGTCATGACCGCACATGTCTGCGCATCAAAACCATATTTCGCGCGGGTATAACCGATGTCCTTTAATGTGTCTCTTACAATTTTTGGAATATCCACATATGTTGTGGTGGTAATTTCTCCTGCTACTAGTACAAGCCCAGTCGTGACCGAAGTTTCACAGGCCACGCGAGCATTGGGATCGTCAGCCAAAAGTTCATCTAAAATAGAGTCAGAAATTTGATCACATATTTTGTCTGGATGTCCTTCTGTGACAGATTCCGAAGTAAATAAACGTCGATTTTTTGACACCTATGTTCCTCCTCCAAGTTTCTCTCTAAAAAAACGAAAAACCTTTCCTGTATAAAAATAGAGGAAAGGTTAATTCTTATCCGAGCCTTTCACTCTTATCGTCCAAGGCCACCCACCTTGCACCAGGTTAGCACCTTGCTACGGGAAATCAATTGATTCGTAGTAGGTTGCTGGGTTTCACAGGGCCTGTTCCCTCCACCATCTCAGGATAAGAGTATCCGTTCAATGTAAAATCATAACGCAAATTCCGACAAGGGTCAAGTGAAGAATTTTCTGATTGGAAGATAGAGTGAAAAGTCGTTATAATGAAAGACATAAAATAAACTCCTATTGACCGTTGGAAAGAGGTGGTTGTGTTTATGGCTAAGGTAGATCTTCCTGAAGAGTATTTGCAGGATATTTTAGTACGGCTTGCCCATCATTCTTCAGCCATAGAAGGAAATACGATTAGTTTGCCAGATACAGTGTCTATTATTTTGCACAATACGATCCCAGGTAAAACATCGCGAAGGGAATATTTTGAAATTGAAAATCACAGAGAAACGTTTCATTATATGCTGGAGAATGTTATAAATGGAACGGCACTTTCTTTATCCATTATCAAAGGGATCCATGAAAGATTGACAGATAGATTATTGGTTGATAAAGAGCAATTTAAACAGTCGGAAAATGCCATTATGGGGGCGGATTTTAAAACAGCGAGTCCCCAAGAAACACCTCATCTTATGAAGCAATGGGTAGATAACCTAAACTATCAGCTAGAACACGCAACAGAGCGTGATGACATAGTTAGAATTGTGATCGATTTTCATATTCAGTTTGAACGCATTCATCCATTTTCGGATGGAAATGGACGTACTGGGAGAATGCTAATCAATTATTCTTTGTTAGAAAGAGATCTTCCTCCACTGATCATAAGGGCTAAAGATAAACCTGACTATATCCATTATTTAGGGACCGCTAACATTGAACAGTTTACCGAATTTGCTTTGGAACGGATGAAGGAAGAAGCGGAACGTCTTAAGTGTTTTATGAATGTAGAGGAAAAAATCTTAAAAGACTGGGATGAATGATTAGGGAAACATCTGCAAAAAGATCCACTGCAAACTAGCAGTGGATCTTTTTCTCCTATTTCAAACTAATTAATTACTGGAGTGCAAAGCAAGTAGTTGATACGTGATAATCGTTTGGTTATTTTCCCACTCGACCTTTTGAATTTTCGCAGTGGCTCGGTAATCACTTTCAATGGTGTGGCGCACCTCGATTGGGATATCAATTGGATACAGCCGATAGCCATCTTTTTTAAGCGTGAATTGATTTCCCTGTTGTCTCACTTCATTTCCTTTTGTTACAATCAACGTATTTAATTCGAAGGGCATTCCCATTGTGATCCCCCATTTCCTTGTTAAATCATACTAATTACATTATATCGTGATTTTCCTGTTGTTTCATCCAATAACAAAGATCTTTGACAACTTTTCGATTGACGGCTGGTGGAAAATAGTGGGTATAGTGTTCAAAATACCAGGTTTCCACTTTTTTCCCCAGTGTGCGTAGTCTTTTTTCTAAGCGATGGGCATGCTCGATTGTCACATTGTCATCAAGCATTCCGTGAATAATTAACACAGGCGGTTTCATCGCTTCCATTTGATAAAGTGGTGTGCGCCATTGATATTCCTCGAGTGCTGTCTTCGGTGAACCACCAATCACCCTTTTCATCATCCTCCGAAGATCAACCCGCTCCACATAGGTTAGAGCTACGTCTGATACACCACCCCACGTGACCACAGAGGCAGCTTGTTCATATTCCAATCCCGTAAGCAGTGCCATCACACCCCCGCGAGAAAAGCCAAAAATATGAATTCGCTTGGAAAGAACAAGAGGATGGCCCTCTAATAATTCAAAACCTGAAAAGGCATCCCGGCGATCATCACCCGCAAAATCTTCATTGCCCTCTCCCCCACGATTCCCCCGATAAAAGGGGGCAAAGACAATAAAACCTTCTGAGGCAAATTGGGCAATCCGAGCTGGTCTGACCATCCCCACATTTTTAATCCCGCCCCGTAAGTAGAGGAAGCCTTCATATTTTCCAGCTCGCCTTGGTTCCGCTAAAAGCCCTTTTACCTTTAATCCCTCTGACATATAGGTCACTAAATATAAGTTCACATACGGGTTTGGTGAAGGAAATACTTGTTTTTCTACCATTTTTCCATCGTGTCGCATTGATTTCCGCTCCTTCGATATCGCTTCTTTCCTCTAGGCTATCACACAATTTTTCATTTTACATATGATAATTCTAAACAGATTCACATACGAGGAGGCAATCGCCATGAAGGCAATTTTAAAAATAGGATCATTGGTGATGGTGGCGATTCTCGCAGTCTTCGCCTTAACCGCTTGTTCCAAAGAAGATCCTTTAGAAAAGGTAAAATTAGCTGAAGTCACGCGATCTATTTTTTATGCTCCCCTATATGTTGCCCTAGAACAAGGATATTTTGAAAAAGAAGGGCTGGATGTCGAATTAACAACCACATGGGGTGGAGATAAAACAATGACCACTTTGCTGTCAGATGGAGCGGATATTGCCCTTGTTGGATCTGAAACCTCGATTTATGTGGATGCTCAAGGAGCTACAGATCCCGTCATAAATTTTGCGCAATTAACGAAAACTGATGGCACCTTCCTTGTTTCTCGTGAAAAGATCGATGATTTTGATTGGGAGATGTTAAAAGGTTCTACTTTTCTTGGGCAACGAAAAGGGGGAATGCCACAAATGGTCGGCGAATTTGTGCTTAAAAAACATGGTATCGACCCCCATACCGATTTAGAGCTTATTCAAAATATTGATTTTGGTAATATCCCGAATGCTTTTGCCTCAGGCACTGGCGACTTCGTGCAGTTGTTTGAACCAACCGCCTCTGTTTTTGAAAAAGAAGGAAAGGGCCATATTGTCGCTTCTTTTGGTGAAGAATCTGGTCATGTTCCTTATACCACATTTATGGCGAAACAAAGCTATATGGATAAACATCCAGAAACCGTTGAAAATTTTGTGCGGGCTCTTCATAAAGCTCAAGAGTGGGTAGAGAAAGCAGATGCAGAAGAAATTGCTAAGGTTGTTGCTCCGTACTTTGAAGACTCCGATTTGGATACTTTGGCCGTTGTCGTAGAACGTTATCGAAGCCAAGGCTCTTTCGCAAAAGATATGAAATTAACGAAAGAAGGCTGGGACAATTTACAAGCCATTATGGATGAAGCAGGGGAACTTCCAGAAAAAGTAGACTATGAAAAGCTTGTCAATACCTCAATTGTTGAAAAAGGAATGAAATGAATTCGGAGCGGCTGGTGGCGCAATTTCATAGCCAGCTCGCGCGATCCCAGCAAGATATACCATTTGTACAGAAGGAGGGCCGCTCATGAGTTTTATCGAAGTAGAACAAGTCGGTCACCATTATTTCACTCCCTCCACTGTGATTACAGCTTTGGAGGATGTGTCTTTCACGATTAAAAAAGGAGAATTTGTTTCCTTTCTAGGACCAAGTGGATGTGGAAAAACGACCATGCTTTCGATTTTGGCTGGCTTAATCACCCCTACATCAGGGCAAATTCGTATCGATCAGCAAGCACCTGATCATGATGCCAATTTCATTGGCTATATGTTGCAGCAAGATTATTTATTTCCTTGGAAAACGATCGAGGAAAATATCTTGCTCGGTTTAAAAATGAATGGCAGATTAAGTTCAAAAACAAAGCAAAGTGCGCTAAGCTTTTTAAACCAAATTGGGTTAAAAGGCGTCAATCAGCAAAAACCACAACAATTATCAGGTGGGATGCGCCAACGAGCTGCGCTTGCGAGAACAATGGCCGTCAATCCAAAACTTTTATTATTAGATGAACCATTCTCGGCACTCGATTATCAAACCAAATTGAAGTTAGAGGATTTGGTCGCAGAAATTCTCAAAGCATATGGAAAAACAGCGATTCTTGTGACCCACGATATTGGCGAGGCGATTTCGATGAGTGACCGTATTTTTCTTTTTTCTGGAAGTCCTGGGAAAATTCATCGCATCTTTGACATTCCAAAAGAACTAAGAGTGTTAAAGCCTTTTGATGTAAGAAGCCATGAATCCTATAATCAAATCTTTCAAACGATATGGAAGGAGTTGGAAGCTCTTGAAAGCTAATCAACCTGACCTCCTTCATGCCCAATATAAACAAAAGCTTTTAAAGGAGAAAAAATGGGTACTATTTTATCAGATAGTAATTTTCGTTCTCTTTTTTTCTTTATGGGAAATCGCCAGTCGACTTCATTGGATTGATCCACTGATTTTCAGTTCACCCACTAAAGTCGGCGCTTTATTGATAGAAAAAGTAATCGATGCTTCCTTGTTTACGCATTTGGGTGTGACGGTTTTTGAAACGGTGATGGGGTTTATTTTAGGTACTGTCCTCGGCACCTTATTAGCTGCCCTCTTATGGTGGTCCCCTTTCTTCTCAAAAATCGTTGACCCGTATCTCGTGATCATGAATGCGATGCCGAAAGTAGCGCTTGGCCCGATTCTGATTGTCGGCCTTGGCCCAGGATTTTCCTCGATCATTGCCATGGGTACGCTCGTATCGGTGATTATTACAACCATCGTCATCTATACCTCGTTTCGGGAAGTGGATGATCATTACATTAAAGTATTAAAGACATTCGGTGCAACAAGGAAGCAAATTTTTAAAGAAGCGATTTTGCCTGCTTCCTTCCCAACGATTATTTCGACATTAAAAGTGAATGTTGGTCTATCATGGGTTGGCGTGATTGTTGGGGAATATCTCGTCTCCGCCAAAGGGCTTGGCTATATGATTATTTATGGATTTCAAGTGTTCAATTTCACCCTTGTCATGCTCTCGCTCCTGTTGATCGCTATTTTTGCGACGATGATGTATAAAGGAGTAGAATGGGTGGAAAGAAAACTGTTAAATGAAAAATAGCAAAGGGCGTGGATCCAGAATCGGTCCACGCCTTTTTTTAATAGACACCCTGTTTTTTCAGCTGCTCAAGGGCAAGGGGGACAACCTTATCCTTCATGATGAAGCTAAATCGAGTGGTATGTAATTGGGGTAAAAGCTCACCTTCTAACAAGATCGGACCTTTCGTTTCTAAATAATCAGACTTTGTTTCTAATTCCTGAACTTCCGCGTACATGATGGCTTTAACAAACGGGGCGGAAGAAGGCTCTGTTACTTGATACTCTCCGAGAAAGGAAATGGTTTCAATGATTCCGCCTGTCTCCTCCCATACCTCTCTTTTAGCTGCCTCTTCAATCGTTTCTCCGGCCTCCAATTTTCCACCCGGAAATTCTAATCCCCGCTTGCTGTGGTCAGTCATAAGCCATTTTCCTTGGTACCGACAAATAACGAAGACATGCTGCGCCTTTATGGGAAAAGCCTCCCGCTGAAAAGTCAATGTAACTTGAGATCCATTTTGATCAATAAACTTATACATCCCTATCCCTCCCTCCTTACTATACTCTGTTCAGGAAGGGAGGGAAATGATTTGCTCATTCACTCGTAAAATCTTCCAGTATCCCAATGCTGTCGATATGATCTTTTGCTTCCTGGTCCCCTAACTGATAAATTAGTTGATAAACTTGGATTAAATTTTCATCGTATCTATCATTTGAGGAGTCGTTGTGATACTCTACAAAAGGTACGTGTGCACGTGCAAAATCGATCATGCTGTTATTGTAATTCGCATTAAAGATTTGGCGGAGCTTGCCGATCTCCTGTTCTGTGGCATTGATTTTAAACTGCCATGGCGAGACATTAGGAGCCGAAAAAATTTCTCCCGCTCCAATGGATATATAATAGGTTTGGCGATCCTGTTGATTCACACTCATCTACCTCCAGGTCAATGTAATCCAAAAGTCATCACTTTTGCTGATTATGCATATTTTGTTACACTTCTTCTTATTTTATTCTTAAGGTATACTTTGATTTGAGTAAGACGGCCCTTGTAAAAAAAGGAATACGTATCTATACGGAGGCAGGATTGTTTTTTCCAAAAAAGAGTAAATAAAAGGATAGCTAGGGAGGTGCTTAAATGAAACTTGTCGATGAATTGTTTGCGATGTATCAAGATAAACTCACAGACGAAGATGATTTAGACATGATTACTTTCGCGGTTCTAGAGCATTATAACAAAAAAGAACTTATGCAAATTGTCCATGATATGAATGAATTTGAATTACAATATTTTATCCGCATGTATCTCTTGGAATCACTCAAAGGTAAAATGGAACAGGCCGAATTTCATGACCAATATCCGTCCAACGATTCAAAATTTTACCACTAAATACATATGTAATGAGCTCAAGGTCGAGAAATTGGGCTAACCCCCCAATCCTAAGAACCCCATTCCCTACCAAAGAAATTGGGAATGGGGTTCTTCGCACTTGAATGGGGTTCTTCACACTTGAATGGGGTTCTTCGCACTTGAATGGGGTTCTTCGCACTTGAATGGGGTTCTTCGCACTTGAATGGGGTTCTTCGCACTTGAATGGGGTTCTTCGCACTTGAATGGGGTTCTTCGCACT
>NZ_VTQV01000007.1:98958-115692 GCF_008764245.1 Bacillus subtilis
TTGAATGGGGTTCTCCACACTTGAAAAAACTTGGTGCACGAGGCACCAAGTTTTTTATTTTCCTAAAAAGGCTTTTAACATCCAATTATGTTTTTCCAAGCTGGTGTGAATAGCTAGGAACATATCAGATGTGGATTCGTCTCCTGCTTTTTCAGCGATTTCCATTCCTTCTTTTAATTCATCGATTAAAATCGTAAAATCATCAACGATGGATTGCACCATCCCATTTGCATCCAACGTTTCCTCTACTTCCCCGATGCTGGCCATTTGCAGAGCATCCTTTAACGTCGCAACGGGTTTACCGCCGATCGCAAGCAATCTTTCCGCCAATTCATCAATATTCTGATCGGCTTCATTATAAAGTTCTTCAAATTTTTCGTGAAGCGAAAAGAAATGCGGTCCTTTTACATACCAATGATGATTATGTAACTTCGTGTAAAGGACAGTCCAGTTCGCTACTTGTTTATTCAGCATTTCCATAACTTGTGTGTTTGTCACTCTTATCACTCCCTCTAATGATATATTACCCGATTTTTCGTAAATGAAACATGCTTATCATCTCCTTTTAAAGGTGAATTATTCTCTTTTCTGCTACATATTTTTTATATTTATTCCCTCTAGTGTATAAAAAACCACTTGAAATTCGACAAAATTTGCTATAAACTTAACCTAACAATTATTAGGTGGTGAATATTTTGACTAAAGATAAAATTTTAGCAGCTGCGATAAATCAGTATTCTATGTTTAATTATCATGGAGCTACCATGCAAAAGATCGCAAAAGAGGTGGGAATCAAGCCAGCTTCGATCTATTTCTTTTACAAAAATAAAGAAGAACTGTTTATTGCGGCATTTCAAAAATTATTGCAATCCCATTTTGAACAAATGAAAAGGATACTGGATGAAGCGAAAGATCGCGGACTCCTAGAAATTTTCCAATCATTGTTGACTGGGACGGTTGCCTATCATCAAAGTCATCGGCAAGAAACAAATGCTTATATTTCCCTAGTGGCTTCACCACCTGCTGAAATGAAACAGTTTCTCCAAGAACATATGAAAACATTTGATACATGGATGTTTGATTCCTTAGTGGAGCTTGCCAAACGGGATTTCCCCCATCTGACAGAAGCTGAGGCAAAAGTGCTGACAAAGCAATTTGTTCTGCTTATGGACGGAATATTCTGGGAAATCAATCTATATGATGAAGAAACTTTGCAAGAACAAATCGATCAAGCCCATCAAATCATGGCCAAACTATTGGAGGGATTACAACATGAATAATGACTACGAAAGACAACCTGTCCCTATGAGTGAAAGGAAAAAATGGTATTCCATTAGTTTAGTCTGGATTGCGGTTGGAATCGACCTTTCTGCCATGTTATTTGGGGCTGAATTAGGTGCTGGGATGAATTTTCAAGATGCCCTGCTCGCTGTCGTGATTGGATCTGCGATTTTAGGTGGATTAGCTGCTTTCTGTGCGTATGTTGGGGCTGTGACGGGGTTATCTACCTCGATGATTTCTAAATTTACCTTTGGAGCAAATGGCGCCAAATTTGTTTCTCTTTTTCTTGGCATCTCTTTGCTTGGTTGGTTCGGTGTTCAAACCGGATTTTTTGCAGAAAATGCCTTTGCGGCGATTAAAGGGGTAGCCGGTTGGGAGATCCCTCTTCCTCTCTTAGCAGGAATTGGTGGTATCTTGATGATGACCACAGCCGTACTAGGCTATCGAGCCATTGAAAAACTAAGTACATGGTCTGTGCCCTTACTGTTAATTTTAGTTGTATTATCCGTAATTTTAGCGATTAAAAAATACGGGGCAAGCGAATTATCTGCCCCCGTCGAAAATGTTTTCTCATTAGGAATGGCGATCTCCCTTGTCATTGGGGTATTTGTTTTAGGGGCCGTTATCTCACCTGATGTATCCAGATGGGCCCGCACAAAAAAAGATGCGATTTTAGCTTCATTCTTTGGTTTTTTCTTTGGCAATAGTTTTATGATTGTGATTGCGATGATCCTCTCGAGAATTATGGATGAAAGTGATTTGACGACAATTATGATTACCGTTGGCTTAGGAGTTCCAGGGATTCTCGTCCTAATCCTTGCACAATGGACAACCAATACGAGCAATGCTTACTCATCTGGATTAAGTTTGGCCGTGATTTTTTCGAAAACGAATAAGGTTGTCCTCACTTTAATAGCCGGAATCACCGGAACCTTATTAGCAGTCTTCGGGATTTACGATTATTTTATTGATTTCTTAACGATTATGACGATGTTTATCTCCCCAATCGGTGGAGTTTACACAGCTTCCTATTATATTGGGGGGCAGAAATTATTTAAACAGGAAAATCAACAAGCGTTCAAATTCCTTCCCCTGCTTGCCTGGGCACTTGGAACATTTATTAGCTGGTTGACGATGGAAGGTCCGATTGGCTTAGAACTATTCACCTTAACCACGATTTCATCGGTTGATAGTTTTCTAGTCGCCTTTCTTTTCCAAGCGATTTTTATTATTTTATTGAAACAAAGGAGAGCTGTCTAATGAGATGGTTACATGAAGAAGATATCGAAAATATTGCGATTGGCGCCACAGTCCTTGGTACTGGTGGAGGCGGAGATCCTTATATTGGAAAGATGATGGCCTTATCAGCGATTAAAAAATTCGGGCCTGTCCAAGTGATCTCTGTGGATGAATTAGATGATACGGATTGGGTACTCCCTGCATCTGGAATGGGCTCCCCTAGTGTGTTAGTCGAAAAAATCCCTTCCTTTGAGCAATTATCGGCACCATTACAAGCCTATGAAAAAGCGTCTGGTAAAAAAACGGATGTCGTGATGCCGATCGAGGTCGGTGGGGTTAATTCATTAATTCCCGTCGCCGTTGCTGCGATGAATGGGATCCCGATCTTAGATGGGGATGCGATGGGGCGTGCTTTTCCAGAAGCACAAATGGTCACTTTCCATTTGGATGGATTAAAACCAAAGCTTGCAACGATTGGTGATGAACAAGGAAATACGGTCACCATTGAGCCAGTCGATGGATTTTGGAGTGAAAAATTAGCGCGAAATATTACGATTTCGATGGGTGGCTCTTCGATTGTTTGTGATTATGGAATTACAGGGGCACAGGCGAAAAAAAGTGTGATCCCTGGTACCCTCACCCTTGCCCAAGAAATCGGTGCTGTATTATCGACCAATCGAACAGCTGCTGTCCATCCGATTGAGCAAATGCTGAAGTTGCTGAAAGGATACCGCCTTTTTAAAGGGAAAGCTGTGTTTATTAAAAGAGGGATTCAAGGTGGGTTCACCCGAGGCGAAGCCCAGTTTGATGGAACGGATGATTTTGAACAACAATCGTGTACCTTGCATTTCCAAAATGAACATTTGTTAGCGGAATTAAACAGAAAACCGATTGCGATGACGCCTGATTTAATTGCAGTTTTAGATGAAGAAACCGGGATGCCGATCACAACGGAAGGATTGAAATATGGTGCGAGAGTCGTTGTGGTTGCGTTCCCGGCTCACGACAAATGGCGGACACCAATTGGGATTGAAACAGCGGGACCCCATTATTTCCAATATCCATATGAGTATCAACCACTGGAATCTTTAGTAAAGGAGCATGCAAACAAATGATCAGACTCGGAATTGATGTTGGTGGAACCAATACAGATGGCGTTCTTTTAAACGCGGATAATGAAGTGTTAAGTAGTGCCAAACATGCGACAACCGCTGATATTTTTACAGGAATTGAAAAAACGATTGATGCCTTGGTCGAAGAAGCGAAAATAAATGTGAAAGAGATTCAAGTGGCGACATTAGGAACTACCCATTGCACTAATGCGATTGTGGAAAGAAAAGCTTTAAATAAAGTCGGGATTATTCGCCTTTGCTTACCTTCTGGGACAACCGTTCCCCCTTTGATTGGCTGGCCAGAGGATTTAGTGAAAGAGCTGCAAGTAACGACTGTGCTTGTTCATGGAGGCTATGAATATAATGGCGCCCCCATCGCTGTGCTTCAATATGAAGAACTTGAGCAAGCTGTCCAACAATTTCGGGGAAATGTCGACTCGATTGCCATCTCAGGTGTTTTCTCCCCTGTTTTGAATGAACAGGAAAAAGAAGTAGCCGCGTTTTTAGAAAAAGAATTACCGGGTATTCCATTATCACTTTCAAGTGAAATAGGTTCGATTGGTTTAATCGAACGCGAAAATGCGACAATCTTGAACGCCGCATTAATGAACACGATTCAACATGTCACATCTGGATTCGGGCAAGCGTTACAGGATCAAGGGATCGAGGCGCAGATTTATTTAGGGCAAAATGATGGTACCTTAATGACACATGAGTTTGCCCAAAAGTATCCGATTTTCACGATTGCTTGTGGACCGACAAACTCGATTCGTGGTGCCGCTCATCTTTCTCAAGAGCCTAATGCGATTGTGGTTGATATTGGCGGGACAACGACGGATATTGGTGTCCTTAGCAATAGCTTCCCACGACAAACATCACTCGCTGTGGAAGTGGGCGGTGTCCGCACCAATTACCGAATGCCAGATATTTATTCAATTGGTTTAGGTGGGGGTACTCGTGTTCATTTGGAAGACGGCGCTTGGAAAATTGGACCAGATAGTGTCGGTCATCAATTAACAGAAAGGGCGCTTGTGTTTGGTGGCGAAGAATTAACGGCTACAGATGTGGCGATCGGCGCCGGTAAGATGAAGATTGAAGGAACAGACCTCGGTCAACTTGGCCAATACCCTGTTGACAAAATTTATCCCGACCTTGTCGAAATGGTGGAAAAAGCGATTGATCGGATGAAAACAAGTGCGGAAGCTTTACCCGTTGTGTTAGTCGGCGGCGGTGCCTCCTTAATGCCTAAGGATTTACAGGGAGCCAGTCGGGTGATTCGTCCAGTCCATGCCGGTGTCGCTAATGCGATCGGCGCGGCCCTTGGGGATATTAGTGGAACGGTTGAACGGATTTATACATTAGAAAACCAATCCCATCAAGAAGCCGTTGAAGAAGCTAAAGCAGAAGCGATCCAAACAGCGATTGCGGCAGGGGCCAATCCAGATCAGGTAGATATTATCCAATTAGAAGACTTTCCCCTTGCTTACATGCCAGGCAATGCGATTCTCGTGCGAGTAAAAGCGGCGGGGCCGTTGAAGATATAAGGTGGGATCTGTGCTAGGCACTTATGGAGGTGCCTAGCGTTTTTTCTAGGACTAAATTTTGACCAAACGGCCAATCCCTCGGATCGAAGGATTTTACTGGATCGTTTTGATTTACTCTCGGATAGACTGATTTATTCTCGGATAAGGCGAGTTCGCTCTCAGTCTCTTTCAAATTGTGTTAAACTATAATCAAACAACTCACCAGAAAGAAGAAAACCCTATGTTAAAATCAATCTTTTTAAATCTTATTCGCTTTTATCGCAAGTTTATTTCTCCCTTAAAGCCGCCAACCTGTCGCTTTTATCCCACTTGCTCGCAATATGGATTGGAAGCGATCCAACGGTTTGGGGCGATTCGCGGTGGTTGGCTAACCATCAAACGGATTGGAAAATGCCATCCCTTTCACCCCGGGGGAATTGACCCTGTTCCAGAAAAAATAGATAAGTTGAAGCATCGGCATGATGAATAAACGGCTAGAAGCACGAAGACGAGAGCTTTTTTCCTGAATTTGTTCATCCTGATCGCAATGCTACATCCATTCCACCAAAATATTCCCTTGATGATTTTTTTAAAAAATATATTGCTTTTTCTTTAAAAATCAGCTATGCTAATTTCCGTACCCTAAATCGTAATGATTCTTATTAAGGAAGAGGAGGAACGCATGAATAAGCATAAGCGTATTTATTTAGTGATTCTATCAATTTTTATTTTACTATTAGCGGCCTGTGGAAATGAACAACAGAAAAATAATACTGGCAAGCTAACCATTTATACGACGGTTTATCCGTTACAATATTTTACAGAAAGAATCGGCGGAGAGCATGTTTCTGTGCAATCCATTTATCCGCCTGGTTCTGATGAGCATACGTTCGAACCTTCGCAAAAAGATATGATGAAGCTCGCGGATGCCGATTTATTCTTTTATATTGGCTATGGATTAGAAGGTTTTGCGCAAAAGGCGGAGAAAACATTAAAAAATGAGGCTGTTCAGATTACAGCCGTTGGGGAGAAAATCGATGTGGAACCTCAGTCTCATCAACATGAGAATCATGAGGAACATGAACATGATGGGCATGAGCATGAAGGACATGAACATGGTGAGGAAGATGGACATCATCATGGTGACGTGAATCCCCATCTTTGGATTGATCCGATCTACGCGAAAGAATTAGCAAAACAAATTTTGCAGCAATTAACAGAAATCGCTCCTGACCATCAGTCAGAATTCGAACAAAACTACCAAGAATTAGCAACAGAATTCGATCAGCTTGACCAAGATTTTTCTGAGATGACTCAAACAGCGAAAAGAAAACAATTTGTTGTCGCTCACGCGGCCTATAGCTATTGGGAAAGTCGTTATGGACTCGAGCAAATTGCGATTGCGGGGATTTCGTCAACAGAAGAACCTTCGCAAAAAAAATTACAAGCCATTGTCGATACCATCAACGAAGAAAAGGTTCCCTCTATTTTCGTCGAGCAAAATATTAACTCACACCTTGCTGAAATTATCCAAAAAGAAACAGGAACGGAACTGCTTCCAATTCATAATTTGGCCGTGTTAACAGAAGATGACCTAAAAAACGAGGAAACCTATTTTACTTTAATGGAGAAAAATTTAACAAACTTAGAAAAAGCTTTGAATCAATAAACGTTCATATTCTCTGAAGGATGAACAGCTAAGTTCGCGCCGTCCTGGCGCAACGCTGTTCTGACCCACATCCTGTGGGCCTAGAATTGTCATTATTGTATTGGAAAGAAGGAAATCAATGTGGGGCTGATCGCATTTATGTCGTCAGCCAGCATGGACATAATGCTGCATCAGAAGAGGTAACTGATTGTCAGACGTTTAGAAAGAGGTAACATCCGAAATGAAGGAAAACGCATGAGTTATTCATGCGTCTTCCTAACGCAAAATACGTTCAATGTAATCATTATCTATATCTAATTCAGAAAATATCTCATTTTTCATTAGTGATCTGTAAGTGCTTTTACCTGAACCGTTGTTACCTGCAAAAACATACAATGTCTTCATTCATTTGAAGCCCTCTCCGTCATCTCTTTATAGCCATTAGGATATTCTTTTACCAATTTTCCATTTTCAACGTAAATGATTGGTTGATTATACATCTTAGCATCTATCATAGCTCTTTCTCCAGTGAACTTCGCCATTCTTGAAGCTTTATCACTTAAACCACGTTTAACCACAGCGCCCCCTCCTTGATTTGTTGATATTTTTACAACAGACATTGAAAATAGTACAAATACATTCCATAACACAAGTATAAACTAAAATCAACCACTTTTGTTAATTTTTCGTTTTTATTGCAAATATATATAAGGGATTTTCTATGTCATGTGGCTTGTGATAATTTCCTTATGCAAACGCACTTCTTCCACACGCCGTTCGTTTAATGAAAATCCAATCCCTGGGAGGGTCGGAACGGTGATTTTTCCTTTCTCCATTTCAATGGGCCGATCCAAAATATCTTCTTCCCAATAGTGAGTGGAAGGTGATAGATCACCTGGCAATGTGAAAGCTGGAAGGGAAGCTAAGGCCAAATTATGAGCTTTCGATATACCAAATTCGATCATGCCGCCACACCAGACTTGGAGCTGATTTTCTTGACAGAGATCGTGAATTTGTTTGGCGTTCGTTAGTCCTCCAACACGACCTACTTTGATGTTGATGATTTGGCAGCTCCCTAATTGAATCGCACTTTTTACATCATGGACATTTGTAATGCTTTCATCTAAGCAAATCGGTGTGTTGATTTGCTTTTGCAAGATGGCGTGTTCGACGATATCGGTTGTACCAAGGGGTTGCTCGATCATGAGTAGGTCAAATTCATCCAAAGCACGAAGGCGGTCGACATCATCCAGTGTATAGGCGGAGTTGGCATCTGCCATCAAGGGCACATCTGGGAATTCCCTTCTGATCGCCTTGATAAACTCGATATCATTGGCCGGGCTAATTTTTAATTTCATGCGTTCAAAGCCTTGTTCAGAAAACTGCTCGATCTGTTTAAGCGCATCCGTGACATCTTGTGTAGCCACAACCGCTCCTACCCGCACTTCATTGCGCTCCCCGCCAAGTATCGTGGAAAGAGACTTTCCTTGTTTTTTTGCGTACAGATCCCAAAGCGCGGTTTCAATGCCACTTTTGGCCATTGGATTTCCCCTCAGGCTAGAAAATTCACGTGTAAACTCCGAAGGATGAGCAAACTTTTTTTGTAGAACCACGGGTAAAATAAAATCCTTTTGGATATGATAAGCGGTCTTCACTGTTTCTTCCGTATACCATGGGGAGGAAAATGCAACTGTTTCTCCGTAGCCGACTTCTCCTTCACGATCCCATAGTTCAATGATGATGGCCTCTCGTTCTCGAACTGTCCCTAAATGGGTAGAAAAAGGCTGCTTTAATGGCATCGCAATAATCGAAACCTGTGCTTTTACAATATCGATCATGACTGTTTCTCCTGTTCTAGATATTCTAGTAGCTTGCGACGCAATAACTTATTGGCGGCATTCCTTGGTAAAGCTTCGACTTGGATAATTTTTTTCGGAACCTTGTATGCGGCTAGATGGGTGCGGCAAAATTGCATAAGTTCTGCTTCGGACACAGAATTTCTGGCGGCGATAAAAGCATAAGGCACCTGTCCCCATTTTTCATCTTTTATCCCCGTAACGCCAGCTTCGATAATGGCGTCATGTCCCAAAAGCACTTCCTCGATTTCGGCCGGATAAATATTTTCTCCACCTGAAATAATTAAGTCTGAACGGCGGTCCAATACATATAAAAATCCCTCTTCATCCATGTAACCGATATCGCCTGTTTTGAACCAGCCTTGTTCAAAAGCCACTTGATTGGCTTCAGGCCGGGCAAGATATCCGCTCGTAATATTCGGGCCTTTTAATTGAATCTCCCCTGGTTGGTTAGGTGCGGCCTCTCGGTTATTCTCATCAATAATTCGTATTTGCGCCGGAAAAAGCGCCTTTCCAGCTGAACCTAATTTTTTAAAAGCATCTTCTGGGCTTAAAGTCGCGATTTGTGATGCGGTTTCTGTCATGCCATATGTTTGAAATATCGGGATCCCTTTTTCCACACATTTTTCTAAAAGCGGTAATGGCGCTGGTCCCCCTCCAAGCAATAGGCACCGGAAACAGGGATGATAGGTTTTCGTTCCAAGTGCTTCAAGCATTCGGCTTAACATCGCGGTTACAACTGACATGATTGTGATTTGTCCTGATTGAAGCAGAGAATTGGCTTTTTCCTCATCAAACTGTTCCATTAAATAAACAGGCATCCCATAAATGACACTTCTCATTAAAATCGAAAGACCACTAATATGAAAAAGCGGAACCGCACAAAGCCAGGAATCTTTCTCTTGCAGGCCTAAATTAAGAGAGGAACCAATCGCACTCCACCAATGATTGCCATAAGTCTGCTGCACTCCTTTCGGCTTGCCAGTTGTGCCTGAGGTATACATAATCGAGCAAGTTGCGGCAAGATCGTATTCGTCCCTGATTTCAAGCTGTTGGTTGGGGAAGCTTTCATATTGGGTAGTTGTATAAATTCGGAGTTGAGGGTTTTCTTCGCGGAGTTCATTCGCCATTTCTGCCAAAGTCTCATCATAAAAAAGAAGATTGGTTTGGCTATCTTGCAATTGAAACCCTAATTCGGTTGTGGTCAAACGATGGTTTAAAAAGACCGCTTCGATTCCAAGTTGCTGGAATGCATGAATCAACCAAACCATTTTCGGATGATTTTTCATTAAAATCGCGGCACGACGGTCTTCCTCTTTTAAACATGATGCTAGTTTCGCTTGCAAATCTTGGACAATGTCTTTCATTTCTTGAAAAGTCCATACTTGGTCTTCGAATATCAATGCAGGTTTATTGGGGCTGATATGACTTCGCTGCAAAAGCCAATTCGGGATCCTCTCTCCCATTCCATTCCCTCACTTTCGTAATTATTGGGGTTGCTTCTTAATGGACCGAAGCAACGTTTTTTTATTATTCCTATCTCGATTGCGGGCACGGTTCGGCCTTGATCGTTACCCTTTTGGGCTTACTACCTCGATTACGGGCACGATTCCAACTTGATCATGACCCTTTTGGGCTTACTACTTCGATTACGGGCACGATTCCAACTTAATCATGACTCTTTTGGGCTTACTACTTCGATTGCGGGCACGATTCCAACTTAATCATGACCCTTTTGGGCTTCTTAGCTCGATTACGGGCACGATTCCGGCTTGATCATGACCCTTTTGGGCTTACTACTTCGATTGCGGGCACGGTTCGGCCTTGATCGTTACCCTTTTGGGCTTCTTAGCTCGATTACGGGCACGATTCCGGCTTGATCATGACCCTTTTGGGCTTACTACTTCGATTGCGGGCACGATTCCAACTTGATCGAGGGCTTCCCATAGTTAAGAAAGACTTGGTGGCATGCCACCAAGTCCTCTCGCGTTATTAAGGAAAACGTGGGAATTGATCAAAGTCTGGTTTACGTTTTTCTTTAAAGGCGTCTCTACCTTCTTTCGCTTCATCCGTTGTGTAGTAAAGCAAGGTCGCATCACCAGCAAGTTGTTGCAGGCCTGCTAAACCATCGGTGTCAGCATTGAAAGCTGCTTTTAAGAAACGCAAGGCTGTTGGGCTTTTTTCGAGCATTTCTTCACACCATTTCACTGTTTCTTCCTCTAATTGCTCGAGTGGCACAACGGTGTTGACTAAGCCCATATCTAATGCCTCTTGCGCATTGTATTGACGGCAGAGGAACCAAATTTCTTTCGCCTTCTTATGTCCAACAATCCGAGCTAAATAGCCAGAGCCATAGCCCGCATCAAAGCTGCCCACTTTTGGTCCTGTTTGGCCAAACACAGCGTTATCAGCTGCAATCGTTAGGTCGCAAACAACGTGAAGAACATGCCCGCCACCAATCGCATATCCTGCCACCATTGCTACAACTGGCTTAGGGATCACACGAATCAGTCTTTGGAGATCAAGAACATTCAAGCGTGGGATGTTGTCCCCGCCTACATAGCCACCATGTCCTCTTACCTTCTGATCACCGCCGGAACAGAACGCTTTCTCCCCTGCCCCTGTTAAAATAATCACGCCAACTTCTTTATCATCACGGGCATAGGCAAAAGCATCCATTAATTCCATCACAGTTTCCGGCCTGAATGCATTATGTACATGAGGTCGATTGATCGTAATTTTGGCAATCCCATTATATGTTTCATATAAAATATCTTCATACTCTTTTTTGCTTGTCCATTGAATCGACATATTCCGAACTCCTTTCAAGATTGATGAGAAACTCCCTTACTATTGTATCAAAACTTTTTAAATCCTCCACATGAATTGCATGGCCGACATTTGGTACCTCTGTCATTTTCGCATTTGGGATCACTTTTACCATGTCTCTAGCAATTCGACAAAACTTCGGATCCTTGTCTCCGCAGATCAATTGCACAGGCATGAGCAAATCGTTTAAATGGGACCACCAAGAAGGTTGTTGTCCGGTCCCCATCCCCCGCAAGCTACCCGCAAGTCCAACCGGATTTTGCCGTAGACGCTGCCGGCGAATTTTTTCCTGATTCGCTTTTGGCAAATTTTTCTGCGTGGAAAACAAAGGGATCTCCTGCCAATAATCGACAAATTCCTCGATGCCCTTTGCTTCCAACATTTGCGCCAATTGCTCGTCCTGATGGATTCGAGCCTCCCTTTCCTCTGGTATGGACAATCCAGGCGATGCACTTTCTAAAACTAGACTTTTCACTTTTTCGGGAAAGAGAAGCGCAAAGCTTAAAGCTAATCGCCCTCCCATCGAATACCCAAGCAAATGAACTTTTTCAATCTTTAATGTCTCTAAAATAGTAGCTAAATCATTCGCTGCCTGTTTTGTCTCATAACGACTGGAATCTGCAGGCGCACTTGTTTTTCCATGACCTAATAAATCAAGAGAAATGATTGTGAATCGATCTTGCATCCGGTCCGCAAATTCTGTCCAAGTCGCATGATCCCCCGTAAATCCGTGTAAAAGCAACAATGGCGGCCCACTTCCTTGCATCGTATAAAAATAATCTACGCCATTCACATGAATCATCATTTTTCTACACCTTGCAGGTAAGTCGTTATTTCCCGGGAAACTTGTTCCCACATTTTCCGATGGGATGTTAGATTTTTCGCCCTGTCTGTCGGAATTTCAATCACATTTAACCCTTTATAACTTGCTGCTGATTTGATTGCTTTGGAAAAATGTTCCCAGTCTGTCACTTTTTCGTATTGCCCATGATACATTTCCACAGCATGCTGAAAATCCAGTCCTGTTGGTGTACCAAATAAAACTTCGAAATGCTGCTTCGATTCTGCTTGCGGTAAATAAGAGAAGATCCCGCCTCCATCGTTATTCACCAAAATGATCGTCATGTTTAACTCATATAATTTTGCCGCTAACAATCCATTCATATCATGGAAAAAAGATAAATCCCCGATTAATAAAAACAGCGGTTGTTGATAGACAGAAGCCCCTAAGGCTGTTGAAACAACCCCATCAATCCCATTCGCACCGCGATTTGCCATAACCGTAATGCCTTGGTTATTTTTGTGGAAAAAGGTGTCTACATCACGAATCGGCATACTATTGCCGACAAAAATCGTGCTATCTTTCGGTAATCGTGGGAAGAGCTCATAAAATACTTTCCCTTCTTCCAATTCCGCCTCTTGAGACATATGAGCCTTAATCGCCGTTTTCGCCAATTGATCGACCTGCTGCCATTGCGATAACCATTCATTATTTTCATTTTTCTTTACATAATTCGTCAATTGTTGACAAAATGCCGTCTCATCCATTTGAATCACCTTCGTACCAAGATGATAAGGATCTCTCCAGCCTGCCTGTCCATCCACAATAAAATGCGGGATCCCGCGGTATTTTTTCATGAAGAGGGAAAGTGGTTTCGATACAGGCATCGCCCCAAATCGCAAAATAAAATCGGGTTGAAATTCCGCAAGTACACGGTCTGTTTTTAAAATCGCGTCATAACTATCGATGATCACCGAGTTGTCCAATCGCAGTTGAGACAAAGGATCTGCCAGAATGGGAAAAGCTAACTTTTCGGCCAAACGGATGGCTGCATTAGAAAAAGATGGTTGATCCATCGGCCCACAAATGATCAAGCCCTTTTGATACTGGCTGATCTCACGTGCGATTCGCTCCAGGGCGGCCTGTGGCAATGCTAGCTCACCTGCGATGATTTCATAGTCCGGCTGCTCTTCAGAAAATGGATAAGGCTCAAGAGCTGGAAGCAATGGCTCACGCAGCGGAAAATTCACATGTACAGGTCCTGGAACTGGGCTTTTACATTCTTTCACAGCGCGGCGGGCAACCATTTTCGAATAGGTAATTTGCTCTGCGCTATTTTCAGGCAGTGCCATTTCCGCAAACCATTTCACATGGTGACCGTATAAATGAAGTTGATTAATCGCTTGTGGTGCGCCTACATCACGCAACTCATGAGGTCGATCCGCCGTTAGCACAAGCAAAGGAACCCTCGATAAATTCGCTTCGACAACAGCCGGAAAGTAATTGGCTGCCGCTGTTCCCGACGTACATAATAGGACAACAGGTGACTTTGAAGCTTTGGCAAGACCAAGGGCAAAGAACCCAGCTGACCGTTCATCAATATCAATAAAAGTGTTGATCTCCTGATGCTCTACCATTAAAAGAGCAAGTGGCGTAGAGCGAGAACCAGGACTAATCACAACATCCCGAACCCCTGTTTGAAAAAGTCCGGTAATAAAAGCGGCTAAATACTCTGTTAAAGCTTGTTGGTGTAAATTCATAAGCTCTCCTTCCCAAAAGCACGTAACATTGGTTGGAATTTAATGCGCGTTTCAACGAGTTCTTTCTCAGAAATGGAATCAGCCACTAAACCGCACCCCGCATATAAATAGGCTGAATTTCCTTTCGTCAGGCCAGAACGAATCCCCACGATAAATTCTCCGTTTCCGCGATAGTCTGTCCACCCGATCGGACTCCCATAGAATCCCCGGTCCATGTTTTCCTTGTCACGAATGATTTTCATAGCAGGCCTTGTCGGAACCCCTCCTAATGCAGGGGTAGGGTGTAAGGATTGAATCATTGAATAAATAGAACTTTTCTTTTTCGCCCTTCCTTTTACAGGAGTGTATAAATGTTGGATATAAGGTTTTTTCATTAAGACAGGCTGATTCGGAATGAATAGTTCTTCACAAAAAGGTCGTAAAGCATCTTCAATCATCGAAACCACTAACTCATGTTCAAAAAGATTTTTTGAATCCTGCAACAAGCTGTCTCCCAATTGCTGATCTTCCTGTTCATTTTTCCCACGAGCAATCGACCCAGCTAAACAAGTCGATAAAATTTGATTTTCTACTTTTTCTATCAATCGCTCTGGAGAAGCACCAAGAAAACAGCTATCTTCCGCTTCCATAGAAAATACATAACTACTCGGTTGCTGGGATAATAGCTGATGAATAATCGTTTCCGATGCGATAGATTCGGCAAAGTCAAGCTGTAATTTTCTTGCTAATACAACCTTTTGCATATCTGTGTTTTGTAATTCATGTACGACTTCTTCAACACTTTGCAGCCATCCTTCTACATCATATTCTTTTTGGGATAATTGTTCTGGAAGGGGAAGAGGCTCAGCCTTCATCTGCTTTACCCACTGTTTTAGTTGTTCCCCTCCCCTTCGATCCATCGTACCAAATTGATTAATGGTTAGGAAATATTGTTCCTGCCAACAGGTAATCATGATTTCAGGCAAATAAAAGAGGGAGTCTCCAAAACTTCCCCATTCATTCGCAGGCATCTGATTCGTATCAAACGAAAAACCACCAAATAATAATGGTCCTGTTCCTGGAGCGTCAAAGCTATTCTCAATATGGGCAGCTTGCAAGAGTTTGTCCCATTGTTGCTGAATCTGTTCAAATCTCTTCTCAGGGCATTTACTTGTAAGATATGCCGCAATCCCTATCCCAACGATCTTAAATGTCCCGTCAGCGTTTTTCCAAAAAAATCTCTGTCCTTTTGCATAAGTGCGGTGTGACTGATAAAAAACAAAAAGATCACATGGATCAATGGATAATGTATAACTAAAAAGTTTGCCCCTCTCGATTGCTTCTGATTGTACAAAGCGATTGGGGGATAATATTGTCTTCAAGTCAAATCTCTCCTAAAGCTACGTTCTAAAGTCGGTATTCCTCCTTATTATATATGAAGAAGGACGTTAAATGTAGTGTTCACACTTAGGAAATCATTTCCCGTGAATATTTAATCGGAAAGGATTGACACTTTATGACACTTTTCATAAACTTTATAGGAGAGGTCAACAGGACGTTGGTCACAAAGGCGTGGCGATTGTTGTCGCGGTTTTAGCCTTTGATCCTTCTTTTTCCTTATTTTTACTATATTATTGTTCATTAGAGGAGAGACATTTCTATGAAAGCACAGGCTAGTTCTGCCATACAAGCAGATAAAGGCTGGAGAATCTGGTGGCAGCTTGCACGCCCCCATACCCTTACAGCCGCATTTGTTCCCGTCTTTCTTGGGACTGCTTTAGCCGCCAATGATGATGCGATCCATATCCCCTTATTTCTAGCGATGATGATCGCAAGTCTGTTAATCCAAGCGGCTACCAATATGTTTAATGAGTATTTTGATTTTGCCAGAGGATTGGATCATGAGGAATCGGTTGGGATTGGAGGAGCGATTGTCCGCAATGGTGTGAAGCCTAAGACTGTCTTAAAATTAGCTTTTATCCTTTTTGGCATTGCCCTTCTATTAGGTATCTATATTTCGTTAAGCACAAGTTTATGGATTGCTGTGATCGGTTTTGTCTGCATGCTCGTCGGATATTTTTACACTGGCGGCCCACGCCCGATTGCCTACACACCTTTTGGGGAGTTCATGTCAGGCTTTTTTATGGGATTTGTCATTATTCAAATTGCTTATTTCATCCAAACCGGAGCTATTTCCCAGCAAAGCGTATTTATTTCCATACCGATTTCGGTACTTATTGGAAGTATTATGCTTTCTAATAATATTCGCGACTTAGATGGTGATAAAGAAAGCGGCCGAAAAACGATCGCGATTCTCATTGGTAGAAAAAATGCGATTATATTACTAGCGGCAATGTTTGCTTTTTCCTATGCATGGATAATCTTTATGACCCTATTTACGGAAGCACCCTATTGGTTGTTCATTACCTTTTTAAGCATTCCCAAAGCAATCCAAGCTGTAAAAGGATTTATTGGTAAAACAGAACCGTTCGAAATGATGCCTGCCATGGTCGCGACCGCGAAAACCAACACGATCTATGGACTTTTAATGTCCGTGGGAATCATTATAAGTTATTTTATCTAAATCGTCCTCCTTACACAGGAGGGCTTTTTTATGTTTATTAGCTTCTGTTTAAAGGAAAATATAAGTAATCAAAAAATTAGTGTTCAAAAAGGAGGATAAAAAGGACCAAGTCGGCTAAAGGCGCTGACGTCCTGTCAGCAAC
>NZ_VTQV01000080.1 GCF_008764245.1 Bacillus subtilis
GAGGTTGGCAAGTGGTTTACAAAAAGGGCTGCCGTTTCATGCATTTTACACTTGCCAAATACAGATATGTAATAATCGATGTTAATCCTATAATAATGCATATGCTCAAAGCATTAAGGAATAACATCCTGTTCTTTAAATGGCGAAACCTAGGGAATTTAAAAAGTTGCAATCGTCAACACCATCTTTGGAAATAAATATTCTTCACACATTACTATGAAACTCTTTACTTAGCTAAAGCCCACCGCATTCAAACACTAGATCGTATCAAGCTAGTCTTTAAGAGTGGATTGATTCTTAATGGATAACAGACTAATGATTTAGAGTGGAGTATGCGCTTTCCTCACTTCAGAAATTTGTTGAAAGGAAATTCATATAGGAACAAATCCTTTTTTGGGATTCTCTGTTATCTCTTTTTCTATACTCTTTATTATACAGCAATAGAATGTGGCTCGGAACCTCAATCTGACTCAGAAGTTGTACCGAAAGAATTGGAATGTTTTTATTAAAAATCCCTCTAAATTTAGTGCCACAACAATGGTTAAGGCACTATAATTAGGATACCCTAACAGTTTAGATTCTGTTAGGGCATTATTTACTGCTATTTTCAAACATGTTCCAAAAATAATCCGACTTGCACATGAATCTTGCACCATTAGGATAATTTTATTTTGTTACAGAATTCTAACTCTGTTCCCCTCCACAATCCCCTTAAAAAATTTACTAAGATACCTAATCTATCTCTTTCATAAATCCATATACAGCCCCTAACAAATTTGCATTTTGTCGAAGCTTGCAAGAAGCAATCGTTGGTTTAATTTTTGCTAGGTCAATCGCTGATACAATTGCATCGAGTTTTTTATTGATATTTGTGATCAGATCTTCCCGTGCGCTAATGCCGCCACCGATTAAGATAATTTCAGGGTCGTAGATATATTGCATATTATAAATGCCAATGGCGAGTAAGTGATAGAATTCATCAATAGCCTTTGTGCAAATTTCATCACCGGCTTCAGCCATTGAGAAAATCTCTTCCCCTGATAACTCTTCTGGATCGATTTCCTTTACTTTCGCGACTTTCCGTATAAGTGCTTTCGTCGATGTTCTTCTACTCCACACGTCATTACTGTCTATAACATTTGTGTTTAGTAGCATGTAGCCAAACTCACCGCCATGGAGATTTGCCCCTTTATGCAAACGTCCATTTTTAAATATAGCTCCACCGATTCCGGTCCCAATTACCATAACCATGACATCACTTTTTCCTTTGGCCGCGCCGTTCCATACCTCTGCATACCCTGCACAATTTGCATCATTTTCTATATATACCGGGAGTTTTGTTCGTTCCGATACTAGTTGCTTCATATTGGGCCCATGAATATAGGGAATGGCACTTGAACCATGGATGATGCCTTCATCGGATACAGCACCTGAACTACTAATAGCAACCCCTTTAGCCTCTGGACAAGATTGACAATATGTTTCAATCAAGTTTAATAAACCAGCGAGTGCTTTTGGGGTTTTTTCTTTTTTTGATGTGAGGATTTGCCCATTCTCATCAACCACACCACATTTGACAAATGTTCCACCAATATCAAAGGCAATATATTTTTGCATGTTCTTTCCCTCTTTGCCGTATTAATAGGACCAAACCCTTGGAATCCGGTGATTACAAGGGTTTGTAGAGTAAATCTGACAAGCTTATCTACAGAAATCGTCATTTTCTGCTTCAAATTCTCTTGTTTCAATAAGTTTGTTGTACCAGTACGCAGATTTTTTAAGGGCCCGATTACGGTTATCTTCTAAGTTAATTTCTACCAGGCCGTAGCGGTTTTTAAATGCATTCATTGGAGAGACATTGTCAGTGAATGCCCATAACATATAACCTTTACAATTTGCTCCCTCATTGACTGCCTTTAATAGCCATTTCAAGTGCTCACTAATAAATTCAATTCGGTAATCGTCTTGGATAATTTGATCCTCATTTTTGAATCTTCCTTCGTTTTCTACACCCATTCCATTTTCGGCAATAAACCATTCGATGTTACCATACTCCTCTTTGATTCTGTTTGCCATATCATACATAATTTTCGGATAGATTTCCCAGCCACGATATGGGTTCATTTTCTTCCCCACTAGTTCGTGTTTTTCGTAGTAATATTGAGGATGGAATGGTGTCTCATCATTCCAAGCTGTCGTACGTGCTTTTACACGATGTGGAAAATACAGGTTGATACCCACATAATCAACGGTATTTTCTTTAATGAGTTGAAGTTCTTCAGCAGTATGTTCAAAGGTAATCTCGTGTTTATCCATTAACTCGAATAATTCTTGTGGATATTCTCCTTTTATCGCAGGATCTAAGAATACCCGATTGAAGAATAGATCATATATTCTTGCTGCTTTTTGGTCATGCTCTGAAGATGAACGAGCATAGGTCACTTCTGGATTCAGGATTGTCCCAATTTTGGCTCCTGTTTGTTCTTTCAAACCCATTTCCTTAAATAACTTCACCACTTTAGCAGTAGCTAGCGCCTTGTAATAATTCCATTGCATCCATTTCTTAGTGTTTTGTTCAAATGGCCAACGGATGGCATCTAAGTACATACGGGTTTGGACCACCACAGGCTCATTAAATACAAACCAATGTTTTACACGATCCCCATACCGTTCAAATACTTTTTCTGCATACTTTACAAATAATTCCACCACATGCTTTGAACCCCAACCGCCGTATTTTTCAAATAAATAAGCAGGTTGTTCATAGTGCTCAAGGCAGATCATTGGTTCTACGCCATTTCTTATTAATTCATCAATCACATTTCCGATGTAGCTTGCGTATTCTTCATCGACAACAATATTCTCATAATCTATTAAAAAACGAGACCAGTTGATTGATGTTCTGAAATGGGTAAGTCCAATTTCTTTCATGTAGCTGATATCCTCTTTATAACGGTTGTAAAAATCAGTCGCACCAGCTGGTCCATATCCGTTATGCCAAACATTTTTATTGTTTTTATACCAAAGGTCTAAGTAAGAATCTTGAAACTCTTTTTTACCAGACCAACCTTCTGTTTGCCATGCTGAAGATGCTGCCCCAATAATGAAATCCTCTGGTAACTTCATTATTACTTTTTCCATTTCTCATCTCTCCTGTCTTTTTTATCATCTTGTAAGTTCCTAAATTTCTGGTAGTCTGTCGGAGTCATCCCTGTAAGTTTTTTAAACACTCCAACAAAATGCTTATATTCATGAAATCCTACTTGTTCCGAAATTTCGCTTATTTTAAAAGGAGTCTCCGCAAGTAATACCTTTGCTTCATCCACTCTTAATTGGTTAACATATTCATTGAAGTTAACACCTGTTTTCTGCTTAAATAAGGAACTAAAGTAATTTGGTGTTATATTAATGACATCCGCTACTTCATTAACTTTAATGTTCGTTCTGTAATATTCGTGTATATATTCTTTCGCATGATCGATTAACAAATCTTGCCTGTCTAAATTATTCAGTTCAAATTGTACTTTATGGATGGTAGAAATATCCTGATAGAAAAGCTCTTCCAATAGTTCATAGGAATTGTATAAATGAACATCCACATTCTCTTTGTAATGTAAATCCCATTGATTTACCTTTGTCCCACCTATAGACTTAAAGTGATTCTCAATTTTATTGAGTATCTCTCTACAAACTTGTACAACTTCTTCTAAGAAAAATTCATTTGATGAAAGGTGTTGGAACAATTCATTTGTAATCAAATGGAGATCCGTATCTTCTTTTTGAATAACGGCATCTATTACTTTCTTTTCAAGTTCAGCTGGGTAAAGTTGCTTTGTTGTCCGATTCAACTGATCTGAAACTACAATGCTATAGTCCTTTGTGAGAGGTAAAAATTTAGCTGCATTTACAAGCTTCGTATAAACGGTCTTAAGATTTCCAAGAGGAATCCATTTATCGAACCAAACAATTTGAAGTGCATACCCTTCATTCTGGATCGTATTTCGTAGCTTACCCGGTTTCCCATCCTGCCCATCATCACCATAAACACAAGTTAGTAAGATATTTTCCTTTGTAAAGAATGAACAGGAAGAAAGGCCTTGCTCTCTTAGTCCATTCTCAATCGTTTTCTTCCATCCACTTAAAAATTCTTCAATTTCTGCAACTGACAGGTCGTTTACTTTATTCATATAATTTTGATGCATACTAATAAACGGACATATCTCAATATGATTGTATCGATTTAATGTAGTGGGAATGTCGCCCTGTAAATTAGATATCTGTTGGTTAATGGCATTTTTCAACCCTATTTCGTACAATTCTTGTTGTTGATATCGCTCTTTTTCGATTTCATTTGTAAGAATTTTCACCTTCTCAACAAGCTCTTCAACTTTTGCCGGCTTAAGCAAATAGTCCTTCACACCCAATTTTATTGCTTGTTGGGCATACTCAAACTCATCGTATCCACTTAAAATGATTGTCCGGATTTGAGGAAAGTTGCTGTGCAAGAAACTTGCTAGTTGCAATCCATCAGCTTTTGGCATCCTTACGTCGGTAATAACAATATCGATGTTTCCGTATTGCTTAACCTTCTGTATGGCATCGTCTCCGTCACAAGCTGTATCTACCACTTCGACATTGATGGTTTCCCACGGAATTGTTAACCCTAGCCCGCGTGAAATAATAGGTTCATCATCTACTATTAACATTTTAAAAGTCATGATTTTTCACCCGCATTCTCCCGCGTATTTTCATCCCATAAAAGTGGTAGGATCAGCCGTACAATTGCTCCCTGCTTCGTTTCTAACACCTGTATTCCAAAGGGAGGTCCAAACGCAATCGCTAAACGTTCTTTAATATTTTTCATTGCCAATCCAGTATCGTGCTTGTCTTTTTCAAATCCCCAACCGTTATCAATTACCTCAATCCACACCTGTTCCTCAACCTGGTAACAACGAATTGTGATAACTCCTTGTCTTGGTAATTCTTTAAAGCCATGCTGGATACTATTTTCAACCAATGGTTGTATGAGTTGTTTCATGATAAATGACTTTTTTACATGGTCATCGATAAAAATGAAATAGGCCAGCCGTTCCCCTAATCTACTTTTTTGTAACTCTAAATAGGATGTAATGTAGGCCATTTCTTCTTCTATTGTGACCCATGTTTTTCCGTTATTTAAATTCATACGAAATACTTTTGAAAGCCGTTCAATTTGTTGACCTGTCTCCATTGCATTTTCGAGACGTGCCGACCATCTGATCATATCCAATGTATTATAGAGAAAATGCGGATCAATTTGATTTTGCAGTGCATTTAACTCCGATTCTTTTTGCCTAATTTTTAACTTATATTCCGTATCAATATGTCTCTCGATCGTCTTCACCATTTTATTAAAATGGCTACCTAAACGACCGATTTCGTCGTTTGATGTTACGTTCACATTCGCAGAGAAGTTTCCTTTCTCAAGCTGGTCTGTTTGGTCTGTTAATTCAATGACTCGTTTGATATAAGACCGATAAAATCCATAAAAGGCAAAGGCTCCTAATAAAAGTAGAAGGATAATCATATTCCTAATCGAATTCCGAACAGTCAATAGCTCCTTAACTAAATCCTGTTCATCGACAATCACAACCGATGTCCAATTTGTTCCATTTAGCCTTTTTTTAACAGCTTTGTAGTCATGATCATTGTAAGAGAAATCGTACACTAATTCCTCACCATGATTGACCCATTCAACAAATGCAGGATCATCATATTTTTTTCCTAAAAGCTCCTGATTTGGGTGAAGAATAATTTCTCCTGACTTTGACATCACCAAGTAATATCCTTGTTTTACCTCTAGACTTTTCGTGATCTTTTCCTGATCAAGTCGAATTCTCACCATACCAATTGGATCGGTAATTCGATTTAAATCATTAATCAATCTCGATAGGCTAATGACATATTTTTCTCCACCCCAACCACTCGTCACACTGTACGCATCACTCCAGATCGGTGAGCCCTTTCCTTCCACGGCCGCTTCGTCTAGGGCACTCTCGTCACCGGAAACTGGTTCGCCAAACACTAACCTATTCCCATTTCTCCCCTCTAACAAGATAGAGGATATATATTCATTTGACATGAGTTGAAAGGTAAAATAACCTTTCATCCCTTTTACACTGTTTTTATAAGTGGAAGAGGTTTCCTCTGTTGTCGTAAAAAATGTCCGAAAGTCATCGTTGTAAATCATATAGGAAGACATGCTTTCGACATCACGAATAATGGACAACAGATTTTGTTCATCCTTATCGAGTCTTTCTAATATATCCTTCTCCACTTGATTTTTTAGTACTTCCGTTGTTTGGTTGTAAATAAGTAGTCCGTACAATGCCGTTGGAAGTGTTATGAGAACAAGGAATATGATCAAGAACTTTTTCTTTAAGTCCCAATTTCGCATCATTTGCATTCAACCTTTTGAATATTATCCTTTTACCGCACCAGCTGTCATACCTTTAACAATATTCTTCTCAAATAAAATATAGAAAATGACTATTGGGATTAACGACATTGTTAAACCTGCCATCTGTGCACCATAGTTAGTAGTAAATTGACCTGCAAAATTAGCTAGCCCTAATGGCAATGTTTGCAGATTTGGATCATTAATTAACACTAATGCAAAGGAAAACTCATTCCAATTATAGATAAAGTTTAGAATAACGACCGTTGCGATTGCAGGACGTGACATCGGAAGGATAATAGACCAAAATATCCGATAAATCCCACAGCCGTCCATAATCGCAGATTCTTCAATATCCTTAGGAAAGCTTTTCATAAAGCTTGTTAGAATAAAAATTGTAATCGGTAAATGAAAAGCCATATATGGAAATATGAGGGTGATCGGTGTATTCAATAACCCTATATTTTTCATTAAGATAAACATCGGTACTAATGTCGCATGGATTGGAATTAGCAATCCAAAGATGAAAAATCCATATAGCAATTTACTCATTCTGAATTCAAAGCGGGATAAGAAATAAGATGCTAAAGCCCCGATAATAACAGTTAATACGGTTGCAGTTAGTGTAATAAAAATACTATTTTTAAACAGGACGCCGAGATTTGCAATATCCCAAGCGGCTGTGTAGTTTTCTAATACAAACTTCTGAGGGAGCCCGAATTGATTAATAGCAAATTCCTTTTCAGATTTAAAAGAGTTGATGGCCATCCATATGATAGGGTAAGCATTGATGATCGCAAATAAAATTAAGGCAATGTAGATACATAATTTTTTGATGCCTTTTTTTCTAGGAACCTTGTTTGTCGTTGCCATTGTATCCACCTCCTAAATCATTTTCTTTCCTAATAGTTTGTTCACAATCGCAATTAAAATTAGACTAAAGAAGAAAATAAATACAGATACAGCACTACCATATCCATACTGTAACTTTGTAAATGTTTCATTAAACATATATAGTGCCATTACATCAGTGGAATGCGCAGGTCCACCATTTGTCATGACGTAGATTAAATCGAATGTTTTCAAACTACCTGAAATACAGAGGATAATCGCTACTAGAATGGTATCCCAGATCATTGGGATTGTAATCTTCCAAGTTGTTTTCCATTCTGAAGCACCATCTATTTTCGCCGCTTCTAAAATTTCAGTAGGCACATTTTGTAATGCGGCAAGGAAAATAATCAAATATAGACCAACGAACTGCCAAATAACTACGACTAAGACGGCTGCCATTGTCCACTTTGTATCTCCCAACCAGTTTTGCGCAAGTGAATCTAATCCAATTGACTGTAAAACTTCATTGATCAAGCCATTTCGGGAATTATAAATCAAGCTCCATGTTAAGGAGATAACAACTGTGGATAAAACGACAGGTAAGAATCCAATTGTTCTAAAAATCTTTGCCCCCCTAATTTTTCGATTCAATAAAAGGGCGAAGAATAAGGCAATTGGAACTTGACCTAATACAGAGGCTAATACGACGTATATATTATTTTTTACCGAATTCCAAAATAGGGGATCCGCAAATAGTTTTTTAAAATTACTTAAGCCTACAAAAGTCATTTCATTAAATCCGTTCCAATTCATAAGTGAGTAATAAAACGATTGAAGAATTGGAAAAATAGCAAAAACAACATATATGATAAAAGCGGGCAGTATACCTAGTATAATAGCAGCTTTACTTTTCCTAGTTAATTTCATGTTCTCCCCCCTCGTATAAACAGGTTACTTTATACAAGTAACCTGTGAACAAGTGTATCGATGACTTATTTACTTTCATTTTCTTTCTGCATTTCTTTTGCTAATTCTTCTGGTGTTTTATCACCTAATGTAATGGATTGTAATCCGTTGTTAATAATATCTGTTAATTCAGGTGTTAGTGTTGCATCATATACTGGAGCAAGTCCACCTTGAACAAAGCTATTGGCATCTTGGAAGATTTGTGGGATGCTGTCATCCATTTCAACATTAGCCGGTACGATAATGTTTGCTTTGATTAAACCTTGGTATAACTCTTCACCATAATAGTATTTTAGGAAAGTGAAAGCAGCTTCTTGTTCCTCTTCACTTAATTGGCTGTTTACCGCAATACCACCACCAGCGGCACCAGCGATTCTTGCAGGATCGCCGTTACCACCTTCAAATGTCGGGAATGGTGCGACCCCAATGTTATCAATATCTTCAACGCTGTCTAAAATGGGACCAATCGCCCATGAACCAGCAAAGTGCATACCTGCGGATCCTTTGATAAATTCATTTCTGGATTGAGCTTCATCAAGCGTATTCATGTCTTCATTAAATGCGTTCGCTTTTGTTAATTCATCGATAACAGATAGTGCACTGATAAATTGTGGATCTTCAAAAGTGCCTTCTCCACCTAGTGTATTCTTTAAGTAATCGCTACCTGTGAAACGGTCAGCAATTGTTGAGATATATACAGATTGTAATGGCCAAATGGATTTATTACCTAAAGCAATTGGAGTTGTCCCTTCATCATTAAGCGCTTTTACAAGTTTTTTAAATTCATCATATGTTTTAGGAAACTCATCATACCCAGCGGCTTGAAGCTGATCTTTATGATAGAAAATTAAACCTGTCACACTTACATTTGATGGGATTGCATAATAATTCCCCCCAATTGCATAATCTTGAAGGATGGAATCAGGAATAACCCCTTCCCAGTTATCAATAATTGGATTAAGCGGAAGAATGGCCCCACCTTCAGCAAGAGGCTCAGTTCTAGCACCAGGCCAAACACGCATCAAGTCAGGTAATTGATTTCCAGCGGCTTGGGTTCTTAATTTTGTCTCATATTGGTCGTGCGGAATGGCCTCTTCCTTAATTTGAATATCTTCATGCTCTTCATTAAATTTAGCAATAATATCCTTGTAAAGAGTATTTTCCGGACGATCCTCAGTCCAATCTGTCCAAAGTGTAAGTTTAATTGCCCCATCCTTCTCGGACTGTGCTTCTTTATCATCGTTATTGCCACATGCAGCTAAAACTGACACCATAAGTAATCCTATTAGGATACAACTTAACTTCTTCATCATAGTTCCCCCCTGTTTTTAATGTAAAGCGCTCTCAAAAACATAGTATAACGCTTCCAACTTTTCGACCATCCGAAAAACTACAAAAATATCCAAAATTCTTGGAATTGCTGAACAGAATTTCGGTTAATTTGGCTCTTACCGTAACAATCTTGAAGACCTTCCTTTCAAGTATTGTAAGATTTTACTTGGTGCCATATTTGGAGAGCTTGATAATAACAAATGAATATGATCTTTTTCAAAGCTGCCTTGCAAAATGGTAATTCCTCTTGCTTCACAACCTTGTCTTATCAGTTGCCTTGCCCATATTGCAATCTGTCCGCGGAGCCCTTTATACCTGTACTTGGTCACCCATATTAGATGGTACTTGATATCATATACCACATGACTACTTTTTCTATAGCTGTCCAATACTTTCACCTCATCTAAAGTAAGGACATATAAGGGAAGGGTTAAAAGCTGATACCGTCTAAAGACGGTGGAGTTAGACCACGCGTTTGTAAGTTAAATTAATGAAAGAGTTTAATTGGAAGAACAATCATATCGCTGTGCTCAAGGCACAAAAATAAAGACACTGTTTTGCAATTCAATATTGATAAGCAGATAAAACTATTTTCCGGATGGAGAAATATTCCATATCCTCTTGCATCTCATTTGAAAATAAAGGCTGGGACATAACTCCAGTAAATAAAACTTAAGGCGTTGGAGCTTACACTAAAAAGTGTAGACCCCACGCCTTTTATTGTTTCTATTTCCCTATAGCCTTCACAACTTCAACCGAAAACTCGGCGCCGTATTGCCCTGCTTTTTCTAAATCCTCAATGTTGTCATCTGTTACTTCAGAGTTTGAGATGGTGCGTAAAGATAGGAAAGGTACATCTTGTAAATGAGCAACTTGAGCAACGGCAAAAGCCTCCATTTCTTCGGCACTTGTTCCGAAGTCTTCATGGAACCACTGGATTCTGTCAATTTCTCTGTTCCACCAGTCACCACTTCCGATTTTCCCTTCTACTACCTCACCATATTCGTATTGATCTGCCACACTTAAAGCAGCTTTCACTAATTTTTCATCACTTGGAAGGGCAGCATACTCTTTTGTTTCTCCATCCGCTTCTCTTATATCAGTTGTCATATGAATCCATTTTTCTGGCTTCATCCCTTGACCTTCGTCTAGATGTTCAGAGCGAAAGCTACCAATATTCATAACCTCCGTACCAATGACTGTATCAAACACATGAATATTCGGATCATGTCCACCAGCTGTTCCTTGGTTAATAATCGCTTTTGGATGATATTTCTCAATTAATAGTGTGGTCGATGCGGCTGCATTGACCATGCCCACCTCTGTTCTTGACACAACGACAGGAATGTCCTCAATCTCCCCAACATAAAATGAAAAATTGCCATATTTCTCTTCTTTATAGTCACCCATTGCATCAAGCAATGCGGAAACTTCAACATCCATCGCCCCTTGTACAGCGATAGGTTCCTTCTTTGCCGATTGTTTATTTGTTTCGTTTGATGTTCCTTGTGCCGCAGTACAACCTACTAACATCAAAATGGAAAAAGCTAGAATCGCGAATACTTTAATACTTTTTGTCATTATGATCCCTCCATCGAAGTTAAAACCGAACATTAAATTGTATTTTATTTAAAATGTTCATTTTTAACAGTATAAGAGGTATCTAAAAAAATAACAATAGGAAGATATATGTGTTTAGAAAGGTAATAGAATTAGGACTCTCGATGAAATCTGCCTTAGCCTAGCTGAAACGACCTAATTCAGCGGTGTCGATTTCTATGAACGCGCCAAGAAACTGTTGACGGATTTACTTACATTGGGATCCACCAGATCCTGAAATTCTAGATCAGTACTTTGGTCAGAAATTCAGACTAGAGTAAGCACGACTTTAAAATATTTACAAATAATTACAAATTATTAATAGAAAAATGGTATTAAGTCCCATATTCCGCGCCCCTTTAAAAGCCTAAAATCTTTTTTTGCAGGAATTCCCCCACGTCCT
>NZ_VTQV01000081.1 GCF_008764245.1 Bacillus subtilis
CTTATCGTAGGAAGGCACCGAAAGTTTGCTAGTCGCTGGGCGCTGGAGCTGGATGTCAACCGCAACATAAGCAACTTATCCACAAGCTAGGATTTTATAAATGCCTAAGCAGAAAGAAAAACCGCTAAAGCCGATAGCTTCAACGGTTTAACCTTATTAATACTGCTTCAAATACTGCTCCCGCTCCCACGGGTGGACTTGCGTACGGAACATATCCCATTCGATTTCTTTTGCTTCGATGAAATTTTCATAAATATGATTTCCTAATCCTGCTTTTATAATTTCATCTTGTTTTAATTGATCCAAAGCTTCCGATAAATTTGCTGGTAGGTCAATCACACCTTCTTCATTTCTCTCACTTTTATTCATGATATAGATGTTTTTATCTACAGCATGGGGAGGTGTTAATTGATCTTCTATTCCACTTAACCCCGCTTTAAGAAGAACAGCCATGGCCAAATATGGATTGGCACTTGGATCTACACTTCTTACTTCAATCCGTGTACTAAGTCCACGTGAGGAAGGGATACGAACAAGCGGGCTTCTGTTTTGTGCGGACCAAGCAATATAGCAAGGTGCTTCAAACCCGGGAACCAAGCGTTTATAGGAATTGATCGTTGGATTCGTAATTGCCGTAAAGCCTGGTGCATGTTTAATGATCCCTGCCATGAAATGATAGGCCGTTTCACTCATTTGCAGTTCTCCATTTTTATCATAGAAAACATTTTCCCCATCATTAAATAAGGATAAATTAAAATGCATCCCTGATCCTGCAACCCCATAAAGTGGTTTCGGCATGAACGTAGCGTGAAGCCCATGCTTTCGTGCCATTGTTTTGACGACCAGTTTAAATGTCTGGATTTGATCACACGCCGTTACAGCGTCAGCATATTTAAAATCAATTTCATGTTGCCCTGGTGCTTCTTCATGATGAGAGGCTTCAATCTCGAAGCCTAATTCTTCTAGTTCTAACACAATATCTCGGCGGCAATTCTCACCAAGATCAGTAGGAGCTAAATCAAAATAACCACCATGGTCATTTAATTCTAGTGTTGGCTCCCCATTATCATCTAATTTAAATAGGAAAAATTCAGGCTCGGGTCCTAAATTAAAATTAGTAAATCCATACTTTTCCATTTCTTTTAATACCCTTTTTAAATTGCTTCGCGGATCCCCCGCAAAAGGTTCCAAATTTGAATTATATACATCACAAATTAATCGAGCGACTTTTCCCTTACTTGCGGACCATGGGAAAACCACCCATGTATCTAGATCAGGATATAAATACATATCCGATTCTTCTATTCTAACGAAACCTTCGATCGAGGAACCATCGAACATCATTTTATTATCCAACGCCTTCTCTAACTGCGTAATTGGAATTTCAACATTTTTTACCGTGCCGAGAATATCCGTAAATTGCAACCTTACAAATTTAACATTTTGTTCTTTTGCTAATCGCGCAATGTCTTCTTTGGTATATCTACCCATACTAATCTAAAAGTCCTCCCGTAATTTCAAAGTTGCATATTCTATCCTCTTATTTAACATATATGCACTTTAAGATTTTATAAAATTTTTTTCGAAAAATAAAGTATAAATTTCTTCCTTATTCATATTCCTTATTCTACATCGATTAAACCTTTTTCGATTAAACGATTTAATGCGTTCGATACAGCTATTTTCACATGAGCATAGGTCAATCCACCTTGAACGTAGGCTGTATAGGGTGGTCTGATCGGACCGTCAGCAGATAATTCGATACTTGCCCCTTGAATAAATGTTCCGGCAGCCATGATGACCTCATGCTCGTAGCCAGGCATTAAACTTGGATAAGGTTTTACAAAAGAATCTACGGGAGAGGCCGCTTGAATCTCTTGACAAAACTCAATCATCATTTCCTTATGATTAAACTGCACGGATTGGATTAAATCTGTACGCGTGGCATCCCACTTCGGTGAAGTTTGCAGTCCAACTTTTTCTAATAAGGCAGATGTAAAAACGGCGCCCTTTAACGCTTGACCTGTAATATGCGGCGCCAAAAAAAAGCCTTGATACATTTCAAGTAAACTATAGAGTGAGGCTCCCGCTTCGCGTCCAATGCCGGGTGAGGTCATTCGGTAGGCACACATTTCAACAAATTGTGTTTTCCCTACGATATAACCACCTGTTTTTACGATCCCACCACCAGGATTCTTGATTAAGGATCCTGCCATTAAATCTGCCCCAACATGACAAGGTTCTAATTCTTCAACAAATTCACCATAACAATTGTCCACAAACACAATCAAATCTGATTTTATTTCCTTCACAAACTGAATCATCGTCTTGATTTCGGATATAGTGAATGAAGGACGGTCACCATATCCTTTAGAACGCTGGATTCCAATCACCTTTGTGTTTGGTTTAATCGCTTTTTGCACGGCCTCAAAATCAATGGAGCCATCTTCAGCTAAATCTACACAGTTATAGTGAATACCATATTCCTTTAACGAGCCATTGTCCTCTCCCCTTAAACCAACTACTTCTTCCAATGTATCATAAGGTTTTCCGGTAATATACAATAACTCATCACCTGGCCTAAGCACCCCAAATAACGAAATGGAAATAGCATGCGTCCCAGAGATGATCTGGGGACGAACCAAACCCGCTTCCCCTCCAAAAACATCGGCGTACACAGCTTCCAACACTTCTCGGCCCATATCACCGTATCCATACCCTGTGGAAGCCGTAAAATGAATTTCACTGACCCGATGTTTCTGAAAACTTTCTAATACTCGCTGTTGGTTGACTTCGATCACTTGATCGATTTTTCTATGGATTGGTAAGATTTGTTCTTCAATATTGTCAATCATATGCTTTAATACTACATTCATTCTCTCTCTAACTCCTTTAAATCCCTTAAACTCCGTATAATTTCAACGCCGCTTTAACGGGGTGGTCTTTTAACACGTAACCTTTACATTTGTAGGATTGTTCCTCTTCTAAAAACTTAAATTCCCGTAAGATCGTGTCGTTTTTTAAAACGGATAAAAGTCTTCCTTCATCTGATGGAACAATGACTTGGTAATAATCCATATTTTCGGTGGCCATTTTTTCAACGATTTGTTTTAGTTTTTGGCGCTCCGTATCACTAAAGGCACTCATGATAAAATGCTTACCTGTTCGAGGTACAAACTCCCTGGCGATTTGATCAGATTTATTATAAACGGTTAATTGAGGTAAATGATCCATTTCTAACTCTTTTAATAAATGTAGGACCGTCTGCTCATGATTTTCATAATCAGGATTTGAACTGTCCACCACATGAAGTAAAAGATCGGCATCTCGCACTTCCTCTAATGTTGAACGAAACGCAGCAATTAACGTGGTTGGGAGATTCTGAATAAATCCTACTGTGTCCGTGAGGATCGCACTATAGCCACTAGGCAAAACCAATTTTCTCGTTAGGGGATCAAGGGTTGCAAATAATTGGTTTTCTTCAAAAGCCTGTGCAGTGGATAATCGGTTGAATAACGTGGATTTTCCGGCATTTGTATAGCCAACAATGGCAATTTGAAATGCTTTATTGCGTCGTCTTCTCTCACGATATCGCTCACGATGGTGGACGACAACTTGCAATTGCTTTTTAATTTCATCAATTCTACGGCGAATATGCCGTCTGTCAGACTCTAGCTTCGTTTCACCTGGACCCCTCGTTCCAATTCCACCACCTAAGCGCGATAGAAGGATTCCCTGTCCTGCTAATCTTGGTAAAAGATATTCTAGTTGGGCAAGCTCAACTTGTAACTTCCCTTCTTTAGATCGAGCTCGTTGTGCAAAAATATCCAATATTAATTGGGTACGATCGAGCACTTTTGCCGCAAGTTTTTCCTGGAGGTTTCGTTGCTGACTTGGGGACAACTCATCATTAAAAATAATTAAGTCCGGTTCGAGTTCTTCCTCTAAATGTTGCAGTTCTTCCAACTTTCCTTTTCCAATATAAGTAGAAGGATGTAATTTTTCCTGTTTCTGAGTCAACGACGCGATGGTATCTCCTTGAGCGGTAGACACTAATGACTCAAGCTCAGACATGGAATATTGAAAATGTAAGTTTGAATCAACGGTCCGGCTTCCAACAATAATAACCTTCTCTTTTCCGGGTGTCTGCAAATATTTCCCTCTTTTCCTCTTACGCCATATTTTTATCATAACAAAAAGCCATTTTAAAAACGAATTTATCGTTCTTCATAGATATGTAAGCTTGTTATACAGCAAATTTCAAAAAGTGCCTTACAGCCAAATAATGGCCATAAGGACAGTATTTTTCAACTCTACTTAGAGAAATTAAAATCTTCGCTCATTAAGGTTGCGAGAATATTTTTATCTAAATGTGACTCACTTAAGAGACGCATAGCTTGTGAGCGAATAGCCTTTTCGATTAGATTGCGAACGTAACGACCATTCGAGAAATGTTCACCTTTTACACCTTTCACATAAAGCAAGTGGTCCTTCAATTTCGCTTCGGCCTCTTTACTTAGAATATATTCTTTCTCTCCTACCATCCGACGTCCGATCTCCATTAATTCATTTGCGGTATAGTCTGGGAAATGAAAAACGAGTGGAAAACGAGAATGAAGACCGGGATTTAAACTAAGAAAATAATCCATTTCGTGGGAATATCCAGCTAGAATTAGAATAAATTCATTTTGCTTATCCTCCATATGTTTGAACATTGTTTTGTTTTTTATGTGGGTAGGCATTTTTTTCGACTTGACTATATTGGTTAGGGTTGCTTTCATTACTTCCCCATTTAGTAATAATCTCAATAGTAAAATCTTCGTTTAATATCACTCTCTCGACAAACATTTGTACGATTGTTCTTTTATCCTTCATTTCAAGATTGCCTTTAATAACCTCCTGAAACTTTTTTATATTTTTCTTTATTAATTCGGTTTCATTATATTCTCCCTTTAAAGTTATTAAGTTTGATTTTATGATGTTCAAGTCATATTGAAGGGATTCGGTTTGTCTTTTAATTGGATTAGTCAAGTCATCAAATTGTTTTTCAGTTATTTTCCCTTTCCCGAAAAGGATTGCATAATTAGTTTCTTCTTTTTCTAGTTCAATTAACTTTTTTTGAATTTCATCTTTTTGTTTTTCTAGGGAACTTAACTTGTGTGTATCGCTTAACTCTTTTGTAATTTCTTTAATAACGGTTTCGGGATTATTTATTTTATCGAGTAGCCATTTCCAAACAATTTCATCTACAATGTCTACCCTCCAATTAACTCCTTCACATTTTTTTGCTTTTTTTCCTGTCCCTACAATATACCCTTTAGCCGATTTATTTCTGCACGAATAGTATTTATAAACTCCGCTTTTAACCTTTGATGTTATTCCTGAACCAGCCGATGCACCACATCTCCCACATTTCACTATCCCTTTTAGTAGATATGACTTTGATTTTCTGCCCTTAGCTTTATTTAAGGCATCGATCTTTTTTTGAATTAATAAGAATGTTTCTTCGTCAATCAAAGGGGGGATAGCAATTTTTATCCATTCTTCTCGTGGTTGGGGAACTTGCTTTTTTTCTCCGTCTTTTTGTACTACTTTTGATTTTCCATAATAATAATTACCGGTGTAGCTTTCGTTTCTTAAAATTCTTGTAACCGTTGTCTGATACCAAATATCCCCATTAGGAGCAGGAATACCTTTTCTTGAAAGTTCTTGCGCTATTTGATTACAACTCATGTCTTGATTTAACAGCATGTCAACCATATCTATATAAACCATCGCTTCTTCATCGTTAATTTCAAGCAATTGAATTTTCTTATCATATTTGTATCCATATAGACGTTTAAAACTAGGAAGTTCTCCTTTTCTTGCTTTTTGCACTCTTCCCCTTCTTGAATTAGCTAAAATTTTCGCTTTATTATATTGAGCAATTGACCCTTGAATGTTATACATCAACATTGATTCGGGATTATCAGGATCAACTTCAAATTCAATAAATTCAATATCAATACCCATTGACCAAATTCTTCTTGATATAACACCTTGTAATGTGTTATCACGAGTGAACCTGTCAGGGTGGAGCATAATTAACTTCTTTCCAATTCCTTTTTCTAAGAGATACAGCACATAATTTAATCCAGGTCTATTAGGATCATCGCCCATCCTCCCATCTTCTATTACAACAACTAATTCGTTTTCTTTAAATCCAAACTTAGATAACGCCCTTTGCTTGCACATTTCAATTTGTGACTCAATACTATACCCCTTCTTCGCTTGATCCGCTGTTGATACACGAGCATATATTATCGCATTTATTTTTCCTATTAAATTAAATATTTGTTCTAATGAAAGTTTTTCTTCTCCCTTTAATTGAATCATTATAACACCTCTATAACGTTTTATTTTTTATGTTTATACAAATAAGTATATCCCCTTTTTGGATAAATGCCAGTGGGGATATACTTATTATTTGTTAGTTTCATAATGTATTAATATCTTTCTAACTATATCCTTAAACGCCAAAGAGGATTTTATATCTTCAAGGGAAGTTTGGTTTTTCGGATGCGTAACTTTTATTTTATAATAAGATTTACACTGATTTTCTTTTTTCAGTTCGCCTCCCACCTTTCCTTTTTTACAATGTATGAAGGGATGGTTTGTCCAAATTAATATTTTTAAAAAACAAAAAAAGACCCTTATCCCATTTGGATAAGAGTCCTTAATATTGCCGGATTTAGCATATTCAAAATTTAATGTGATGAAGTTTGGTTACATTGCAATTAAAGTGTTGGTTTTCGCTTTGTCCCCAAAGATAACCACCGCACTTGGAAATGGAGCAGAGTTTTTACTGTCACCGAACTTTAATCTGCCCTTTACAAATCTTATTTCACCTTTCATACAGTAATCATGCCACCATTTTGTATCTGTTCTAGCCGGTAATAAACAAACAACTGTAGCCCCTTTTAAAGAAGATTCATAGGCTTTCTTAACCCAATCCCCAATTACACGACCGTAAGGAGGATTCATCCAACACATTCCTTTCCATTCTTGCTGTAAGCCATCCTCTTCTGGACTGTAATACTTACTACATTTTGCATTATCTTCTGTTGCACATACATCTAACTCAAAATTGAATTCCGCATTCAATTTATCAAAGAAATCTTGTGGAGTAGCCCACATATCTGTATTTGACGTAAATAAACCATTATTAATTGCCATCTATCAATACAACCTTTCTTTGATTTAAGGCAAAAAAATAAAGAACTTCTATATAAAAGAAGCTCTTTACCGATCTAAATAGATTTCATTTTTCGCTTTCTGTGCCGAAACGCTCGTATTTTTTATTACTTGCTGTTGTAAACTTTCATGAACATTCCCCATGCCTTCTACTATCCATAATTTCCATGACTTTTCATCCATTTCCTGATCGCCATACACATCGTGAACCAACTCTTGATAAGATTTTTCTATTACATATTTTGCTTCCTTAGCTTCAAGTAATTCCAAAGAATCACCAATATCTATAGCAAGATTTTTTACACCATCCCTCCCCTTATATCTTTCAATAGCTTCATTCTGTAGTAAACGGTTCTTTAAATTTGATAAAAATTTTTTGGATAATTCCATACAAATATCACCTCATGTAAAAATTACAGAGGGTTAAAATTAATTTCATGCTGTGTTTTAAGTGGAATCCCCATCTAAAACAACTATCCCTTTTTAAAAGATTGATAGCAAATAAAGCATCTTCTTGTTAAGTTCACATTTATACGCCCTTCCATATTAACGTTCAAGATTTTTGAATAATTTCGCATTCTTTGTATTCACTAATTGTTTTTTCTTATTTTTAATCCATTTTTCCTGTGTTTTCTCATCCAGTTTTTCTCCATTGGGAGAGTAAGGATTAGTTGTAATGACAGAAACATCCCTTAAAGCCAATTTCTGAACTTCCTCATTACTCACATTGCCATACTTTTCTTGCTCTTTTCTCCAAAACTTTAGACAATCGTTATAAAAAGAAGTCATTATTTCCCAAGTTTTTTCATCATGTTCTTCATTTGCAAGTTCAGAAAAATTTCGATTCCGATCATTTCCTAAACTCGTCAATTCTTTTACCATGGGATAATTTACATCTACTTCCTTACCACTCCGTTTCTTCAACTCACGTATTCCTTGCCCTAAATCCATATCATACTTACCGTTGTAAAAATTCTCGAATGAACTATTTTTTTCACCTGTATAATAAGATGACCATGATATATAAGAGCGATCAGAATCTCTTTGACATAAAACATGTAAGTTTTTTCTTCATCAAACTGATAAGCAATAACTCGAACATTTAACTCTTCTGTCTTTTCTGCAAATAGTGCATCAATTTTGTCCAAATAAAAACTTTTATTTTGATCAAAAATATAATTATACGCTTCTTTTTCTGTGTCGAAAATTTCATGAATCCCATCCATGTCTTTTCGTTGCCATGTACTAATGAAGAAGTCCCTATCTAACACTGCATATTTTAAATTTGGCTTTTCCCCAGTATGATATTCTGCTCGGTCTTTTTCGCGAAAATGATAAAGAGCATTTTCGGTTTCCCACATTGGTGCGATTCGCATATTATTATCAACCCCTTCTATATTAAAAAAGACAATCCTAACGTGAGGACTGCCTAGCGTTCTAATTCAAAAGATGAATTTTTTGATTTTGTCGCTTCCAACCTTTGCTTTGTTTTTTCAACCAAATTATAGTCGTTTACGTATAAGGCATCTAAACCTTTCCCCCATAGGCTATTCGTAATTTTAATAGCATCTTGACGATCTTCGTGTAATGAAAAAATGATTTTATTATTATTTGGTGAATAAAAAGTTTCTTCCTTTATTTCTATCCCCATATCTTTCAATTCTTGCAATACCATTTTTTCTGTGTCCTTTAACCGCATAAATTGTTTTTTTGTTTTTAACTTAGGCGCATCAGGATGAACAGTCGAGAAAGCCCCATTGTTGGTAGCATGTTTGTAATAATAATCGTCTTGATACTTGTCATACGCTTTATTTGTTAATTTTCTTGCGTCTATTTCAACAACATACACCATATACACACCCTTCCATGAAAAAAGACCTCTACAGAAGAAAATAGAAGTCTTATCACACTAATTCAGTTTGCTTTTTATTAATAGACTTAAACAATCTAAATTTAAGATTAGAATAAAGAATACCGTATTTTTACCGTTCCCTATCCACTGCCCTTTTCTTTTCTTTGTCTTGCTGGTAAGCTAACAATTTTTCATGTGATTCAACAAGCTTTTCTAAGTCTTTTCTGCTAACCGTGATAGTGGCTTGCTCGCTACTCATTAGTTCTAAATCCTCTTTCAAATTTTGCAAGTAGTTTCGCATAAATCTTTACCTCCTGAACAAAATAAAAAAAAGAACCCCTAGACGGTTCTTTTTACTAGAAGCCCCTTATCGTTCCATTTCCTGCATAACTTTTTTTCTGTTCCTATTCACCCAATTTCCTTTTTCTTTTTTCTCCGTTTTTAACAAATCGTTCTTTACTTCATTTTCCGATGTTTCCCACGCTTCCCACAATTCATGGGCTAAATTCTTTTCTTCTATCACTTCTCTTTCATATGTTTTTTTATATTCTATATATTTTTTAAACGTTTCTTCATCAACTGACTTTAAGTAATTCAAAAACTTTTCATTTTCCCATTCTGCAATATTAGATAATAGTCCATAGTTTTCTTGAATGACCAATGCTTCCTGATAGGGATCTACCTTTTCATGTTCTCTCTTATTTTCCATCTCTTTCCCCCTTTCCTTAACTACGTATTGTCAAAACTTATATAGTAAAAAGTTAATAACACCTTGATTTGTAAGGCTTAAAATACAAAAAACTTGCCACCCCCACAAATCTAAGGATAATTGAGGTTACCACACACACAACACCTTAGAACAGGAAGTGACAAGTTGTACCCTCAATTATTAACTTATTTACTCGAATTTATCAAGTTTCAAGACCAAATTATTCGTACTTTACAAACTCTTCTTATTGGTAAAAACATGTTTGAAAAGCCTACAGAAGAGCCCGTTAATAAACCTTATCGAAAACTTCAGGTTGATGATCTCCCGATCATCGAAACTTTTGAAAAACTAAATTATAAAATCCTTTTAGAAGACTATTCGATGGAACATGGGAAACCTCTTAAACCTGTTAAAAGGCATGCTCATTCAAAAATGACTGTTCCAAAGGCAATGAACTGTCCCAAGTGTGGTGCTCCATCAGATTATCTTTATGCGAATAATGGAAGTAAAGGGCAGTTTTTGTGTAAAGTCTGTTCTTGTCTTTTCAGTGATAAGAATCGGTTCTCTAAAGAGGCCATTTTAAGGTGTCCTCACTGTTCGAAAACTCTAGAAAAAGTCAAAGAAAGGAAAGATTTCTCCGTCTTCAAGTGTAAAAACAATGATTGTTCCTATTACCAAAAGAAGCTAAAGGCCATGTCTAAAAAAGAGAAAAAACGTTTTAGGAAGGATCCTCAGGCATTTAAAGTACGATATATCTTTCGGCAGTTTCACGTTGACTTTCTCCCTTTGTCTAAACAATCACCCGAGTTACCAAGGGTAAATTTGTCTAAGATCCATGCTTCACCGCATACATTGGGTTTAATCTTGACTTACCATGTGAATTACGGGCTATCAGCCCGCAAAACAGCTGCGATCATGCAAGATGTTCATGGTGTTGCTATTTCCCATCAGACGATATTGAATTACGAGAACAGTGTCGCTTTACTCCTCAAGCCTTATGTGGATTATTATCCTTATGAGCTCTCGGATCAATTCTGTGGAGATGAAACCTATATCCGCGTGAACGGAAAATGGCACTATTTGTTTTTCTTTTTTGACGCGGTAAAGAAAATTATTCTTTCCTATCCCGTGTCGCCAAATCGTGATACCCTCACGGCTATTCATGCCATTGATGAAGTGTTGGTAAAGATGAAGGAGATTCCAGAAGATCTCACTTTTGTGGTCGATGGAAATCCCATCTATCTTCTAGCTCAACACTTTTTCGCCCAACACGACATCCAGTTTGATGTCAAACAGGTGATTGGTCTGACAAATGAAGACCCTGTTTCGACCGAATTCAGGCCACTTAAACAAGTCATTGAGCGACTTAATCGTACATTTAAGGGGAACTACCGTTCCACACATGGCTTTGGTTCGGAACATGGTTCTGTTTCCTATGTCACCTTGTTT
>NZ_VTQV01000082.1 GCF_008764245.1 Bacillus subtilis
ATGCGTGACGTAAGCTGTATTTAAGTCAAGGGAAGCCCCCACCAAATCTTTGATTTGGTGGGGAGGGTTCACCAGGCTGCTCAAACCTTGCAATTAATCGAGACGTTGCAGAGTGGGAACAATAGCTTTAAGAAGGGGTAGTTTTTTTAGAACCGTAATCATTAAGTATGCAACGAGAGAAGGAATATGATACTATAGTGGTAAGTTCATACATGGTTGGAGATGCAGAGAGACCAAGCAACACTATTGTCTACATTTATAGTGTTTGTTTGCGTCTCTTTTTTGCATCTCCTTTTTTAAAAAGGGAGGGACACACGTCATGAAGGATTTTTCTAGTTTAAGTAGAATGAATGTTTTGGAAGAAATGGAGCAAAAGACATACGATTTGCTTGTGATTGGTGGGGGAATAACGGGTGCAGGAATTGCGTTGGATGCTGCTACGAGAGGTTTGAAAGTGGCGCTTGTAGAAATGAATGATTTTGCGTCAGGTACTTCAAGTCGCTCAACCAAATTAGTGCACGGGGGATTGCGATATTTAAAGCAGTTTGAAATCAAAGAAGTGGCTGATCTTGGAAAAGAACGGGCGATTGTCTATGAAAATGGCCCACATGTCACAACACCAGAATGGATGTTACTTCCTTTTCATACAGGAGGAACGTTCGGGAAATTCAGCACTTCCATTGGATTAATGGTGTATGACTTTTTGGCTGGTGTGAAAAAGTCGGAGAGAAGAAAGATGCTCTCCATTGATGAGACATTAAAAAAGGTCCCATTCATTAAAAAGTCTGGATTAAAGGGCAGCGGCTATTATGTCGAATATCGGACAGATGATGCCCGCCTCACCATTGAGGTCATGAAGTCGGCTGTGGAAAAAGGTGCAACGGTTGTCAATTATGCGAAAGCAGATAAGTTTCTATATAATGAGGAAGGTCAAGTAATCGGGATTGAAGTGCAAGACCGTTTTAGTGAAAAGAGAGTGACTGTAAAAGCGAGCAAAATAGTCAACGCGACAGGCCCATGGGTGGATGAACTTCGTGACATGGACGGTTCTAAAACGGAAAAGCATTTGCGTTTGTCCAAAGGGGTGCATATTGTTTTTGATGAATCAATCTTTCCGTTACATCAGGCTGTTTATTTTGATACACCGGATGGGCGGATGGTATTTGCGATCCCACGTAATGGGAAAACATATGTAGGAACAACAGACACCTTTTATGAAGGAGATCCTGCGGATATGTATGCAACCCAGGAAGACCGTGATTACTTGCTAAAAGCTATTTTATATATGTTTCCTGATCTCAAGGTAACCAATTCTGACATTGAATCTAGTTGGGCCGGGGTGAGACCTTTAATCCACGAAGAAGGCAAAGCCCCATCGGAAATCTCTCGGAAAGATGAAATCTGGGAATCCAATAGTGGATTGATTACCATAGCAGGCGGAAAATTAACGGGATACCGTAAAATGGCAGAAACGGTCGTCAATTTGGTTGTAAGTAAATTAAATGAAAGTGGTTCTAAGGACTTTGCAGCATGTCAAACAAAACATCTCCCTATTTCAGGTGGAAATATGGGTGGATCATCCCATTTAGAAACTTTTATACAAGAAAAAAGTAAAAAAGCAGAAAGTTATGGATTGACACAGGAACAAGGCCGTAAATTGGCGAAGTTATATGGGACGAATGTGGATGCTGTTTTTGAATACTTGCCAGAGCAAAAAGGGGAATTGCCTGTTACCATGCATGCGCAACTTTTATATGCGATCCATCATGAAATGACGGTTCAACCAGTAGACTTCTTTATTCGAAGAACAGGGGAGTTATTATTTGATGTTGAGATCGTCCATAAGTGGAAAGATGCTGTCATCAAAGAAATGGCTTCTATATTGAACTGGTCAGAAGAAGAACGGGATCAGGCTGAGGAAGCATTAGATCATGAGTTGAATCATGCGACCCGTGTCGCTGCAGGTGTAAACGAATAGGAGTGTAAAAAGTAAGGATCAAATGGATGAACAAGGATGAACAGCTAAGTGCGCGCTGTACGTCGCAACGCTGTTCCGACCCAGATCCTGTGGGCCCCCATATCAATAGAAAGGCAGGGATAGAATTGTGGCTTTCTATGAACAGAAGGTTTTGCCTGCATTGAGAGATTTACGGAATTTTGAACATATTTTAGAGAGTCATTATGAATATTTTGTTTTACTTGAAGTACGTATTAGTAATCTCAGAAAAATCATCCATGCGGCTAAAAAGCGCGGGAAAAAGGTTCTTATTCATGCCGATTTGATTCAAGGCTTGAATACAGATGATTACGCGGCAGAATTTATTTGTAATGATTTAAAGCCAGCTGGGATTATCTCTACACGGTCCAATATGATTCTGAAAGCAAAAGCGAAAGGGATCTTAGCGATTCAAAGAACGTTTCTATTGGATACGATTGCCTTGAAAAAGAGTTATCAGTTGATTGAACGCACACAGCCCGATTATATTGAAGTTTTACCAGGAGTGGTGCCAGAAATGATTCGGGAAATTCAAGAACATACGGGTTGTAAGATTATTTCAGGTGGTTTAATTCGCACAACGGAACAAGTGCAAGCAGCTTTAGAGGCTGGAGCTGAAGCTGTGACAACTTCCCGAATGGAATTATGGAAGACTTTTGGAAAAGATCCAGACCATGCAGGATAATAGATGTTGAAAAGGAGTGGAGAATATGGAGAAATATATTTTAGCTTTGGATCAAGGCACAACCAGTACGAGAGCAATTTTATTTGATAAAAAGGGAGAAATTTTTCATACATCGCAAGTCGAGTTTAATCAATATTTTCCACATTCAGGCTGGGTCGAGCATAATGCGAATGAAATATGGAGTTCGGTGCTAGCTGTCATCGCCGGCGTCATGATAGATAAGAATATTCGGCCAGAGCAAATTGCGGGAATCGGGATTACGAATCAGCGCGAAACAACTGTGGTGTGGGATAAAAATACTGGAAAACCGATTTATAATGCTGTTGTCTGGCAATCGAGACAAACCGCTTCAATATGTGAAGAATTAAAAGAACAGGGACTAGAGGATATTTTTAGAAAAAAGACAGGTCTGTTAATTGATCCTTATTTTTCCGGAACTAAGCTCAAATGGATTCTGGATCATGTGGAAGGGGCCAGAGAAAAAGCCGAAAATGGCGACCTATTATTTGGGACAATTGATACATGGCTTGTTTGGAAATTATCTGGCGGGAAAGCCCATGTAACAGATTACTCCAATGCATCAAGAACACTAATGTTCAATATTCACGAACTCCAGTGGGATGAAGAATTGCTTAAAATTTTTGATGTGCCAGCTGCAATGCTTCCAGAAGTCCGTCCTTCTTCTGAAATCTATGCTCACACTGTGGATTATCATTTCTTTGGTCGTGCTGTGCCCATCGCTGGGATAGCAGGAGATCAACAGGCCGCATTATTTGGCCAAACATGTTTTGAAAGTGGCATGGGAAAAAACACGTATGGAACAGGTTGCTTCATGCTTTTACATACAGGTGAAAAAGCAGTGGAATCTAAACACGGTTTATTGACAACGATTGCTTGGGGAATAGACGGAAAGATCGAATATGCCTTAGAGGGAAGTATTTTTGTGGCAGGATCGGCGATTCAATGGCTTCGGGATGGGTTACGCATGTTCCGAGATTCAGCTGAAAGTGAGGAATACGCTAAAAGGGTATCATCAACAGATGGGGTGTATGTTGTGCCTGCCTTTGTCGGACTTGGGACTCCTTACTGGGATAGTGATGTGAAAGGTGCGGTGTTTGGTCTCACTCGTGGCACTTCTAAGGAGCACTTCATTCGCGCGACATTAGAATCTCTTGCTTATCAGACCAAAGATGTGTTAAATGCCATGGAGGCGGATTCAGGAATTCCCTTGAAAACTTTACGTGTGGATGGGGGAGCCGTAAAAAATAATTTTCTCATGCAGTTCCAGAGTGATCTACTAGATGTGCCAGTGGAACGACCGAAGATAGAAGAAACAACGGCCCTAGGTGCCGCTTATTTAGCCGGACTTGCGGTTGGATTCTGGGAGAGTAAAGAGGAAATCAAACGTTTCTGGGAGGTAGACCAAACCTTTGTAGCCAATATGGAAGAAGAACAGAGAACGTCTTTATATAACGGATGGAAAAAAGCGATCGAAGCAACGATGGTATTTAAGTGAACTCTAAGGGGCTGTCCATTAAGTCATTTTTCGACTATTGGATGCCCCTATTCCTATTTAAAAATGTTTATCTATCAGCATTCTTAATTCTTAAACCCAAATAGAGTTGCCCTTTTCACACGGAACCTAGCAATCTTTAAAAAATATTTCGTGTCACTAAACAAAATAATATGTGAAGAGAAATCGACAAATTCCCGGGCGTGCCTGGCACCATTGACTTAGTTATAGATAATGTTATAATGTAGTTGATTCATTGATAATGATTTTCAATGAGAATGAAGAAAAATTTGGCTAGATCGGAGTTTCCTATGAAAACGTGGTACTTGATTGTCGCCTTGATTTTGGCGTCTTTTATATCGTTATTTGTGGGGGTAAGTGATATCGCACCTCTGGATCTGATTAACTTTCAATCAGAAGAAACGCAAATATTTTTAATTAGTCGGGTGCCAAGGCTTGTTTCTATTTTGTTGGCAGGTGCCGGAATGAGTATTGCTGGCTTGATTATGCAACAATTGAGTCGGAATAAATTTGTCTCTCCAACAACGGCAGGTACATTAGATGCAACAAGATTAGGAATTCTTGTTTCGATGCTTCTATTTGCAAATGCCTCTACATTGGAGAAAATGCTTGTGGCCTTTGCCTTTGCACTTGCTGGGACTTTATTATTTATGCAAATATTAGATCGAATAAAGTTTAAAGATGCCATTTTTATACCACTTGTGGGCATGATGTTTGGGAATATTTTGTCATCCATTACAACCTTCTTTGCCTACAAAGCGGATGTGATTCAGAATATGTCTGCTTGGTTACAAGGTGACTTTTCGATGATCCTCAAAGGCAGATATGAACTCTTATACATTAGTATTCCTGTTTTAATCATTGCTTATTTTTTTGCAAACCGTTTTACAGTAGCGGGGATGGGAGAAGACTTTGCGAAAAACTTAGGTCTTCCTTATAAACGGATTGTCAATATTGGCTTAATCCTCGTCGCATTCATTACGGTAACGGTTGTGTTAACGGTGGGGACCATTCCATTCTTAGGATTAATTATCCCCAATATTATTTCCATTATGAAAGGCGACCATATTAGAAAAACTTTGCCGCACACAGCATTACTAGGGGCTATTTTCCTTCTCATTTGCGATATATTAGGACGTGTGCTCATTTACCCATATGAAATTTCCATTAGCTTGATGGTTGGGGTCATTGGAAGCGGCATATTCTTATATTTGCTATTCCGGAGGAAAGCTTATGCGTAATTCTGTGAAAATCGGTATTCTTGTGTTGGTCGCTGCAGGATGCTGTGCGCTATACTTATTTCATGATTTAAATGGAAGCTTCGATTATGCTTTGCCGAAAAGGGCTATTAAAATATCGGCGATGATTATTACTGGTGTCGCGATCGCGTATTCAACAGTCGTTTTCCAGACGATTACACATAACCGTATTTTAACGCCAAGTATTATGGGATTAGATTCCCTCTATTTACTTATTCAAACATTTGCTATTTTCTTTTTAGGCTCTAACCATATTACGATTGTGAATAAACAAGTAAACTTCTTGTTATCTGTGATTACGATGATCATTTTCGCTTTATTGCTTTTTCGCTTCCTCTTCAAAAAGGGACAGCAATCGGTTTATTTTCTACTTTTAGTTGGAATTATTGTGGGAACCTTTTTTCAAAGTATCTCGACATTTTTGCAAGTGTTGATTGATCCAAACGAATTCCAAATGGTGCAAGACAAGATGTTTGCGAGTTTCAATAATATCAATGGAGATCTAGTATGGATATCTTTATTGTTTGTTGGAGCTGTCTTGATTCTTGGTTGGAGAAGCCTACCATACTTAGATGTTCTATCTCTTGGTCGCGATGTGGCGATTAATTTGGGTGTTTCTTACGATCGAATTGTCAAACAAATGCTTATCATTGTCGCTATACTCATTTCTGTTTCTACAGCTTTAGTTGGACCGATTACCTTTTTTGGTTTAATTGTTGCTAATCTTGCTTATCAATTTTTCAAAACATATAAACACGGTGTTTTAATTACGGGTGCCGCAACGATGGGAGTGGTTGCTTTAGTCGGTGGCCAATGGATAGTAGAAAGAGTCTTCACCTTTACGACTACGTTGAGTGTGATTATTAACTTTATCGGTGGAGTGTATTTCATTTATTTATTGTTGAAGGAGAGTAGATCCACATGATTCAAGTGCTAAATTTAACGAAAATGTATGGAAAAAAACGTGTAGTAGAAGATGTAACGGTTGATATTCAGCCAGGGCAGATTACATCTTTCATTGGTCCGAATGGTGCAGGGAAATCTACTTTACTATCCATGGTCAGTCGCTTGCTAGATGCCGATACTGGTGAGGTATTGGTAGACAAAAATAACGTCAAAGGCATGAAGTCAGGCGATTTTTCGAAGAAAGTATCCATCCTGAAGCAATCCAATTATATGAATGTCCGTTTAACCGTTCGGGAACTTGTTTCTTTTGGACGTTTCCCATATTCTAAAGGGCGGCTTAATGATATCGATCAGAAAAAGATAGATGAGGCGATCGATTATATGGTGTTACGTGATATACAAGACCAATATCTTGAGGAATTGTCAGGAGGGCAAAGACAAAGGGCATTTATCGCCATGGTCATTGCTCAGGATACAGATTATATCTTACTAGATGAACCGTTGAATAATCTGGATATGAAGCACTCGGTGCAAATTATGAAAATTTTGCGCAGGCTTGTAGATGATCTTGGAAAAACTGTCGTCATTGTTCTTCATGATATTAACTTTGCTTCCGTTTATTCTGATCGAATCGTTGCTTTGAAAAATGGTCGAGTCGTGAAAGATGGACCTACGCATGAAATTATTCAATCTGAATCTTTGAAGGAGATTTATGATATGGACATTCCGATTCAACAATTAAATAATTGCCGGATTTGTGTGTATTTTAATTCTAATTAAATCAGAGGAGATATATTTAGATAAAGTGAAACTTCAATCAGTGGGGATTTCTTCCATCCCTCACTGATTGTTAGTTGAACCAATCGGGCTTTTACGGGCAGTTATCCCCCAACACTTCTCCGTATTCCCTAAAGCCTTGAGGTGGGGGTATTACTGCCCGTTAATGCGGGATAAAACGAGGGCGTTCAATCACATGATTTTTCTGATGATTGGACGTCCTTTTGTTTTGCTAGAGAAAGCCCATACGTACATTTCAGGATCGAACCTCTTCCTAAAACTAAAATTTGAGCCTTTTCATCTAGAAACTTTTAGGGAAGATTGCTAAGATTTAATTGGGAGCAATTACTATACTAAAATGAACGGGGGAATTGGTTTGATTACGGCACTTGCCCATAGGGGGTACCCTGGAAAGTATCCAGAGAATACATTAACAGCGTATCGGGCGGCTTATGAGTTGGGATTTAGTCATATTGAGATTGATGTTCAGCTTAGTAAAGATGGAGTTCCGATTTTGATGCATGATATAACAGTAAATCGGATGACGAATGCCAAGGGATTTGTGAAGGATTTTACGTTTGAAGAGCTTAGAAAGTTAAAGGTCGGCGGAACGGAAACGATTCCGACTTTAAAGGAAGCGCTTCAATTTGCGAAAGGAAAAATGAAGGTAGCTGTGGAGCTAAAGCAGCATGGTTATCTGTATCCTGGGTTAGAGGAAAAGGCGCTTCAGGTGATTGAAGAAACTGGGATGATGGATTCGATTTATGTCAATTCTTTTGATCACTATTCTATTCGAAGAATGAGAGAATTGTCAGATGAAATTGAATTAGGTGTGATCCAGCATGGTGCTACCCCTGGCTTATTTACTTTTTTAAAGGAAATTAAGGCATCTTCCCTTGCTGTGCGAATTGAATACTTAACAGATGAATTTGTTGAGGAATGTGAGGCGGCAGGGCTACAAATTGTTGTTTGGCCGGTAGATAAGCAATGGCAATTTGATATTTTCCGTCGTTATCCGAACATTTTGTGTACAACAAATAAGTTAGAAGACTTTAAGAGGATGTATGAGGAAGCTTCATTTCTATAAAAATAGGAAAGGAACCGGCATACCAAACGGCGTGCTGGTTCCTTTCTTCAAAGGTAGGAAAATTGGCTAATGCAGGATCTAGCTCCAGCGCCCAGCGGCTAGCAAATTTACGTCTTCTTCCTACGATAAGTCAACAT
>NZ_VTQV01000083.1 GCF_008764245.1 Bacillus subtilis
GAACGGCGTTGCGCCAGGACGGCGCGATTTTAGCCGTTCAGCCTTATTATCCAAGTTTGTACGAAGCTAAACGGGCGCTTGCGCTTTTCTTATGTTATTTTCCCAAGAGCTCCCTTGTTTTATTTAATATTTCTTCATCTTTCAGCCGAAATTTAAATTCTACTCGTCGTGATTCATCTGCACTATATTCTCCCTGTTCATTCGTTCGAAAATCCGTATAGGATTTACTGTTAACGGTTAATTTATTTTCTAACTGACTCTGAATTTCTTTATAAGGAAAATCATCACTTAAAATATAATCTGCCACACTATATGCTCTGTCTTGTGCTAGTCTTAAGTTATATAAATAGGGGCCATCACGATCCGTATGTCCCTCAATAATAATCTCAGCAACGTAATCATCATAACCGCTCTTAAGTAACACGTCTAAATACTTTGGAACAAATTCATCTAAGAACTCTAGTGATGCCGGTTTTAATTCCGACTGATCGTAAGAAAAGAGAATTTCTGTATTAAAAATCATTGCTCCCGTTTTTTCATCGACCTCAATTCCGGCCGAGGAATCTAGGAATTCCGCTTTCAACTCATTCACCAATTGGGAGCGAACCCCCATGATTTGATCAATCGTCTGTTTCATTTCTTTAATTTGCAATGATTTTATCACCATCATGATGATAAAAATTAACATGAAGCACAATAAAATGGTCGTCAATAAATCTGTAAACGAGGGCCAAAAATGGGAATCTTCCTGCTCATTTTTAAAGAGACGCATGTATTTAGTAGTCATTACGGCTCAACCCTAACCCACTATTAACATGGACCGCTTCCTGACCATAACGATTGATAGAATTCATCTGCCGATTAAATGTTTGAAATTCCTGCCCTAGCTCCTGTAGTAATTGTTGGATCGACCGAAAACTATTCTGTTGAATGTCTTCCGATCCCCTACGTATTTCTGTCAATTCCTTTCTCATCGTATTAGTGGTCAATTCAATAGAATCACCAATATTTCGAGCAACCTGTTCCAGTTTCCCCCCAAGTGTTCCCTCTAAATTAGATACATAATTTGAAAGAGTTTCTTTTAAAAGATCTACTCCCACATCTAACTGATGCTCGCGCTGTTGAAATGACTGGTTCATTTTCGATAAGACAGCATTCATCTCGGTGATCACCTGATTATTTTTGCTTCCCATTTGCTCATATGTCCGCGATGCTTTCAGCAAATTCTGTTCAAATGTAGCGGATTGTGTGGAATGATCTTTTAAATGCTCACTAAATGTTCGATTAAAATCCTCAAGCTCACGAAAACGGTCTGACAGTATATGTTTATATTCATTTTGTGTTTGGTTGATTACCTCTAGAGCATTGGGCAATTGAACAATGGAACTTCCAAGTTGATCAAATTCCTGTGATAGTTTGCCTAAATGGTTCGTAATCCCAACAAGTTTTCCAGTTACATCCGTTCCAAAAATTTGTTTAAATTCCTGATTATGTGCATTCATTTTTCTCACTAATTCATCGCTTTTTAGCATCGTTTTATCGATTAAATTTCGAATCTTCGTCTGTTCATCTAAAAGGGTACCTGTGAAATCTTTAAGCTCACCAACGGATTCTCCGTATTGGGCAAGTGTATGAATCTGTACATTTGCAGTTTCCTTCATTTTTTCATATGTTTGTTCAAAAGCTGTTGCCATCCGCTCATTTCGTCGATCCGCTTTTTTAAAATAGGCAAATAAAGCTGTAAAATTTTTATTAAGTTCGGTTGTCCCCTCACGAAAGCCTTCCGTAATCATTTTCATTTGCTGAAACAGTTCTTGAAAATCTTGCAAATTGCTTGAAAGTCCTTCATTAAAGGCTGCTAAATCCCTTGCAGATTGTTGTAAGCCTGTTGTATATTCCTGAAAACCTGTGAAGGCTTTTTCCATATTTTGAAGAGATTGTTGATTGGTTTTCTGCAGATTTATAATCGATTGATTGATTGTTTCTGAGACTTGAATAAGGCGTCCCATACCATTTTGCTCATAGCCCTCCAATTGACTTTCAACCATTAACATAATATCGGTTAACATATATTCTGTATTTAGTAGTTTAACTAGTAAAGTCATTAGAAGGGAAAAACTCATGCCAACAATACTTGTATAAAATGCCACATCAATGCCTGATAATACACCTGTTACATTTTCGACGAGTTGATCTTCGGCTGTTTGAATGCTACCTAAAGAGATTGTTAACCCAATAAAAGTCCCCAACACACCAAGTAAGATAAAAACCGATACCGTCATTTGCACGATTTTAATCAGACCGACAACAGGGATATTCCATAAACGCCAGCTTGAAAAACGCTCTTGCACGAATGTTTCTACTTTGATTGGATCTACCTCTTGTCTTTTTTCAAACTGTTCCTTAAAAGTTCGGAGTGGCTCCATATCCAATCGATTCGTTTCTTTTACATGATTTCGTATCTTTCGAAGCTTCATATACAAAAACAAGTGGATCCCTAAAGTCAAAATAAATATAATAAATAAAGCCATGAATATAAGTTCGATGATAGGATTAGCTAACATCGCCTCCGCCTTTTCCACGGTCGTAAACAACTCCAAAATGGCTTGAATCATTCTATTCCACACCCTCTCAAAGCAAAATGAAGGGGAAAAATCGATCAAAATGCCAGACATTTTCACCCTTGTCCTTTATTGCTATTCAGAGTTTGGATGATTCATGTGTGAAAATTTATGTTCATTCTTTATCTATCACGATTCTCCCTTCCACAGTTATTTTCATTTCCTCCGAACGATGGACATGTATGCAGTAAAACCATCATAGCAAGAGAGTCCAAAAAATATGCAAAGGAATCAAACAATGCTATACTTATATAGTAAATAAGAATCATTTTTGAATTTCGTTTTAAACCAAACTAGTGCTATATCCCCCCTTCCCTTCGCAGATGGATGAGTGTCTATAGGAAAGAACACACTTAATACAGAGTTTTGAAGGATTCAGTTCGGGGAACAAGGGAAAGAAAAAAGGAGAATGCATAATGGATTTTAAAAACATTACGGTAGCTGGAAGTGGAGTTTTGGGAAGTCAGATCGCCTTCCAAACAGCTTTTAAAGGATTCAATGTATCTGTATATGATATTAATGATGAAGTAATTGGACAAGCTAAGGAAAGAATAGCTAAATTAAAACAACGTTATCTAGAGGATCTCAAAGCAACCCAAGATGAGGTGGATCAAGCTTATAATCGCATTTCTTTTTACTCTGATCTAGCAAATTCTGTAACAGATGCTGACCTAGTGATTGAGGCTATCCCAGAAGTTGTTCAAATAAAAGTAGATTTTTATGAGAAATTAGGAAAAGTTGCTCCTGCAGAGACAATTTTTGCAACGAATTCCTCTACATTACTTCCCAGTCAATTTGCTGAATCAACTGGGCGACCAGAAAGATTTTTAGCGTTGCACTTCGCCAATGAAATTTGGAAAAACAATACAGCTGAGATCATGAAACATCCCGGAACCAATACAGAGGTGTTCGATAAAGTGATTGACTTTGCTAAAGCCATTGGGATGGTTGCCTTACCATTACATAAAGAACAACCTGGCTATATTTTGAACTCTTTACTTGTTCCTCTATTGGATGCAGCCCAAATGCTATTAGTGAAAGAAGTGGCAGATCCTGAAACCATTGATAAAACGTGGATGGTAGGTACGGGAGCCCCACTTGGCCCTTTTGCTATTTTGGATGTTGTTGGAATTAAAACAGCCTATAATATTACGCAAGCAAAGGCTGAAAAAACGGGTGACCCTGCATTCAAAAAACTGGCTGAATTACTAAAAACAGAGTATATCGATAAAGGGAAACTTGGAAGAGAAACTGGAGAAGGTTTCTATACCTACCCTAATCCAAACTTCTTAAACCCAGATTTCCTAAAATAAAAAACTCTTTCAACTCCCGATGGGGAAGGAAATGAAACTCCGATAATCCCGTATTAAATTTAAAACGATACGGGATTATTTGTTTTCTTATTTGCAAACAAGGTAGTATATTTAGTGAAAAAAGTAGAGTATAATGTCGTATGGTTGTTAATATACATAATAGGGTTATCTTTTATTTGATCCCATCTATATGATTCCCTTATCTTCATCGATCTTGTAATCGTTTAAAGAAAATCAATCACAGTGGAGGTTATAAAATGACTTTACCGAATTTTGAGGAAAATTTGCAGAAGTATGCAAGGCTATTAGTAGCAAAAGGAATTAATGTCCAACCTGGTGATTGGGTAAAAATGACCATTACAGTTGATCAGGCACCATTAGCCCGCCTGATTACAAAGGAAGCTTATCAATTAGGAGCTGAAAAGGTGATTATCAAATGGTCTGATGATGAAATCAGCAAATTACATTACTTGCATCAACCCAAAGAGGTCCTAACCGATATTCCCGATTACGAAATTCAAGAATCTGAAGACCATGTTTTAAACCACCGTGTGAGCCGGTTATCCATTGTATCAAGTGATCCAGGATTACTAAATGAAGTAGATCCAATGAAAGTCGCTGCTTATCAAAATGTAGCTGGTAAAGCGTTTAAGGCTCAGCGCATCGCTACGCAAAATGATGATTTAAAATGGACAGTAGCAGCAGCTGCTGGAGCTGGATGGGCAGCCCACGTCTTCCCTGATCTCTCCACTTCTGAGGAACAAGTGGATGCCCTCTGGGATCAAATTTTCAAAACTTGCCGCGTCTATGAAGAGGACCCTGTTGCTGCTTGGGATAAGCATAAAAAGACATTGAATGAAAAGGCCGCAATCTTAAATGAAATTCAATTTGATGCCCTCCATTATAAAGCACCTGGAACGGATTTAACCTTAGGTTTACCGAAAAATCATATTTGGGCAAGTGCTGAAAGCTATAATCCAAAGGGTGAAGATTTTATTGCCAACATGCCGACAGAGGAAGTATTTACAGCTCCTGATACCCATCGCATGGAAGGAGTCGTGCGCAGTACGAAACCTTTAAGCTATGCTGGTACTCTGATCGAAGGCATAGAAGTCCATTTTAAAGACGGGAAAATCGTCGAGATTTCTGCTGAAAAGGGAGACGAAGCAATTAAGAAATTGGTCCAAGATAATGAAGGGGCAACAGGCTTAGGCGAAGTGGCCTTAGTTCCAGATCCATCGCCTATTTCCCAGTCTAACATTATATTTTTCAACACATTATTTGATGAAAATGCCTCTAATCACTTAGCAATCGGTTCCGCTTATCCTACGACCATTCAAGGTGGAACGAAAATGAGTCAGGAAGAATTATTGGAACACGGTATGAATACATCTACCGTTCATGTTGATTTTATGATCGGCTCTAACAAAATGGATATTGATGGCATTAAACAAGATGGTACAGTCGTTCCGATTTTCCGAAATGGTGACTGGGCAATTTAAAGAACAATAGCGTTAAACGGCTGTTCAGAGGAGAAACGACTAAGTTCGTCGCCTCCTCTAAACGCCGATAAACGTGTATCTGCGTGCTTGTCTCCCCTACTGCCCAAGTCACAGGCACTGGAGCTGGACGTTACACACGCTTTTAGAATTCACCCATAAGCTTAGACCTGAAATTTCCTATGCAAAACAGAAAGATCATAATTTTTAATATGGAGAAATAATATGGAGTTTAGAAAAACAACAGAAGAAGATATTGATCAAATTATGGATATTATCAAACAGGCTCAACAATATTTTAAAGAGAGCCATATAGATCAGTGGCAAGATAATTATCCCAATGTCCAAACAATTAAAAATGATATGCAACATGGATATAGCTATGTATTAGTAAAAGATCGCCAAATTGTCGCCACCGCTGCAATTTCTTTCGATGGCGAAAAAACCTATAATCAGATTTATGACGGTAAGTGGCTAAGCGATGAACAATATGCTGTTATCCATCGACTCGCTGTAGCCCCTCAACACAAGGGTTTAGGTATATCATCTGAGGTTTTGAAAAACGTGGAAAAAATGTGTGTTGATCGAGGAGTCAACAGCATTAAAATTGATACACATGATCAAAATTCGTCTATGCAAAAACTTTTGCAAAAAAATAACTTTACATATTGTGGGGTCATTTATTTGGGAAACGGAAGCAAAAGGATTGCTTTTGAAAAACTAATCGGCTGAGAATTATAAAAAAACGGACAGGCAGAGGAACAACTCCTCGACTTGTCCACCTTTTTCTCATCCAATCCATTCAATATAATCGGTAAATTAATAACAATCCCAATTGTAAAGGACTTTCGAAAAATCCCTCTTCTTTAAATCCTCCAAAGCAATAAAGAAATGGCCGACACCTGAGTCTCCCCACATGATACCCATTTCATCGTCGGTGTCAATTTGTAATAAAAGCGTATCAAAAGTTGGATCATCTCCATATCCCCGTGGATCTTCTTGGGTGAAAAAAGGATAGCCTCCCAATTTGGAACCTTGTCCACTTGCTATTTCATCATATGCTTCTACGGTCTCATTGTATGTATCAAAATCCTCATCATCGTCACTATCCAATAAGGTATCGAGGCTCGTCAAGACATTAAATCGATAATCGCCAGACGACATCAGCTCATCTGAACGTTCAAAGGACAAGGCACATTCATTTTTTACAGGAAAGTACTGATCATCCTCGTCGAAAACAGGAAAGTCACTCATCCATTTTGAGGGATCACTTTCAATTCTCTCGTGATAAACAACGCGAAAGGTATCTTGGTTCGTCCCGTCATCAAAGTCCAATCCATATACATCATCATCTGCCACGAAAAACTGTAAAATACCTTCCTCAGGATAGTCAGGAATTTTTTCTATTTCACTGAAGTTAATTTGTGCTAATAAGCGAAGTGGTTCCCCCTTTTTGGATGTTGGATAAGGATCAGATTTTAACCAATAGGGATTCCCAGCAAATTTACTTTGCAACGGTGTTGTCTTCTCTCTTTTTCCTTTTATAGTAAGACATACTTTTTTCGTCTTGGCTAAAGCATCAGCATACGGTTGTAATGGTTGTGGTAAATTCATTCCTACTCCCCCTTTTTATGAATCTATTATACTATTTTAAGAAATCTGATAGAAGAGAAATTTTCTGGGTTCTATTTGCCGTTAGACACTCTTAGTGAATGTGTACTTGTTGTTATTTCCATACAAGCTTTAATGGAGATAAAGTTTTTGCTAATTCTTTGCATTCTCGTACACCCGAACGTACTTTGGATCTACGTTTTTGCTGTTCCTTCGCTTTTTCGTCCATCCAAACGCACTTTGGATCTACGTTTTTGCTGTTCCTTCGCTTTTTCGTACATCCAAACGCACTTTGGATCTACGTTTTTGCTGTTCCTTCGCTTTTTCGTACATCCAAACACACTTTGGATCTACATTTTTGCTGTTCTTTCGCTTTTTCGTACACCCAAACGCACTTTGGATCTACGTTTTTGCTGTTCCTTCGCTTTTTCGTACATCCAAACGCACTTTGGATCTACGTTTTTGCTGTTCCTTCGCTTTTTCGTACATCCAAACACACTTTGGATCTACGTTTTTGCTGTTCTTTCGCTTTTTCGTCTATCCAAACGCACTTTGGATCTACGTTTTTGTGATGTTCCAAGTGTTTCGTAATCATGAAACTCTTGAAATGTGTTTTAATAAAGGAATTCCGATCATGAATAAACAAACAGGTTTATCCCCGGCACAAAGGAATAGACCCGAAAGTTTAGTTATTTAGTTTGTCACGAATAATACACCAAGTGTGTTTGGACCACAATGCGATGAAATGGTACATCCCGCTCGCGTCACTAAGATTTCTTTAAAATCAGCAACCTCTTCGATTGTCTGTTTTACCGCAGCAATATTTTCGGGAGATGTGCCTGAGTGCGTGATAAAAACGCGATCAAGTTTAATATCCGAGCGTCCATTAAGCTTATCCATTGTGTAGCGTTTTAATGTTTTGGGTAAAGCTCCCCGATATTTTTTCCCTACATTCATGTTTCCACTTGTAGGGTCCACCTCGATACAAGGTTTAATATTTAGTAAATTGGCACTGAAGGCAGCAATCGCCGAGCATCTTCCTCCTTCATGCAGGTATGTAAGTTTATCAATCACAAAACTCGCCTCAACTTTCGATTTTAAATGATTGATCCCATATTCCGCGCTACACCTACCACGCAAAATTTTTTCTGAAAAGCCCACTGTCATAAAG
>NZ_VTQV01000084.1 GCF_008764245.1 Bacillus subtilis
GTAAGGCGAAAAAAGGTTGGCCTCTTAACCAACCTTTTTTCAGCTGTTCAAATAATGGAAAAACATGGAGGTGATTTTTTTGAAAGATAAAATAACCACATTGAAAAACCTACTTTTTATTATAATGGTCATTGGTTTCGCATCAGGATGTAATGGTAATCAAAATGAATTTATTCAAGGTAATAGTACTTTTGGTATTTCACAAGTACATACAAGTAAGCCAATTGATCAATCCGTTGCCAATCATGCGAAAGAAAAGATAATTGCCAAGGAAGATATTACAGACGTAAAAGCTGTGAATACTGATAAAGAGCTTATGGCAGCGATTAAAGTTGAGAATTTTGATCGATTTCGATTAAAGAGTATCGAGAAGTCAGTAAAATCCGACTTAGAAAAAAAATATCCCGACTATAAAGTTTTTGTTTCGACTGATAAAAAAATATTCTGGGAACTTGAAAAGGTCGAGCAAAGACTGAAAAAAAACGATATGAATAAGAAGAACTTAAAAAATGATTTGAACAAACTGAAAAGTCTTATGAAGGAACAAACCTAAAGAGGAAGGATCGAGTTATGTCTAACAATCAAAAGAAACAACTTACTCCTGTGCAACAGGAATATCAAAAATTGCAAAAACAACGAGAGATCAAAAGACCGGTTGTTAAAAATTGTATTATGATATTATCCCCTCAAGGTAGACAGTGTAAAAAGCCCACTTCTCAGAAGTGAGTGTTACACTATACGTGGAGGGGATTTTCTTTGGCTAAAAAAGGACAAACATTTCAACGTTATGCAGAAGATTTTAAACGTAAGGCAGTCATGATGTATGAAAACGGAGGAAAAAGCTATCAAACCCTGGCAAATGAGTTGGGGCTTAGAAGTTCTACTCAATTGAAGGATTGGGTGAAGAAATATAAACAGGGTGAGCCTTTGGATGATCAACGCGAGAAAGAAGCCAGAGAGTTCAGTCCCTTTATTGGCGTTCCTAAAACAAAGTTTAAGACTGTAGAGGAAGAACGAGATTATTTAAAAGCGCAGGTTGAATACTTAAAAAAGCGGTATCCAAATTTACATGGGAAGGATGGGTTCCAAAAGTAAGAAGATTTGAAGTGATTCACGAATTAAAAAGAGAATATCCGATTACTTGGTTAGTAGAGATTGCAGGCGTTTCACGGTCTGGCTACTACAAATGGAAGAACACACGGAAAGTTCGAATGGAACGGCAACAATATGAACAAGTGTTGAAGGAACACCTCATGGCGATTCATCATACACGCCCTTTTTATGGCTGTCCACGCCTACAGATGGCACTGAGAAAAGAAGGGTTTCACGTCAATCATAAACGTGTGTATAGGTTGATGAAAGAGATGAAAATCCAATCCGTGATTCGAAAAAAGCGTCGTTACTTTGGGCGGAAGGCCTCGGTTGCCCATCCAAATCGACTCAATCGCAAGTTTAAGACGAATAAGCCGAACCGCCTTTACGTGACAGATATCACCTATATAGCTCTTGGAGATCATTTCTATTATCTGTCCGCCGTCCAAGATCTTTACAATAACGAAATTGTTGCATGGGAACTATCGAATCGAAATGATCTGAAGCTCGTGATGGATACGGTGGAAAAGTTGTCGAAACAAAGAGATGTGCAAGGAGCCATCCTTCATTCGGATCAAGGCTTCCAATACACGTCTAAGTCGTATAATAAGCAAATCGAAACATTGGGACTGGTAGGCAGCCACTCTCGAAAAGGAAACTGCCTCGATAACGCCTGCATTGAATCCTTCTTTTCACATCTAAAAACAGAGATGTTGTACTTTTCTCCGCATGAAACAGAAAGTGAGCTCTATCAAGCCATCGAGGACTACATTTGGTTCTATAACCATGAACGATTCCAGAAAAAACTAAACCAGTGTGCTCCGATTGAATATCGAAACACACTGGCAGCTTAGTCTTTTTTTGGCTGTCTACTTGACAGGGGTAAGACCATTAAGGCCTTTTTAACCGGTGGACTTATTTGTTTGATTGGTCAGCTTATTTCAGACTTTTACATTTATTATTTCGATTTTACTGAGCAAACGGCCGGAAATCCGACGGTGGGTACGTTAATTTTTATTACAATGCTTCTTACTGGTTTTGGCGTATATGATCGAATGGCCCAATTTGGTGGGGCTGGAACAGCTGTACCTGTAACAGGTTTTGGCAATGCGGTTATATCGCCTGCCATTGAGCATCGAACCGAAGGATTTGTACTGGGCGTAGGTGGCAACATGTTTAAATTAGCGGGGGCGGTTATTTTATTTGGTGTTTTTTCTGCTTTTGTCATTGCCTTAATTAAAACCACTTTAATCCAGTGGGGTGGTTTATAATGCTAGCAGGTCATCGTACATGGATCTTCGAACAAAAGCCTGTCATTATCTCCACTGGAACCGTTGGTGGACCATTTGAAGCCAATGGTGCTATCCCAGATGATTTCGATACTCTTCATGCTGATTTATGGCTTGGGCAGGATTCCTATGAGAAAGCACATAAAATCCTTTTTGAAGAGGCTTGCCAAAAAGCCATGGAAAAAGGGGGCATACAAAAGGATCAAGTTCAATTTATCCTAGCTGGGGACTTAATCAATCAAATCACCCCAACAAGTTTCGCTAGCAGAACGATTGGAGCGCCTTATTTTGGCTTATTCGGTGCTTGCTCTACCTCGATGGAAGGACTGGCTCTAGGTGCTTATATTGTAAATACAAAAGGAGCGAAATATTTGTTAACAGGAGCTTCCAGTCATGATACAGCTGTTGAAAAACAATTTCGGTATCCAACTGAGTATGGTGGACAAAAGCCACCTACGGCACAATGGACGGTTACTGGTGCAGGTGCAGCCCTATTAAGTGATTCTGGGGAAGGACCTCATGTCACATCTGCCACAATTGGTCGTGTAATCGATATGGGATTGACAGATCCATTTAACATGGGAGGAGCTATGGCGCCAGCTGCGGTTGATACCATTGAAGCCCATTTAAAGGAACGAAATGTTGAGCCATCTTATTACGATTTAATTGTAACCGGTGACCTTGGCCAAATCGGACAGGAAGTGTCCATGGATCTATTTAAAAAGCATGGAACTCCTATTAGTGAAGAACAATACCAAGATTGTGGCCTTATGATTTATCGGGAAGGACAACCCGTTCTTGCAGGGGCAAGCGGTGCAGGCTGTTCAGCAACGGTAGTTTATGGGCATTTATTAAACCGCATGAAAAATGGTGAATTTAAACGCATGTTAGTTGTGGCTACAGGTGCTTTGCTTTCACCGTTGTCCTTTCAGCAAAATGAAACAATTCCTTGTATCGCCCATGCAGTGTCAATTGAATACGGAGGTGAACAATTAACATGATCTATTTTTGGGCTTTTGTCGTAGGCGGTTTAATTTGTATCATTGGGCAAATTATGTTTGATGTATTTAAATTGACACCAGGTCATACCTTAAGTGCTCTTGTAGTGATTGGGGCGCTTTTAGATGGATTTGGACTATACGAGCCTTTGATTGATTTTGCTGGGGCAGGGGCTACCGTTCCGATTACAAGTTTTGGGAATTCGCTTGTTCATGGTGCGATGCAGGAAGCAGAAAAACATGGGTTAGTTGGTGTACTGACAGGAATGTTTGAAGTAACTAGTTCTGGTATTTCAGCTTCCATTGTTTTCGGCATGATAGGAGCTTTAATTTTTAAGCCAAAAGGATAAGGAGAATTAGGATGACAGTAGGATCAGATGTTAAACAGTGTTTTGCCAGTCTAAAAGGGGTAGAAGCAAGTCTCTCAAGTTTAGCATTACGGACTCTTGATGATGAATCGAAGCGAACTTTGCATGAGGCTATGATGGTAGTACACGAAGTAACAAAAGATTTAAAAAAAAGAGTAGGAGAACTAGAAGGAGAGGAACTTCAGTACAAAGGTTTCTAGAAAAACTATATTTACAGGGGGTGTAAGCAGTGCCTGAATGGTTAGAGGTGGTAATACGGTCATTATTATTTGTCGTTGTCCTGTTTTTAATCACAAAATGGTTAGGGAAAAAGCAACTTTCTGAACTTTCTTTTTTTGAATATGTTGTAGGTATTACAATTGGAAGTATTGGCGCAGAAGTTATCACAGGACTTGAACGGAACATGTTTAACGGGATAATCGGAATCGTGGTCTTCGCGGCAATACCCTTTTTAGCAGGTTTGCTTTCCTTAAAAAGCAAAGGCTTTCGTGATTTTATAGAAGGAAGAGCAACTATTTTTATTAAAGATGGAAAAATTATGGAGGATAATCTAAAAAAAGAAAAATACACAACCGATGAGTTACTGGAATTGCTTCGAAAGAAGGATGTCTTTAAGGTAGCTGATGTGGAATTTGCGGTATTAGAGCCAACCGGGGATCTAAGCGTTATGCTCAAGAAAGAAAACCAACCTTTGACACCGAAAGATGTAAACTTGACTGTTGCTTCCGTTAAGGAACCTCAGACCGTCATTATGGATGGAGAAATATTAGATGAGCCTCTGTCTACAATTGGTAGAAGTCGGGGTTGGTTAAAAACCGAACTAGAAAAACAAGGGGTGACGATTGAGAATGTTTTTATTGGGCAGGTAGATTCTTACGGACAATTAACAATTGACCTTTTTGATGATAAACTCCAAGTCCCGTCCCCTCAAGAAAAGCCTTTAATACTTTCTACCATGAAAAAGTGTCAAGCTGACTTGGAATCGTTTGCCCTTGGAACGGAAGCAAAGGGAGCCAAGCAAATGTATAGCAAAAATAGTGAAAAAATACAAAAAGCCATTGATAAAGTGACCCCTATTTTAAGAGGATAATGGTGGTTTCTTTTCAGTATACCTTAGTGAAATCCATTTTCTTTCAAATAAATACCAGAGAGGTAATGAACAATTTAGTTTTGATCGAAATAATAGATGGATGTTTAGCGTAAAAATAGAGGCATGATGATTTCGTTATTAGGTTTAGGAATTGGGTCTGTTGCGATTTATGGAATGACACGCGGTAATAAAATGATAAAAACCGAACAACCGATTCTAAATAGGTTTATTAGGTTTAATAATAGTTAAATAAAATTTACATTTTGCTTAAACGATAAAAATAGATCCTAAACCTTTTATTAATTACCCTATATTTAAATAGATGGTTCAAAAACATTCCTTACACAAAAACCTTAGTCCGAAATCGGACTAAGGCCGAACTATCTTAGTAACGAGGTGTGAGAAGTTGTTTATTTTTTTAGTTAAATTAATTTTTTATTTATTGTGTTTATTTTAGCCGTAAAACTTTTAGGGAAATCCGCACTAGCACAACTTACCCCCTATGATTTTGGAGCCATTATTTTTTTAGCTTATTTAGCTTTTGGATCAATTAAAGTAGAAGGAGTGATGGAGGGGATTATTGGAATCATTGTTATAACATGCGTTCATCTATTTATATCAAAGTTAAGTTTATTGAATTGGTTAAACCGTTTTATTATCGGGAACCCGACTATTCTTATTAAACATAGCAAAATTATATATAAAAATTTAAGGAAAAGTAGGGGTAACTGGAGAAAGAAACAACCTTGAAGTTTAGTGTGGAAGTGTACTTCTTCCAGACTAAACTTCAAGGACAGTAAGCGAAAGCGCGGTAGGTGTGATAGATAGGCTCGTTGCCTGATGGAAAAACTGCTACAACCTTCACAGGATCAATTGTACCCACAGGGGACTCAAGTCAAGCCCTTAAAACGTGTATCTATTACTACATGAACACAAAGATATAAGGTGCATTATATCAACATTTTGTCGCTGATACTGTAGATAAGAGCAGGTTAATTGAATAACAAATATATAAAATAGTAACAAAATAGTTCTCTAATTTCGTAAGAACAATTCTAATAATATATTTTACGTTCCTCTTTTTATTACTCACAGTAGTTTTATTCAGCTACCATGGCATCGACTTTTGTTACATGTACAGTACCATGTGGATGTTGTGGAGGTGCATATATCGAGTAAAGTTTTAGCGGGATATTACCTGTATTGATTACGTTGTGCCATGTTCCAGCAGGTATCATAATGGCAGAGTCATCATAGACTTTTCTTTCAAAGTTTAAATTATCTTTACTCTTGCCCATTTGAACAATTCCTTGACCTTGTTCAATACGTAAGAATTGATCAACGTTAGGGTGAATTTCCAAACCAATATCTTCTCCAACATTGATACTCATCAATGTAACTTGCAAATGTTTTCCTGTCCATAAAGCAGTACGATACGTATTGTTTTGTTTTGCAGCCGCATTGATATTAACTACAAACGGTTCTGGTCCATAATCTTTTAACTTGATTTTACCTCTTCCCTTTGACGATTGTAAAAAACCTAATTGTTTAGCATACTCTATCTCATTAGGAATAGTCCAGTAAACAGGCTGTCTTCCATAGTTATACATTGGCACGTTAACATAATAAGGATATGGATAAATATAAGGAAAATAGTACATCTTTCTCATTCCCTTCACAGATTTATAAAATTATCCTATGCACTATGTTTAGGAAATTTACTTAGATTCAGGGTGACTTGGACGTTTATTTTTTTATACAACCATATATATTCAATTTAAGAAGAAAGCGTGATATATAAATAACGAACAAATATCAAATCTAAGCTAATTTTTTATTGTCTAGTCAACCGTTCAATTTCTGATTCTGTTTTAAATACTCGTTTATTACAGGCTGCCGGATTAGTGAAGCTTTAAGTATTGAGATTAGTCGAGATTTACACTTATTATCATCAGAGTTAGTCATTCGTTCTGGTAAGGGAGACAAACAGCGTACTGTACTTTTAAATCAAAAAGTCATTCAAGCTTTAAAAGATTACTTGGAATTACGAAAAAAACATAAGTATACAGACAGTCCTTATTTATTTTTATCTAACAAAGGACCAAAGTTAAGCCGTATGACGGCTAACAATATGTTTCGAAAGTATAGTCACCTAGCTGGATTGGAACAAGTGTTAAGCCCTCAGCTTCCATAGGAAGTCATTGCCTAAAAGGCTTGATAATGTTCGTCTATTAAGTTAAAAATACACACTAAAAAACTCTCTTTTTACTAAGAAATAGATAGCGACAGCTCCAATAATAACCATAAACAAAGCTCCAATTTGAGTAGAAAACCAAGTTTGAATATTTTCTCCGAAATTCATAATCTTGCACCCTCCTATTATCGTAATTATTGATTTTTCATTTCCTTAACAAACCAGCGATTTTCTTCTTTTATAAGCTGCAGGTCATAGGGGTACAGCCAACATTTCGGAAATTTTGTACGCTAAGCAAAATTCGATATAGAAATAGCCAAATACCTGTACGTTAAGGAATTTGGCTTTATATGTTATAGGTTAATTTTTATTTAATGGTCTTAGAGAATTTGTGGGTAATCGATGCGAATCAAATTTATATTCTCCAAGAAAATTAATATGTTCCCATCCCAAAGGTGAAATATGTGGAAGCAATTCTTCCCTTAGAATATTATTTTTCTTAAATTCCTTTGTTACTTCACTTAAATACACAGTATTCCATACGCTAATTGCATTGATTAATATATTTAATGCACTAGCTCTTTGTAGTTGATCTTGTATGCCCCGTTCTCTGAATTCACCACGTTTACCAAAAAATAAAGCTCTAGCCAATCCATTCATGGCTTCTCCTTTATTTAGTCCACGATGTATCCTTCTTCTTAATGTTTCATTCGTAATATAGTCAAGAATAAAGATTGTTTTTTCAATTCTTCCAATCTCCCGAAGAGCTGTAGCTATTTTATTTTGTCTTGCATACGAACCTAATTTCCCCATGATTAATGATCCAGAAACTCTTCCTTCTCGAATTGAATGTGCTAGCCTTAATACATCATCAAAATTCTCTTTAATAACGTTTGTGTTAATCTTACCTCGAAGTATGCCTTTTATGTTTGGAAAATCGTTAGGAGAAGAAACGGTATATAATTTAGCATCACTTATATCTCTTAGTCTTGGTGCAAAACGAAACCCTAACAAATGACTTAATCCGAAAACTTGATCCGTGTAACCGGCCTTAATTGTACTAGTATTAGAAGTAGTTATTAACGTATCTTGCGATAGTAACTACTTCTTTTAT
>NZ_VTQV01000085.1 GCF_008764245.1 Bacillus subtilis
AAATTTTTTATTGCTTGAAACCTTTTTATTTACTATTTTTGGCTAGTTATGTCCCAGCCTCTTCCCTTAAAGAACATCTTCATATAGAGGCTCGGCATTTTGGAGTTTTTCTACTTTTTCTTCCATTCCCGTTTCGGCATTAATATATATTCGATAAGTATCGTTCCCCATTGTACCCATGAATTCATGACAAAATACATCTTTACCAAGGTCATTAGCAATAATGGCCGGCCTGTGTTCCATTATTTTTACATTTTGATTGATATAATCCCGTGCCTCTTCTTTTGTCAACTTTGGCTTAGGAATTTCCCGATCATGATGTCCTTTTAAATAGTCTGAAGCAGCCAAGCCAATAATCTGTCCATTATCGAGAGCTACCTTTACCTTAATGGATTCAGGATAAATGGTCACACCATCTTGAACAGTTGTAAAAGTAAATAGCCCTTGTGTATCATACTGCATACTTTCGTTTAATTGCAAATCTACATACTGATGTTTTTCTAAATAATCCTTAGCTTTTAAAGCTGCATCATTTAAACTGATTTTTTGTTCCCCAATCTGACGATGGTTGATTAACCAAATCGGATATCCGCCTTTTTTCGTCATATCAAGACTAACTTGATCTCCACCGCTATCCAGATTTATACTGTAAAAACGATACTCTGAACCTTTCCCACTCTCGGTTACCTTTACATCTTGAATATTTTTTAATCCTGCATAGTCTCTTGCAAGCGAAACAGCCTTTTCTTTAGAAATCGATTTCCCGTCTAAATGCTTAAAATTCTCTTCTTTTTTTTGAAATGTGACCATTGTCGTATCTTCTAAATTTTCTTCATCAAATCCTTTAACCTTCTTATCAACCGTTTTGAATCCATCAATGATTGTATTATCAGCCGCTTCTTTTCCAGAAGCTAGAGCCAATTCAACATCCATCCATCTCAAGTTGTTCTCCAGAACTGAGTGTTGAACCTTACGCAGTTCTGAACGAATCTCATCACTTTGACTATACAGCTTTTCCAATGTTGTGTATTCCTTCTTAGATAGTGGTTCCTTATCTAAATCACGTACTGCTGTTTGGTAACTAAAATTTCCGATATTCGCGAGAAATTCTTCTGTCTTATTAAAAGGTAACAATGTTAATGGCAGTTGTCCTACCTGTGTTCTGGCTTCAGAGGTAATCCGCCAGACGTCCGCAAGCGCTGGTGACAAGGATTTTCTAGAATTCATCGCTAGCGTCGTTCCGATTTTATCGTGTAATACATCCATTTGATAGGACAAATCATGAAAAGCACGTTGATAATTATTTTCTGCATTCATCAAAATAGCATTTTTTTCCTGATGCTCCTGATACCCCCAATAGGCTGTACCCGCAATTCCGATTACTAAAACGCCAATTAATATAGATCTAATCAAAATTCAACACCTCCCTATTACATGCAAAAGATATGTTTTCCAATTTGTTTAATTTGCGGTCGAGTCCAAATCCAAGCACTGGTAGCGGTATCTGGATTAAAGTAGTAAAGTGCACTACCTGTTGGATCCCATCCATTAATTGCATCCAAAACTGCTCGTTCTGCTGTATCATTTGGTTCCAACCATATTTGACCATCTGCGACCGCTGTGAATGCTCCAGGTTCAAAAATAACGCCAGATACTGTATTTGGAAATGATGCACTATTCACCCTGTTTAAGATAACAGCAGCAACAGCTACCTGGCCTTCGTATGGTTCTCCACGGGCTTCCCCGTGCACAGCATTAGCCATAAGTCGAATATCATTTTGTGAAAAACCTGCAGGGGTGTTTGTGGCAGATGGTTTCGGTTGGGAACCACCACCTTGATTACCAGCTTGTCCTTTATTAGGTGAAGATTGTTTGGATAAATCCGTTCCACCATAATGGGTAAACTTATTGCCTTTTCGAATTTGGTTCTTCACATACTGTTGATCGTATTTTGAAGCTTTAATAAGCTTTGCCTTCGTATCTCCTCCGGCAATTCCATCAATAGGTAAGCCAAATTCACTTTGAAAATTTCTTAATGCCCAATATGTCCCCCAACCGAACACACCGTCAATTTTCCCATTGTAAAATCCAATATACTGCAGTCTCGCCTGTAGTTCGATCACATCATCCCCAACTGCCCCTTTTTGAATAACCTGATTTGTAAATGCACGTGTTTCATGAATAGTGGGAACAGATATTAGAATAATACTTACGAATAAAACAGCTAGTAACTTAATCGCTTTGCTATATCTCACTTTTATAGCCTCCAAAAGTTGTTTTCCTAACCATATTGTCTTAAGGAAAACCCAATTTTATTCATAAAAATTATAAAAATAGTTACGTTCATAATGCCAACATAAAAAAACAGCTACGATTCTAATTAGAATGCAGCTGTTTCTTCTTCATTTTGATTTTGAAGATGCCGTTTCGATAATATATGTGCATGTTTGGCTTTCTTCAGTCCGACATACCACAGAAATAACATAAAGGGAATGATATAGTAAATCCATCTTTTTCCGACTAGGATAGAATCATAAAATCCATGTAAAATAAAAGGTATAAAAAAGGATAAGAAGATCCATTTTGCTGGGCTTCCCGCAATATTAAATTTTGCTTTGCCTAGATAATACCCCATTAACACACCGAATAAAGCATGGCTCGATACTGGTAATAAGGCGCGCCCCATTGCAAATTCTATTCCATTACCTAGTAAATAGAGAATATTTTCGACTGTCGCAAACCCCAATGAAATAGAAGCTCCATAAACAATTCCATCATAAGGTTCATCAAAATCAGCATGTGGATAAATAACTAAAAATAATATAAACCATTTAAAAAACTCTTCTAAAAAAGCTGTGGAAATGAAAGATTGAACATATTCATTTACAATAATTTCTTCAGCATCTATCACATATTGCATAAACATAATCGGAAATGTTAAAATGGCGCCAAACAAGAACATTTTAAATACATTTAAAACAGGCTCTTGTTCATATTGGTCACGCAAATAAAAATAACTTATTAAAGCTAAACCCGGGGCAATCCCGGCGGATAATATGCCAAACATAACCAGCTCTCATTTCTGTCTATTTCTTCTATGTTACCATGGAAAAGTCGAATTGGAAATGATTTTAAGTTATGAATCATACTAACATCGGAAAGGTGAAAACGATTGAAAAATATACTTGTATTACATACTGGTGGAACCATCTCCATGCAAGAAGACACCCAGTCAGGCGCCGTTGCCCCGTCGCTTGATCATCCGCTTATGGATTTTACTGAGGCATTCAAAAATTTAGCGCATATCACCACAAAGCAACCATTCCATCTTCCTTCTCCCCATATTAGGCCCGCAGAGATGCTAACATTGAAAAACCTAATTGAGGCGGAATGCAAGCAACAATCATTCAATGGAGTAGTGATTACTCATGGAACAGATACCTTGGAAGAGACTGCCTATTTTCTAGATCTCACTCTAAACATTCACATTCCCATTGTCATTACTGGAGCCATGCGGTCGAGTAACGAAATTGGCTCAGATGGTTTGTATAATTTTATTTCTGCAGTACGTGTTGCCTGTTGTAATGAAGCAAAAGATAAAGGGGTTTTAGTTGTTTTAAACGATGAAATTCATGCAGCGAAAAATGTGACAAAGACCCATGCAAGCAATGTTTCAACCTTCCAAAGCCCACAATTTGGGCCTATCGGTTTAGTGACAAAAAGAGAGATTTTGTTTCATTATAAGCCATTATATAGAGAAAAATATGATATTGAACAAATTTCCAAAAGAGTTGCGCTTCTAAAAGCATACGCCGGAATGGAAGCGGATGTACTTGATGCGATTGATGACAAAAAATATGACGGTGTTGTAATAGAAGCATTGGGACAAGGAAACCTCCCACCTTGCTGCTTACCGGGACTCAAGAGGTTAAGGAAAGCCAATATTCCAATTATTGTCGTTTCTCGCTGCTTTAAAGGTGTTGCTCAAGATGTCTATGATTATCAAGGTGGTGGAAAGCAACTGAAAGAGATGGGGGTTATTTTTAGCAATGGGTTAAATGGGCAAAAAGCAAGAATTAAATTACTAATCGCTTTAACAAAAACGACTAACCAAAACAAGCTAAGCCAAATTTTCCAAGATCCCGTTTGTGAGAATGAGGATTAATTATCTACAGGTTGACCAATCATAACACATAGAGAAAAGACATATTTATAGAAAACATGGAGGTGGCCACATGTTTTCTTTTTATATTTTGGTCAGTGATGAGTGGAGTGGTATCTTTTTCATGATCTTAGTCTTCATTGCACTACTTTATGGGACCCTTATCAAGCAAGGAACCAACTTGAAACTCTATTCTCCACAACCCCTTATTTTCTTCTTCAGTTTATGTGTAGCTTATTTAATTATAGAAAGTCCTTTATCGATACTAAGCCACCTATTATTTAGTTCACATATGGTTTTTATGAGTATTCATTATTTTATTATCCCCCCTCTCCTGTTATTGGGGATCCCTCCGACATTATACGCTTATTTAAATCACATTAATAAGATGAGGTGGATAAGACGTCTATTCATCAGCCCCATCCCAGCCCTCTATTCCTTTTCCGTACTATTCTTTGCTTATCACTTTCAAATGCTCTTACAAACCTTTTCTCAATATTCTGTGATTCATAAAATTTATATACACTTGTTATTTTATCTATCGATAAATATGTGGCGTCCGATTGTCTATCCTCCCGCTAACCAAATGAAACCAAAAAAGAGCTTTATTTATAAAAGCTCTCTCCTACTCATGCCAGCATGTTTATATTTTATTGTAACTGGGATTTGGAATGGAGTAGGTCATCTACCTCTGGGACAATTAACTGCTAGCCTTTGTTTACCTACTACTGATGCAATCGATATTTTGCTACCTCTCCACAATAAATCTGATCCGTTAATAGCCGGAATTCTCATGCTTGTTATTCATAAAGTAAGTTTAATGGGGACAATGAAATATGGGTACAAATTACAAAAAGACAGAATCAAATAATGATGATCATTATTTATATTTTACACAGTTTGCAATGAGACCTCCATGTAAACGCCCATTCTCAATAAAAATCTCATTTGCTTCATTTCCAGCTGCAATCACCCCTGCAATGAATAAATTTTCGATATTCGTTTCCATTGTTTCCGGATTGAATTGTGGCCTCCCAGTGATATCATCGATTTCCACTCCCATTTTTTTAATGAAAGGATGATCCGGATGATAACCGGTCATGGCAAAAACAAAGTCGTTTTTTATTTCTTTCACTTCATCTCCCACTTGGTAACGAACAGAATGAGGGGTTATTTCTAAAACATGTGCATTAAACTCTAATTTAATTTCTTCATTTTTGACCAAAGCTTGATATTCTGGTAATATCCATGGTTTTACACTTGTAGAATAATCCATTCCTCGGTATAAACTAGTGACTCTTGCTCCAGCATTATGTAGCTCTAACGCTGCATCTACAGCGGAGTTTTTTCCTCCAATCACGACGACATCCATATCAAAGTATGGGTGCCCTTCTTTAAAGTAGTGAAGGACTTTATCGAGTTCCTCTCCGGGAACATTCATATAATTGGGATGATCATAATAGCCAGTAGCAATGATCATATACTTCGCTTCATATACATCCTTCGAGGTTTCAACCTTAAATATGTCGTTTTCCTTTTTGACATTAAACACTGTTTCATAGCGATTAATTCTTAAATCCTTTTGTTTCACTACTTCACGATAGTATGTAAGAGCTTGGTTTCTCTTGGGCTTACGCTCCACTGTGATGAATGGGACGTCCCCAATAGCCAGTTTTTCACTGGAACTAAAAAAAGTTTGATGGGTTGGGTAATGATATAAAGCATTCGCAATATTTCCCTTTTCAATCACAAGTGGGCTTTTCCCAATAGCTTTTAAAGCAATTGCAGCAGCTAATCCACAAGGACCGCCACCTATAATAATACATTCCTCTTTTTGCATTTTAAGACTCTCCTATATTAAGTTCCTCTGTTTTCCTTATTGTATATAATTGGTTAAATAATGAAATCTCCTACCTATACATGATAGGAGATTTCAAAAATGAGTGCAATGAATTTGTTTAAAAGTTAGCTATTAGGGTCTGAATTGCTGTTTTATCTATAATCGATGTTCCATATTCTTCTAAATAGGCCCAAGTATAGGTACTTCTTTCTCCATATTCTTCTCCTAAAGCTAGTAAACTCTCCTGCTTCATATTTCCTTTCATCATGACTAAATAATATTGGTTCTTAAATATATACAAAGAGCTAATGCTTTGGATTTGCTCTATATCTGACAATCTTTTTGATAAGGAAATACAATCATCAATCGTATCAAAAGTGAAAATAACAAAATCCTTTTCAAAGTCAATGTCTGGTTCATGGATCCCTATTGGAGAATCGATCATATCCTCGTCACCTAAAGTTAATATTAAAACTAACTCATTCGAGTTCATTGAATAAATTTCAACTGCCATTGCTTCACAATTTTCTAAATCATACATACGGCATGCCTCATCAAGCATTCTATCAAATAAAGCGTCCCATACGTATGGCTCTTCCAGCATTTCTTCTTCGGTCATTCCCTTAAAGGAAAGTTCATCAAATGAAATTGCATATTTAATTTGATTTAGTGCTATGCGCTCCAGCTTCACGAAACCGCCCCCTGAAGTTGCTCTTTCCCTTCATAGTATGTAACTTCATAAAGATGGTTCATGAAAGAAAAGCGGAAGGCGTTTGCCAGGGGCGACAAGCAAATGTTCCTAAACCTCGGAAGGGGGTTTTTTCCTTCCGGGGTTTAGGGTTATTTGACCTCGAGCCCCTAACGCCTGAAGCTAGACAAAGAAAAGCGGAAGGCGACTGTTTAGCTGCGCACAAACTTTTTAGGGGCCTGACGAGATAAAGGAAACACGGCGAAGAATGAGCCGATGTTGACTTATCGTAGGAGGGCACCGAAAGTTTGTTAGCAGCTAGGAGCCGAAACTAGACAAAGAAAAGCGGAAGGCGTTTGCCAGGGGCGACAAGCAAATGTTCCTAAACCTCGGAAGGGTGGTTTTTCCCTTCCGGGGTTTAGGGTTATTTGACCTCGAGCCCCTAACGCCTGGAGCTAGACAAAGAAAAGCGGAAGCGACTATTTAGCTGCGTCCACTAAAACTTGGTGTTCCTTTTTTTAAGATTAATAAATGTGTTTCGGGTTTGGCGCCAAGGCGCAGAGGTAATAAGGAGGTTCCATACCCATTGCTGACTAGAAGAAGTGAACCATTTCTTACACTTATACTTCCTCTTTTATATAGCCCTAACCCAAGGATTCTAATTTGCCCCCCGTGGGTATGGCCGCTTAATATGAGTGAGATTTTATGATCATCAGGTAACATTTCTACAATGGCTGGATTATGACTTAACATAATTTGAAACTTAGTAGGATCCGCATTTTCTAGAATGGATTCAACTGATGGTAATTCCTGTGTTGTCACATCATCTACACCGATAAAAGCACATTGTTCATTTGGCAATTCATAAACTTCATTTTTTAATTCCCTTACATTGAAACGAACAAATAGTTCACGTAACTGTTCTTCGTTTAATTCATAATCATTATTTCCCCAGACAAAATAAAGAGGCGCTATTTCTTTTAATATAGATAAATTATGAGCAATTCTTGAATAAGGAACACCTTTTTCAGCTAAATCACCGCCAATGATAATCCAATCCGGTTTTTGCTTTAGTTCTTTTAGTAAATTAGCTGAGATTTTCCTACGGTGAATATCAGAAATAAAAAAAATCGATTGTCCTTCTAATGAATAAGGAAGTTTTTCAAAGAAAAGTACTTTCGTGTGCACATTATCTTCAGATGCATTTCTTTTCATGTAAATAATTAAGCCAATCCCTGTGATTAAGATGATACAGATCCATATTATGATCAAGAAAATCCCCCACTCACTCTTTTATCCCGGCATGGTTTGTCATTAACATGATTTTCATAGCCTTTGAACCAAGAGATCCATACTAATTAAAGTTCCCTCATATCATTTATATTTATAGGGGATCATTAGTGTTGCATAAACAAAAAATAAATTTGTCAAGTGTTTCCGACTAAAATTTAGTCG
>NZ_VTQV01000086.1 GCF_008764245.1 Bacillus subtilis
CCCAAGGCTCTAGTTCAGTGATCGCAAAAATCCCTTTTTAAACGATCACACGGCTTAAAAACGCAGCGACTACATTACACTCTTGTTTTTCAGCCTGCGTCTCTGCATTTTGCGGAAACTCAAATCAACACACTATTGTTCACTTTCAGTTTATAATATATAATTCAACGGAATAAATTAATTTTAAAAGAGGGAAAAGATGAAAACTTTAGAACGTTTCAGTCAGTTTGTTAGTAGCACATTCGCTGTTTGGGTGTTAATTTTTGCAGCATTCGCTTTTTTGTCACCAAATACATTTTCTTGGATTGGCGAATATATTACTATTTTATTAGGTATTGTTATGTTTGGGATGGGTTTAACTATTACTGTAGATGATTTTAAAGGGGTATTAACGAGGCCAAAAGATGTTGCCATTGGAGTAATTGGTCAATTTGTTATTATGCCTACTCTAGCTTATCTTTTGGCGAAAGGATTTCATTTACCACCGGAAGTTGCAGTCGGAGTTATATTAGTTGGATGTTGTCCAGGAGGAACCTCGTCGAATGTCATGACATTTTTATCTAAGGGGGATGTTGCGCTTTCCGTAACGATTACATCTATAACAACTATACTAGCCCCCTTTGTTACACCGGTACTTATTTTATTATTCGCCAGTGAATGGGTTGATATAACCCCAAGCTCTTTATTCATTTCGATTGTGCAAGTTGTCTTAATTCCAATTATCTTAGGGATAATCGTCCAAAAAATATTTAAAAAACAAGCACAAGCAAGCGCGAAAGTGTTACCGTTGGTTTCGGTCATTGCCATCGTAGCCATTGTATCAGCAGTTGTTTCCGGAAGCCAAGCAAAAATCGCCGAAACAGGTTTGCTCATTTTTGCAGTTGTTATTTTGCACAACACACTTGGTTATTTCTTAGGTTACCTATTTGGAAAATTATTTAAACTGAATTTACCAAAGAAAAAAGCAATCGCAATCGAAGTTGGTATGCAAAATTCTGGATTAGGTGTTGCCCTTGCAGCTGATCATTTTTCACCTTTAGCAGCAGTACCAAGCGCAATCTTCAGTGTATGGCATAATATTTCAGGTCCCATTCTGGCAACGATCTTTAGACGTATGAAAGATAAAAAAGAAAAAAGCGATGATAATATGACTAAAGCTACATAACCGGAAAAAAGGGAAGAAATATGAGGGGAAAGATTGCATTTTCTTTATTTTTTGAAGCAGAGAGCCTTGCTTTGTTTGAACAAGCATCATTTGGACCCATATGTTGCAGCAAATAGAAAGAACCCGTTTTGGAAAAAGACTGATCAAAACGGTTTTTTTCTATTTTATCCTTTTTCAAACGGTGCAACTTTATTGACTTTTTAATCTCTTTTCCATCAGTTCAGCCATTTGCGATGAATATTTTATGATGAAAGCTAAATAATATATTCAAACTGTAATGGAAATGGAGATTTTAATATTGGAAACGAATGACACCTATCAAGACGAATTAACAGCGGCAGAGGTTTCAGCCCTTTGGACATCCTATCAAAATGACACTATGATGATTTGTGGATTGCGCCATTTTTTAACACATGTTACGGATGGACAAATCCGTTCCATACTAGAACAATTTTTAGCAATATCAGAGGAACATCAAACGAAAATAACGGATATATTTAATGCTGAAAACTATCCAATTCCTCAAGGTTTTACAGAACAGGATGTTAATTTGGAAGCACCAAGGCTTTTTTCTGATCGCATATATCTTGATTTGATGTTAAATGTAGCTAACTTTAGCATGGCGATTTACGGATTAGCCTCATCTCAAGTTGAACGGGATGATATCATTCAGTTTTATTTAGAAGCTGTAGACGAAACACAGAGAATGTACAAAATAACAAAGGATACAGTCAAGGCAAAAGGTCTATACATCCGTTATCCTCAAATTCCAAAGCCGAAGCACATCGACTTTGTTACCGATGATAGCTTTTTAACAGGCTTCTTTGGAGAAAAAAGACCTTTATTGGGTGTTGAAATTACAGCACTTGTATTAAACACAAGGCGGAATGCACTTGGCCAGGCACTTGTTGCTGGATTCGCTCAAGTTGCACAGTCAAAAGAGGTTAGAAAGTATTTTGAAAAAGGGCGGGATATTGCCACAAAACATCTTGAAATTTTCTCATCCATCTTAAACAAGGAATTTATCAATGATGGGTCCCGGATTTTGACATCAGAAGTAACCAATTCAACAAATGCACCGTTTTCGGATAAATTAATGATGTTTCTCGTTACAACACTTATTGCTTCTGGTATGGGTCAATATGGATCCTCCATGTCTATCAGTCCAAGACATGATTTAGGTGTTCAATATGCCCGATTAATGGCAGAAATAGGAAAGTATGCCAATCAGGGGGCAAACATTTTGATTAATAATGCTTGGATGGAACAACCCCCAATTGCGGCTGATAGAAAAAATCTAGCAAAATAGGACCCCTGTGGGCCAGATGTATCCAACTGAAGAGCCTTTTGAGCAACACGTACATGGATGAAAATAATGAACTAAAAGAAGAACAAAACCCACAACAATCATTCAAAGCGAATGCTTAGGTTGAGTTGTTGTGTGGGAGGAGCTAATGGCTGTAACAATAAAATCGTTTAAAAATCTAATCTTTATGCCACAATCGCCCGCCCTATTACGGAAAATTTCTTATTTTTATTTAGCGAATTCCTTTTCAGGCAACCCCAATACGTCTGTATTTTTAGGTATATGGCCAAGTAGACGTAGCATTGTTACAATTTGTCCTTTATGATGCGATTCATGAGTAATTGAATGGATTAGTAATTGATGGGGTGTTTTTCTCATAAACCCACTATCTGCTTTCCAAGAAGGCACTTTTTCGATAAACTCATCAAATTTGTTTTTGAATTGTTCAAACACACTCTCTACATATTCATCAGCTTGTTTAAAATAGCGTTGAATATCATCCACCTTCATATTATTAATTACTTCCTTCGTTAATAATGGAGATGATGTTTCCGACAGCACAAAAGAACCTAACCATGCATGATAGCAACCTGCCACATGAACTAAAGAATCTCTAATGCTCTGAGAACCAAATTCAAACTCTTTAGTAAATTCATCTTCATTCAATTCTCTGCACTGATCTAATAAAATTTGACGTGTTTGTTTTATCCATTCATATTCTATCTTTTCCATAGCATCCTCCCGTCGCTAAGATATAAAGGAAAGTTTTTACCTTACTATACACCAATTTACATGATTACCCAAAATACTTTAGCAAAATATGTTTCAGATCATCCTCATTATTACTACTCAAAGTGACCTCATCAGCGATCGCCTTTGCCTCGTCTGATGGATTCCCCATCGCACCCCCTATACCTGTCCTGATTGGTAATTCCCCCAAATAAAATTAATAGGTGTATAATTTTATTTTTAATAAGAATTCGCTTATAATTTAAATAAGGATGGTGATTGAATTGAATTTAACAGATAAAAATTTCAACACCTATGAAGAATTCGTAGAGAAACAACAACAAACGGATAAAATTTTGGAATATATTGATGGAATTATTTACATGTCCCCGTCTCCAAGCATAAAACATCAAAGGATGTCGTCTTTTCTTCACGGAGAACTTCATAATGTATTAAAAAATAGCGGTTGTGAAGTGTTTTCTGCACCAACGGATGTCATTTTTGAACTAAACGAGAATGATAATAATAAAAATAAAAAGGTTGTCCCCGACTTATTTGTGACATGTAATCCTGAAAATTTCACTGAAAACGAATATGTCGGAGCACCAAGTTTTATCATTGAAATATTAAGTCCATCAAATAAATCTCACGACTTAGTAAGAAAGCTAAATCTTTATATGGAATATGGAGTTAAGGAATATTGGATTGTTGATCCAATGGAAAAACGCATAATGATTTATACACTTGATGAAAATGAAGAAGTACAATTTAATTTAGTCAACGAGAATGAGAAAGCGACTTCTAAATTATTTGAAGGCTTTAAAATCGATACTAAAAATTTGTTTTTCGATTAAATAACAAAAGTTGACAAACAACAGCAAATATATCGCTGTTGTTTTGTTTAATATTTATCTCATTGTCCCTTTTTTGGATGAGGGATCCTTAAACATTTTACGAAAATTGCCATTAAGACCCCCGCCAAGAGGAATCGCAGTGCAACCAACATGATCGGTTAGCGTACTCAAGTCCAATCTTTCCGATTGCGAAAGAAGATCCCATTAAAGATGTTGTTCATAATTTTATTTGCTTTCACAGTTGTTCATGCCTATAGTTTGTAAGTGTTGTATGAATTCGTCTACGCTACTAAACATTTGGTCTGGTTGAACACTAAACTCTAATGTCTGGTAATTGGCAACCATTGGACCCCGATTGTATGTACATTGGCTTGAAAACCCACCAGAATGTCAGCTTCGCTATCTCCAAGAAAAACAGCTTCTGTGTTTTTTATGTTAAGATGTTCCAATGCCTTATTTATTCCCTCTGGATGAGGCTTTGGTGTATCTACATCATCACCAGTAATGATTACATCAAATAAGTCATTCATATTCAGGCATTCTAAAGAAATAAGCAGACTTCTCCTTGCTTTTCCTGGTACAATGCCCAATTTATAACTATCGTTTTTTAATTTCACAAGTAAGTTGTTAATTTTCTCATTATCCGAAACGAGTTCTTGGTGCTTTTCACTATATTTTTCATAATATAATTCGATTGCTTGATCATAATTTGAATCTATTAGATTTTCTTTGATGATTCCAGTCTCTGATGGACCGAACATAGCCTGAATCTCATCTGAAGTAACTTCAATGTTGTCAAATTCCTTAAATACAGCTTGAAACGCATAAAAACAAATTGGCAAAGTATCAGCAAGAGTACCATCAAAGTCAAAAATAATCGCTTTGATAATTACACACCCTTTATCAATAATTTTTAAAACTCCTTAATCGAACAAATCAATAGAATTTAAATATCACTATTTTCTTATTCATACAGTTTATTATTTTATAATAAAGTTAAAATATCTTTCGGCTCTTTTAATATATAGTCTGCTGATTCAAAGCGTTCTACCGTCTTAGCTCCCCATAAAGCAAGAGCAAATCTCACTCCAGCACTCTTTGCACATTGCATATCATAAATTGAATCCCCAATGTAAATGGCATCACGTTGAGTAGCACCTAAGCCTTCTAAACAAGCTAATAAGGGGGCGGGGTGTGATAGAAGAACAAGATTATTTTACTTTACTACCTTCTATGATAGCCGAACCATTTATTAATGATAAAAAGCTGTATTTCCTAGAAAGTGAATTTGAAATGCCCTCACACCATATTTATATATTCACCTCAAAAAATCTCAAGAAGGAATCCACTATTAAGAAAGTATTGGATTTGTTAAAGAAATAATCTTTGAAATTATTATTTCTTGTGAATACCAGAAAAAAGGGCTGGATCACTATTGGATCCGCCCCGAATTTATATTGATTTAGATTGAATAACGATTGAATTTTTGGCAACGCTACTATCAAAATCATTTAAGCTAATATTATTTGAATAATAGTTGTTAACATTGTCATTTCTTTTCCTATGAAAATTTCACCTACCTTTTTACAGCAGGTGGTCCGAATACTCCTCGTTGAAGATCTCGAAATGCCTCCCTTATTTCTTCTGCCGTATTCATTACAAATGGTCCACCAAATGCAATTTCTTCCCGAATTGGAACACCTGAATATATCAACACTTTAGAACGAGTTTTTGCTTTTATTTTTAATTCACTTTGGTTAGACTCGGAGCCTTCTTCATTAAAGGATATTGTAGCTGCTCCTGTTTTACCTATCTTTGTCTTACTTTCTCCGAATTCCATCTCTCCTGCCAACATGTACAAGAATGAATTATGATTCTCAGGTAAAATATGTGTAAACTCAGTTCCTTCACGAAGACTAATTTCCGCCATTGTAATAGGTACCAAACTATTCATTGGTCCTTTTACCCCTGCAATATCACCTGAATAAACTCGAATGGAACCACCTTCAAAGTTCACTACAGGAGCATCTTCAACATAGATGTTTTGATAAGCTGTTTCTGTACGCTTCAAACTTTTTGGAAGGTTTAGCCATACCTGTAATGTATGAATCAAGTCATCATCATAAGCCTCTTCCGCATGTCTAGCTGCCCATCCAGCATTCATATATTGAACATCACCAGCATTTAAAAGGCTATAGCCACCCGCATTATCTATATGTTCAAGCCTTCCATCAACAACATAGGTTACAGTTTGAAAGCCTCGGTGAGGATGATCGGCGAAGACTCCATGCTTATACCAGTCTTCGGCCATAAGAATAAAGGGAGAAAATTCTTGATTCCTCTCAGGATTAAGAATAACTCCTTGTTGGACATGTGGATAACCATTTTTATTATATGTTGGATACCAAAAATCTTTTATATCTCTATGAAATGTTGATTCATTAGACATTTCAAGTCCTCCTTGTTTGAATCTATTGCACCGTGTGATTAAACATATTGATAAACCAATTTCTCTACTGTTTCAGTTACTTTACGCATTCCATTTCCAATGATTTCATCTGCTTTATCAGGACTTGCATTATGTCCCTCAATAACAACCTCATCAGTAACTTGCATACCAAACATTCCAGCAAATATACTTCTCATATAATTCACTGCATGTTCCATCTTCTGCATTTCCGGTGAAGAATAATACCCACCTCTTGCATTCATTAGAATAATCCTTTTCTCTGGCATTAAGTAGACTGGTGAACCATCTGGACCGTATTTGAATGTGTAACCCGCTTCATCAATATAGTCGATAAATGTGTGAAGTTTTGCAGGGACAGTCAAATTCCACAATGGGAAAACAAATACGACTACATCAGCTGCAGCAAATACATCTTTCGCTTTTTGTTTCGCAGCTAGAAGACGTTGTTCTAATTCTGATAGTCCTTCGCCACTTTGTAATTTGCCGAAAGCATCAAATAATTCTTGCCCGAAGTAAGGCATATCTTCTTCAAAAACATCATAGACAGTCACATTAAGATTTTTTGCATCTTTTATAGACTCCATAAAGGTTTCATACATTTTACTAGATACACCCTCTGGGCGATTATTTGCTTTAACTACTAATAAATTCATTTATAAAATCCTCCTAAATTCCTGTTCCCACAATAAAAGGGAATTGATTATACAACTATTGCATACGCAACACTTGTTGTATAATCAAATTATAGATATGATCTGTTCACCCCTCAAGCAACAAAATCTTCACTTTGTTGCATAAGCCACAAATCACGAAAAATGTCTTATCATTCTGGAATGGAGGTATTTTAATGACGGAGGAAAACACGGATTTGCGTTCAATTCGAACAAGGAAGTTTATTATTGATTCCTTTATAGAACTCTTGGAAAAAAAGGATTTCAATAGTATCACGATTAGTGATATTACAACAGGAGCCATGATTAACCGGGCAACCTTTTATCGTCACTTTCTCGCTAAATATGATTTGCTTGAAAAAGTGATAAAAGAGGATTTACTGGAGAATGTACTAAAGGAATTGTCGAATAATGAAGAGTTTAGCGTGGAAATGTTAAAACGTTTGTTCTTATCTATTACTACATTCCATATAAGCCTATCAACCCGTTGTCAAAGAAGTTATCATGATATGAGCGTGAATATCGAAGCCATATTAAAAAAGGAGCTTGAACAGATTATTTTTCAATCTCTATTAAAGAAATATCAGGATGAAAGTATTGAAAAGCTAAGAATGAACTCTACCATGTTAAGTTGGATGATTTACGGAGCTTCAATAGATTGGAAAGAGAACAGTAGTAAATCACCAGAAGAGTATTTAGAAGATGCAAGTTTGTCTATTAGGAAATTGTTAAAGAATGAAATGGTGTAGAGTCTTTTCAGTAAAAAAGCGTTACTCCAAGTGGAATAACGCTTTTTGCTTTTAATCAACTTTCTGTTAGAAAGGAATTGAAGGAAAGACCTTATTTATATCCCATATTCCGCGCCCCTTTAAAAGCCTAAAATCTTTTTTTGCAGGAATTCCCCCACGTC
>NZ_VTQV01000087.1 GCF_008764245.1 Bacillus subtilis
GAATATCCCAAGTGAATAATCTTCACTTGGGACGTGGTTTAGTCGCGCTAGCGATTTTGTTCTGTCATTGCTTATCCCCCTTGATTTAAAAAAAGAAATAAAACTTGAATGATTCATACTCGTAAACAAAAAGGTAATGATTGTTAATACAGCCAATCATGCAAACCTTTTTGAAACATTTTAGATTGAATGAACTAACTATATAAAAATTTAGAAAAATAGCATACGCGGACATTAGAATGCACTAGCAAGAAAAAACATTTGATAAAGCATGTCGACTGATTTCTTCTTACAGAAGTTTACATTTTAATATAAAAGTGATATCATAATAATATGATTAAGATATGAAGGAGTGATTTCGTGGAGGAACGTAAGGCATGGAGCATAAGCGGAATACTGGGGATTGGCTTGATTGTTGTTTTTCTTGCTATCGGTGCGTTTTGTATTTTTCAATCACAACTTATTTTGGGAATTGTGCTTATTATTATGGCTGTTGTTCTCATTAGTGGGATTACGATTGTGCAACCTAATCAATCTGTTGTAGTTATTTTTTTAGGAAAGTATATGGGGACGGTACGGCAGGAAGGGATCCTAATAACCGTTCCATTCTCTGTACGCAGAACGATTTCTTTAAGAGTACGTAACTTCAATAGTAATCGATTAAAAGTCAATGATGTGAACGGAAACCCAATCGAAATTGCAGCAGTGGTTGTATTTAAGGTCGTTGATGCAGCGAAAGCCGTTTTTGATGTTGATCAGTACGAACAGTTTGTTGAAATTCAAAGCGAAACAGCCATTCGTGCAGTGGCAACTACCTATCCATATGACTCATTTACCAATGATGAACTAACACTACGTGGCAATGCAGATGAAGTATCGGATGAATTGACAACAGAACTTCAGGAACGTTTAAAGGTTGCTGGCGTTGAGGTGATTGAAGCTCGCTTGACACACTTAGCTTATTCTACAGAGATTGCTCAAGCCATGTTACAACGTCAACAAGCAAGTGCAATTATCTCTGCACGAGAGCAAATTGTTCAAGGAGCTGTTGGGATGGCACAGGATGCGATTGCTCGTCTAGAGACAGATAATATTGTTGAATTAGACGATGAACGTAGAGTATCACTGATCAATAATTTACTTGTTGCGATTGTTTCGGATCAGGGAACTCAGCCCGTTATTAATACAGGATCACTTTACCAATAAGTAGGTCTTATGATGGCTAAGAAAAAAAACTTTCCATTACGTATTGATCCCGAACTCTACGATACATTGCAACGATGGGCAAAAGATGAATTTCGCAGTGTCAATAGCCACGTTGAATTTTTGCTCAGAGAATCTGTTAAGCGAGCAGGTAGGCTGCCGAAAAAACAAGACAAGGACATAGGGGAAGATTAATGGAATTGGCACTGACTCGATTGCGAAGAACAAAAGCGCAAGCGCCCGTTTAGCGACGTACAAACTTTTTAGGGGCCTGACGAGATAAAGGAAACACGATGAACCCGAAGGGTGAATCGATGTTGACTTATCGTAGGAAGGCACCGAAAGTTTGCTAGTCGCTGGGCGCTGGAGCTGGATGTCAAACCGCAACGTAAACAGTTATCCACAAGTCGAGAATTTTATAATTTCCTAGACCATGAGAAAGGCGCGCCGTCCTGGCGCAACGCCGATGGACTCGCATCCTGCGAGCCTCTCCCGGCTGGGCGCTGGAGCTAGATCCAGCATTAGCCTATATTTATGCTTTCTTTTAAAAAAGCCATTAGAAATTGGTATCGCACCTGATTTCTAATGGCTTTTTGCTGTTGGCATTCAGCATTTGTTCACTTCTGAATGGTCTACCGGCTTTCCTGAGAGACGTCTACCATGTTTGAAAATGAAAAGGTTTCTTTGTCCATAAGGGCTCGAACCTCTTTCAACTTGTTAGCTTCATCTTATCCGATCACGCAACGTGAGGGGTAAGGTTTTTTGAAATTCACTACCTCAATGTAAAGTACGTAAAAAATCAATTGATAAAATTATCTCTACCCCTTTGCCTTTTTATATGAATCTGCTATGATGATATACAAATAAAAATTAACATGCGATGATAAGGAATAGTACCTGTTGACTGACTTTCAGAAAGTTGCTGGTTGATGTGAAGCAATAGAAGGAAAACGGGGAACTCGCCTTAGAGCTGACTTAGTCAAATCGGTAAGTTTGGAATGAGAGTAGCTAAGAACGGAAAACTCACCGTTACAAGGGGAAGGGTATAAGGCAAAGATGCCTGTATCTGAATAAGTGCATGATAATGTCTAATTATCATGAAATCGGGGTGGTACCGCGTAAGATCAGTCTTTCGTCTCCATAGCAAGTTGCTGGAGAAGAAAGGCTTTTTTTATATTCAATTTTAGGGAGGAATTGACCATGTTTAATTATCAAAAATACGAGAAAAAATATTATTTGCCTCCAACACTTTCTTATGATTGGGTAAAGAAAGAAACGGTAGAAAAAGCGCCAATATGGTGCAGTGTGGATTTGAGGGATGGAAACCAAGCTTTACCCATTCCGATGAATTTAGAAGAAAAGCTAGAGATGTTTCAGCTGTTAGTTGATATCGGGTTTAAAGAAATTGAAGTCGCTTTTCCCGCTGCCTCTGACACAGAGTTTAATCTATTGAGGACCCTGATTGATAACAATATGATTCCGGATGATGTGACGATTATGGTTATTACACAGGCAAGAGAGCATATTATTCGCAGAACTTTTGAAGCGATTCAAGGTGCACCTAAGGCCATTGTTCATCTATATAATTCAACCTCAGAAGCACAACGTCGACAAGTATTTAAGAAAACAAAAGAAGAGATTAAACAAATTGCTGTAGATGGTGCAATTCTAGTAAAAGAGCTAGCCGAAGAAACAGGAGGCGATATTTATTTTCAATATAGCCCGGAAAGTTTTCCTGGAACAGAGGTCGAGTATGCGTTGGATATTTGTAATAGTGTACTAGATATTTGGAAACCGATACCAGAACATAAAGCAATTATTAATATTCCGACAACTGTTGAGAACGCGATGCCTCATATCTATGCAAGTCAAATTGAGTATATCCATAAAAACCTGTCGTATCGAGAGGCTGTTACGTTGTCCATTCATCCGCATAATGATCGTGGATGCGGAGTTAGTGATGCAGAGTTTGGTGTATTAGCGGGAGCAGAACGGGTAGAAGGAACGTTATTTGGCATTGGCGAACGCACTGGAAATGTGGATTTGATTACATTAGCGATGAATATGTATTCGCAAGGGTATGATCCAGAATTGAATTTTAGTAACCTTGATGCGATCCGTAAAAAATATGAAGGATTAACAAGAACGACGGTTCATGAAAGACAACCATATTCTGGAGATCTTGTTTTTACAGCATTTTCCGGTTCACATCAAGACGCGATATCGAAGGGCATGAAATATAGAAGAGAAAACAAGCTGGAGAAGTGGGATGTACCTTATATTCCGGTCGATCCGGCGGATTTGGGAAGAAATTATCAAACCGACGTCATTCGGATTAATAGTCAGTCAGGAAAAGGTGGGATTGGCTATATCCTTGAAAGTAATTATGGGATCAAATTGCCTTATAAAATGAATGAAGAAATGGGCTATTTGACTAAAAAAGTATCAGATGAAACAAACAAAGAGCTTTCTGCCAAAGAAATCTATCGCGTATTTATAGACCACTATGTTGATTATTATCCATCATTTCAAGTAGTTGACTATCAATTTAACAAAAATGGGGAGCAGAAAGTAACGTTAACGTTACTTAAAGATAATCAACAAATTGAGATACATGGAAAAGGCACAGGGAGTTTGGATGCCGTAAGCAACGCACTCCAAGCATATTTTGGAATTGATTATAATCTGGAAGTTTATGAGCAGCATTCGCTGGGCAAAAGTTCACTCGCCGAGGCATCAGCGCAGATTGGAATTTCACATCAAGGGCGTATGTACTGGGGAGCAGGAATCAATCAAGATATTATGAAGGCATCTGTCCAAGCTTTAGTTGCTGCGGTAAATAAACTGGAGGTTTTCTAATTTTTTCGAGATTATTTATGTTCTAAAGAATGATGGAAAAAATTATGATATGCTGGTGTGGAGAAACATGATAAAATCAGTGTTTCTAGCCTACGGTCAAGTGGAAATTATACTAAAATCGAATATGTATTGAATAAAGAGGTATTGTGTAAAAAGCAATACCTCTATTTCATTTCTCGGTCGTTTTCAAGTCACAGTTCTTTTTTAGTGAAATTTTATCTCTAAACTTAAATGATTTTTGATAGAACTTTGTTAATTTATAGTGAGGAGTATTTTTGTTATGAATAGGTGAGGACGATCGAAGACTATAGCTTAATTCGAAAAATTAAATCTGGTGATACGGAGGCTTGGGAAGAATTAGTAAATAAGTACTATGAGCAAATCTATTCATTTTGTGTACGAAGATGCTTGGGTGATCGCGTTTTAGCTGCAGATTTAACCCAAGATATCTTTCTCAAAGTCATTGAAAACATCGATACATATAAATTTAGGGGGAAGTTCTTTAATTATTTATTCACCATTACTGTTAATGTGTGTAACAACTACTATAACAAAAAGAAATTCAACCAGTCTGAATTAGATGAGAACGTTATAAATAGTGGTACTGAAACCATTATGAAGAATTTAATGATGGAGGAAAGTGCAAACCAAATCCAAGTCGCATTAAACACGCTTCCTGATATTCAAAGAGAAGCGTTAATTTTGAAATATTACTATGATTTAAAAGTGAAAGACATTGCCAAAATTACTGGGACAAGCGTTCCTACATCGCAATCTAGGATTCATCAAGGACTCAAAAAGCTTAGTAAATTATTGGATAGAGAGGAGTTTATGAATGGATAATGAAACGATCAAAAAAATGAAGACCTATGAAGTTAAAATCGATGAAATCCAGCGACAAGCGGTCATTAACCTAGGAAAGCAAAAAATAATACAACATCAACTTGGCAGATATTCCTTGTTTGACCTCTTTTGTTTGTCGATTCGATTCACTAGACTTCATACTTGGCTGATTCAATTCGCTCTCCTTATCGTGACGACTTTTTTGATTACGAAAGTGATGAACGATGACCCAGCCATCTTCATTTTGCAATGTCTCACAGTGACAGTGATCTTCTCTGTTATTTTCTTTGTCGATGAATTATTTCGTAGTTTTACATCTGGAATGTGGGAATTAGAGCAAACACTTAAATATGATTTACGTCAGCATGTTGTAATAAAATTACTGATTTTTGGATTAGCCGATTTATTATTCATTACTTGTCTCGCCTTTTTTTGTCAAGGTGTGATGGCCATTTCCTTTTGGAAAGTCATTTTATATTTACTCGTTCCCTTTAATATTACTTGTATTGTGCTGTTTTCTCTGTTCACGATTTGGAGAAACACGCTCTCTTCTTTTGTTTTTTGGATAAGTTCTGGACTAATTCTTATGGGTGGCATGTTTTTAGCCAACTTTTTCAATGTTTATGAGATCGAGATGAAGTATTGGGGAGCGGGATATATTTTTTCAATGGCCCTTTTAGTATTGATTGTCATGAATATGCTTAAAGTTAAAAAATGGGAGGCGTTTTGCTAATGCTATTAGAGTTACATAATATTACAAAAAAATATGACGATACGGTTGTCCTTGATCATGTTTCATTCCGTTTGAAACCAGGAGTTTACGGCCTTTTAGGTGCAAATGGATCAGGAAAAACGACTTTATTTAGAATACTCTGTGGGGTAATGAAACAAACTGCGGGCACCATTACATATAATCATGACGATGTACAAAGCAATCCAAATGCTTTCCGTTCCATATTAGGCTTTTTACCACAGGATTTCAGTTATTATCCTGATTTCACTGGGATGAAGTTTATGTTATATATCGCTGCTCTTAAAGGGATCAAAAAAAAATTTGCGAAAAAAAGATGTCTCGAACTGTTAAAGCTAGTCGGATTAGAAGATGTGAAGCATAAAAAGATAAAAAAATACTCTGGTGGAATGAAACAACGATTAGGAATTGCCCAAGCCATGATCAATGATCCAGAAGTATTAATCTTGGATGAACCGACAGTTGGTTTAGATCCAAAAGAACGGGTTCGTTTTCGGAATTTAATTAGTTCTTTCTCTGAAAATAAAATTGTCATCCTTTCCACTCATATCGTTTCCGATGTTGAATATATTGCAGACGAAATCCTTGTTTTGAAACAAGGGAAACTTGAAAACAGAGGGGCTTCCTCTGAACTGGTTAATACCATTCAAGGGTATGTTTGGGAGTCTATCGTTGAAAAAAATAGACTGGATGAGGTGGTAGCCAAACATGTGATTAGCAACCAGAAGCACGAAGCAACAGGGACAGTATTAAGAATCATTTCTAAGGAAAAACCTACCCACAATGCCGAACAAGTACAACCAACATTAGAAGATTTATATCTATACTATTTCAGAGAGGACACTGAGAAATGAGAACAATAGTAAAATATGAAATGGAAAAAATATGCCAAAACAAAACGTTTATGGGCGCGCTGATCGTATCAGCATTTGTTTTGGCAGGTATATTGTTCATTGGTTTTCATTATTCACAAGTCAACACCAAGCAAGGAGAAGGTCTTAAACTTTATCATCAGGTCGTTGAAAAAAGTACTGGAGAATTTACAGATCAAAACGTAAGGGAGATCCTTGCAGATTATATCGATCGATATCAAAGTATTGATGTGAACAATAGAACTTTTGATATGTTCTCTTATGAAATAGCCGATACATTTTTTCCAAAAGATGAAGATATTTATTTAAAAATGAATAACGCCATGGAGCAAGGTGAAAAAATGACAATTGATCAAATCAACCCTAAAACGATCAAAGAAATAGGGTTTGCCCAATTCGAAACACCTTTAAAGATTGGTAGCTACGTCACATGGTACGACCTTTTTAAAGTAATGGGTCAATTATTCATTCTTACTAGTATTGTAACTATTTTAATCTGTTCTCTTGTTTTCTCCAGCGAAACATTGAGAAATATGAATCAGCTATTATTGTCTACTAGGTTTGGCAGAAATAAATTAATCATCGCAAAAATCATGGCAGCAACGCTGATTTCCATTTTTGTTTTTCTCTTGATTCAAGTTATTTCACTGGGAGCTTTCTATGTGTATAATAGTGGCTTTACTGGTTGGGATACGAGTATTCAAACAAATTTTTCATTAGAGTTGTTTCGTTTTCCAGATGAAATCAATCATTTACAAGTGTTCTTGATAGCTGAGGCTCTTCAATTTATTGGTTTGCTCTCGATTGTAGGGATCACATTATATGTATCCTCTATCACTCGTTCACCGTTTAGTGCTTTAACCATCGCATTAGGATTATTCCTTTTGCCAAAAGCATTCACTCAACTCATTAAAAGGGGTATCATATATAAGCTATTAAACTTGTTTCCTATCAATAACTATCGTATCGAGGATTTTTTATCTTTAATGAGTAATAAACAAGAGTTTATGCTTCATTCTTTTGTCCAAAATATCGTGCTTACCATGGTAGTTTTAGTGGTTATGAAAATTGTTTTAGATGGTGCTGTGTATTTACGAATGAAACGGTACCAAGTTACATGATCTTTTTCGGAATTCGTCACTCGAAAACAATCCTTTCCAAATAGATCGAAAACTTTTATCCAGAATACATTCTTTTCTCTATGCTAAAACTATAAATAACATTCAGAACGACAGGATAGTATGAGTAAAATGTTTGTGGGCGAACAAAATAGGAACGCGCCATTTCGATCTGTTTAA
>NZ_VTQV01000088.1 GCF_008764245.1 Bacillus subtilis
GAGTCTATGATGATGAAAAATTAGAGGTTGGCAAGTGGTTTACAAAAAGGGCTGCCGTTTCATACATTTTACACTTGCCAAATACATTTATTATCTAATGATTCGTTATAAGTCCTTATACCGTTGGTTCAGTCAACTTATGAAGCAAGCAGTTATTGGTTTGATCGTCTTACTTCTATTCCTATTTTGTGTCACGATTGCAACGGGGGTAATGAAGGGTCAAACCTTTGAACTACATACTACATTGGAAATGGTGAGGCCATTGCCCTATCTGCTTTATCAATTTTTCATCAATGGGTTTTTACAGGTACTCAACTACTTATTGATTATGTTTATTGTGACATGGATATGGAAAGACGCGATATACGGTCTCATCCTTAGAGGTGCTGACGTTCGCTGGATTACCGGCAATCAATCTTTATCAATTTTTACCTGCAGGGTTAAACAGCTTAGGCTACGTCACCGGAAATGGACATGAAGTCTTTCATATCACGATCATTCTTGTTATGTATCTTCTCATTGAAATCGGCGTGATCTTTTACCTATTTAGGAAACGAGAAATTTTATTCTATTAAAGGAGTCTGAAACCTATGGCACTGATTGAAGTGAAAAATGTGAGTAAATCATTTTAGGTAATTCACTATTTGAAAATATTAATGTACTGTTTGAAAAAGGCAAGATCTACGGAATTATCGGTGAAAATGGAGCGGGCAAGTCCGTTTTATTTAAAATGATTTGCGGTTTCATCCTACCTGATGAAGGGGAGATTATCATTGCTCCTGCTTATCGTGATAAGCAGACAAATTTTCCGAAAAACTTCGGTATTATCATTGACCGCCCTGGCTACATCGCCAGCAAAACTGGCTATGACAATCTAAAACGATTGGCGGACATCCAACAGCTTATTTCAGATGAGGAAATCAGACAAGCGATGACACTCGTTGGGTTGAATCCCAATTCTACCCAAAAAGTGAAACATTATTCATTAGGTATGAAACAAAAGCTCTCATTAGCACAAGCGATCATGGAGAACCAAGACGTGCTGATTCTCGATGAGCCTTTCAATGCATTGGATATTGATAGTGTGCAAAACATCCGGAACCTGCTGCAGTTCAAACAAGAGGGAAAAACGATTATTCTTACAAGTCACAATAAGGAAGATATTGACCTTTTATGTGACCAGGTGTTTCGTATACGTAATCGGAAATTGGAACATGCGGAAAGCTTATCAAGCAAAAAAGCACTTCAAAAATCATAGAGTTTCAGCGCATTCTTCCTATTATACGTATAATAGGAAGAATGCGCTTTGTTTCCCCTTTGGCAATAGTATTATTTGCTATCAATTGACTCTGGAACACTTGGACTCATTGCATCATTCAGATATAGTAGCAACTTTTTTTTCAAATACACGACTTTTATACAAATCTCGGTAATAATTTGAATTCAACATTAGTTCTTCATGTGTTCCTTTTGCAACAACTTTACCTTGATCCATCACAATAATTATATCTGCATTCTGTATAGTACTTAGTCGATGCGCGATAACAATACGTGTACTGTTTATATTTTGGAGATTATTTTCAATTTTTTGCTCTGTAACAGAATCTAATGCACTAGTTGCTTCATCAAGTAATATAATTGAAGGTTTTCCAACAAGAGCCCTTGCTAAAGCAATTCTTTGTTTTTGACCTCCAGAAAAATTGGCCCCTGTCTCAGAAACAATGGTCTCATAACCCATGGGAATAGAAGTTATCTCATCATGGATTTCAGCGAGTTTAGCTGCATAAATAACATCATTGATATTAACTTCAGGGTTATGTACTACTATATTTTCATAAACTGTTTTATTAAATAAAAAATTTTCTTGTAATACAACCCCTACTTGTCTTCTAAAAGATTTCTTTTCTATTTCAGTATAATTATGGCCATCAAACAAAATTTTCCCCTTTGTTGGAGTATACAGACCTACTATTAGTGACGCCAGCGTACTTTTGCCTGAACCTGATTTTCCAACAATAGCCAACTTTTGGCCAACTTCTATTTTTAAAGATACGTTTTTAATAACTTCTTCCCCATACTCATTATATCTAAAAGAAACATTCTTAAGTTCTATGCTATCATTTAACCGACGCATCTCATGCGACCCATTACTTTGTTCTGGTTTCGTCTTTAAAACATCATAAATTCTATCTAATAATGTCTCGATTGAAACAATGTCACTTATTAGGTTAGCTAAAGAATTTAATGGAGAAAGAAATGACATTGCAAGAGTTTGAAATGCAAACAAACTTCCAAGTGTCATCTCTCCTTTCATCATTTGTATACCTCCAATACATATAACGACCAAAGGCGTAACAAATGATAGAGTATCTGTAATAATATCTACCTTCATTTTAAAAACTTCTTGGTTTTTAGTCGATTCAATTTGTTTCCCAAATATTCTATTCCACTTTTTGTAAATGTCATCTTCAATACCTAAAGCTTTTATAGTAGACATTCCTCCTATCTAACTGCTTAATCAAGACAAAGTTCCTAATTATATCATTTTCTAAGTTAAATACTTTTTCTTCTTTTCATGTAAAAATATAAGTCGAGACACCATAACTAATGATAGAAAATAAGCTAAAAGCAAAGATTGGTCCGATAATAAATACGTATAATACGAAGCATAAGGATTTATATTTTATTCTTCCTTTTCCAAGAGCATGTTTAATTAGAACAAAAATAAATATAAGTATGGTATTCATTAGAAAACTGATGAAATAAAAAATAGTCAACAATTTGATAAATCCAGAGCTATCCATTAAGCTCTGAACTTGTTGAAATTTAGGTATTGCAAAATATATACCGAAAATACAAGTAATGAAAAAGAGCAAGAAAAGGGTATAATAGGATACCTTTTTCATATTGCATCTCTCCCTCTAATTTTAATGGCGTTACAAACTAAAATGTAATATCCTTCCTTTGAAAACGCCATGAACTGATGAGCAATGTTAATAGGACATAGCCAACGATGATGGTGAAGAACAGCGAACTTTGTATTGCTTTTCCTTCTCCAGGTGCAGCCATTGCAATTGACGGTAATGCCCATGGGTAGATAACTTCTACTCCTATTACCATTGCTGCTAATGACCCGAATGTGAAAAGTATGTTTACTCCTAATGGAATAGAGAAGCTTTTCGTTGTGAATGAGATCCAAAGCTGAATTACAGCTAATGGAAATGTAGCAAACCAACCAGCAATAAAGGCTTTACTAAAAAAAGCAAGTGGGAGCTGTGCTTCAAAGTGAAACAGAGATCCAATAATAATGATCAAAATAACAATGATCGCTTGAGTAAAAAATAAAAGCGTTAAGAGCAATAGTAATTTTGCTAAAAGTAACTTTATACGTGAAACAGGCAAAGCCAATATATGCTTCCATCCACCATGAAGATGCTCATTTCGACAAATAAAAGCAGCATATACACCTGTTAAAATAGGATACAGAAGTAGCCCATAAAAAAATGTCATTTGCGTCCATAACTGGTACCATTCATTTTTGTTCCCTGCAGTGAGTAAATCATAAGAAGAATAAAAGCTAAATGTACCTACGCAAGCACCTAAAACAGGAATAAAGAATATAAGAAGCCAAATATGCTGACGACGTATTTTTAACCATTCATTTTTATATAAAGTGAGCATTAATATCACACCCCTCCATTATTTCGTATCTTTTCGAACAAAGATACTTGTTCCAATAAATGTAATGAAAAAACCGACAATAAGACTTAATAAAAGATAGAACTCTCCGTTTGTTGTTTTTATCACACCGTGAAATGCATCATCCTTAAATAAAGGTTTTAACGGACTTGCTAGTGTTGGATATGTCCAAAATAACCAATTGCCAACTGAAGTTGGAAAGATCATGAGAGAATAAGTAAAAATGGATGTTAGCACACCAATAGCAATAGGAAAAGCTTGGTTTTTAATAAATATTGATAAAAATACTTGAAAAGACATAATAGAAAAAGAAGCAATATAAGGATAGAAAGATTGTTTTACAATGAGCATCCATGGCACTCCATCATGTTCATGCAACCCTAAAAGAATACCTACACTCCATATTCCGATTAATAGGATGATGCTTGATAATAAAGAATAAAGAGTAACATAAATAAGCTTGGTTAGATAAACATGTTCTTTCTTTAACGGCATAGCCAATAATAGTTTCCAACCATTTGATTGATGCTCTATATTCACTAATTGACTAGCAATAATGGTGATTCCTAAGGGTACTAAAAATAAGAGAACCATATTTACTTGTACTAAAAACGTTTCCCATGTCGCTTCAATATCATCACCTAATGCACCATTTGCAAAAGCCATGCCGACAATCATTAAAGAAAGAAGAGGAATGATGAGCGAAACAACAATATTCACCTTGCTTCTTTTCATATAGTCAACCCTTAAAACCGGTGCGATCATCAACTCTCCTCACTCCTTGTAAACTGTAAAAATATTTCCTCTAACGATTTCTTTTTTTCCTCTATTCGATAAACAGAAATATGATGACGAACTAAAAGATCATTGATATAAGCAATTTCTTCATCTTTCATATGGGTGGAAAGTGTCAGCATTTGTTTCGCTTTTTCCATATGACTTATAATTCCTTCCTTCTTTAAAATCGTCTGAGCTTTCAATGGTTCATTCACACGTATTAAAATGGAATCACTACTTTTTTCACGAAGAACATCCATTTTATCTTGGAATATTAGTTCTCCTTTATTAATAATTCCTACTTCTGTAGCCATTTGGTCAATTTCACTCAATAAATGACTGGAGATAAGCACGGTCATCTCTCTTTCTCGTGATAACTGCTTAATTAGCTCTCTCATCTCTTGAATACCAGCAGGATCTAAACCGTTTGTTGGCTCGTCTAAAACTAATAATTGAGGATTTCCTAGGAGCGCCATCGCAATGCCTAACCGTTGTTTCATCCCTAGAGAATAATCTTTTACAAGCCGGTCTTTCACTTGATGTAATCGAACAATTTTTAATACATCATCAACACTTTTTTTATCCGCGTCGAGCAGACTTCGCACAATTTCTATATTTTCCGCTGCTGTCAATTTTCCATAATAGGATGGTGATTCAACAAGAGAGCCTACTTCCTTTAAAATAGTGAATCGATTCTTCTGCAAATCTTTATTAAAGATACTTACCTTTCCTTTGCTAGGTCTAATTAAGCCTAGCAACATCCGAATCGTCGTTGTTTTTCCTGCACCGTTTGGACCAAGAAATCCATAAATTTCACCGTGATGTACCTCCATATTTAAATTTTTTACGGAAAATACATCTTTATATTTTTTTGATAATTGGTTTGTAGAAACAATAAGTTCACTCACTACAATCACCTCAATCTGATCATAGCAAGTGAACTTAAAACGAATGACAACAGTATGTAAACAGAAGTTAAACTTTTATTACTTACAGGGTAATGTAATAACAAAGAGCGTTCCTTTGCCTAATTTACTGGAAACTGCGATGTTTCCATGATGAAGTTCAATAAACTGTTTAGCAATGGAGAGACCTAAACCAGTTCCTTCGGTTACATCAGTAGTAGTCCCGCGATAATATCGGGAAAATATTTGTTTCACATCTTTCTCTGCTAGGCCGACCCCATTATCTTGAATTTTAATGATCACATCATCCGCATCACTGCTTACTTTTACAGTGACAATTGTTCCTTTCGGATTATGTAATACCGCATTGCTAAGTAAATTAAATAAGGCCCGCTTTAACAGTTTTTTATCGAAATGAAAATACAATCCTGCTTCAGGAGCTTTCAATTTTATTTTTCCATGAGCTAATCTTGGTTCCTTTTTCATATCAGCAATAATATTTTTTAATAAAAAAATAAGGTCATCGTTTTGCTTGACGATTTGAATGCGCTCATCTTCAAATTGATAAGCTATGTTTAAATCATTAATGAGTTCTTTCATATGCAAAGCTTTATCATGAATGATCTTCAAAAACGCTTGTCTTTCTTCCCTTGACCACTCGTATTTTTCAGATAATAACATGGCAGAATAACCTTGTATATAAGATAACGGTGTTTTTAAGTCATGGGTCACCCCAGCAGTCCAATGCCGACGCATATCTTCAAGCTCTTTTCGTTCTTGTTCACTTCTTTTTAAGGTGTTTGTAAGTTCAGACATTTGTCCATCAAGTTCTTGAAACAAGCGTAGAAAAGAAAACATACCTGTCTTACTTTTTTCTATCGGTTTCACTTCGTAGTTTCCCTTGACTAATTGATCAATCCAATCAAAGAAATAATAAAGACGCTTCCCCATTCTACGCGCATAGACAAGATTTGTAAGGAGAAAAGTAATGACAGGTGGTCCAGCAAATAACAACATATACAGCAATTGATGGTCAGAAACATCTAAATGTAATGCATGCATCGTAAAAGAAGAGACTACTGGAGATAAAATGAGCATGGCTAAGATGGAAAAGAAAAATATGAAAACAAAACTAGATATATAATGAAACATAAACCTTCTATATATGCGCAAAAATATATCTTCCTTTCTACTAAACAACTATTTTTCTTTTATAGAAAAGGATGAGGGTCGAACAGACTGATACAGTTATTTTATTCTTTTATAATTTCTATTCTCGATTGGACACTTTCGATCTTCTTAGCTCTCAAATACTTTACTTGTCGTACATGAGAGACGAAGAAGCAATTCTTTACATGGAGACAAGCTTGTAACCGAGCCCCCGAACATTGACTAACAGTTGAGGATCCTGGGGGTCCTCTTCAATTTTTTCCCTCAATCTACTAATGTGAACCATTACTGTTCGTTCATCTCCACAACTATCTTCGCCCCAAACTTTTTCATATAAGGTTTGTGTAGAGAACACATGATTTGGATTTTCACAAAAAAACTTCAATAACTCAAACTCTTTTAATGGACACTTTACTTGGCGACCTTTTACAAGAAGTGTTCCTTCATTTACGTATAAAGAGAAGCGCCCAAAATGATAAGCATTATTTTTTTCCGTTTTTTCCAACTGAAAATAAGTCGTTCGCCGTAACTGTGCTTTTATTCTTGCTAGTAATTCGAGGGGATTAAATGGCTTTGACATATAATCGTCACCACCGATTGTTAAACCAGTGATTTTGTCCAAATCACTCGTACGTGCAGTGAGAAAAATAATCGGTGCTTTCGTTTCTTGGCGAATTTGCCTACATAAATCAAAACCATTCATATCGGGTAACATAATATCTAGTACAATCAAATCTATTCTTTCGGTTTTTACCCATCGAAGTGCTTCAGTACCTGTCGTTGCAGTATATACATTTGTAAACCCTTCTTTTTGCAGTAAAGAATTCACCATTTTCAATAATCCTCTTTCATCATCAACTAATAAAATATGATCTCCATTCATTCTTTTAAAACCTCCCTTCATGCACAAATTTATTCCAGTAGCTATTTATTGTTTATTTTACACTATTGTATTTGGCAAGTAAAAAATGTATGAAATGGCATTTAAAAATGCATGCCACTTACCGCCTCC
>NZ_VTQV01000089.1 GCF_008764245.1 Bacillus subtilis
TTTATGACAGTGGGCTTTTCAGAAAAAATTTTGCGTGGTAGGTGTAGCGCGGAATATGGGTTACAAAAGACAATCGAATACATGGAAGCCCATCTGCTGGATGACATCACGATCAAAGACATTGCTGAACAAGCTCATCTATCTCCCGAGCACTGTACTAGAACTGGTGCAGTCAGGGCGTTTTCAAAGAGGCAAATGGTTAAAAGGTTAGATAAAGAAGATAAAGGGCATGTTCGTCGTTCCCTTGAATCAGTGGGAATGTGGGAGATGCGTCATAAAAAGATAGGGGAATTATCAGGTGGACAAAAGCAGCGGATATCAATTGCTCGTGTGTTCTCAACAGATCCAGATTTGTTTATATTAGATGAACCTACAATTGGAATGGATGTACGTTCACGTAATGAATTTTATAAATTATTGAAGCACAATAGTACAGAGCATGACAAGGGTATCTTAATGGTTACACACGATCATGAAGAGATTCGTCACTACGCTAATAAACACATTGAGTTGATACGGAAGGAGGACTCACCTTGGAGATGTTTTTCTATGGATTGATGCAAAGAGCTTTCCAAGCTTCATTTTTAATCTCATTAATCACTCCAATATTAGGATTGTTTTTGGTATTGCGTAGGCAATCACTAATGGCAGATACTTTATCCCATGTCTCGTTATCTGGGGTAGCGCTTGGTCTGTTAATTGGCATCAATCCGACATGGACCAATATTCTCGTGGTAATCATTATCGCAACTCTGCTTGCATTTTTGCGTCAAATTTATCGCACATATTCTGAAATTTCGATTGCCATATTAATGTCTGTCGGAATGGCAGTAGCGCTTGTCCTGATGGAAATAAGTGCTGGTGGAATTACATTAAGTGTAACGCAATTTCTATTCGGTTCTATTGTTACTATTCACAAAGAACAAATATGGATGTTACTAGGATTAACGATAATTATCGGATTATTATATTTAATATATCGAAAACCTATGTATGTTCTTACATTTGATGAGGAAACAGCTTTTACAGCTGGCCTGCCTATTAAAACGATGTCGATTTTGTTTAATGTGTTAACAGGGGTCACAATAGCAGTAATAATGCCGATTGTCGGGGCTTTACTTGTCTCAGCCATTATCATTTTACCTGCAGCTATATCGCTTCGTTTAAGCAAAAGCTTCTACGGTGTCATATTAAATGGAATGGTCATTGCACTTGTCGGCATGTTAAGTGGTTTAGTCACTTCTTATTAATTGGGTACACCACCAGGCGCTTCCACCACAATAATTTTAATGTTGATTTTTGCAATCATAACACTTGCAAAGTACATGTTACATTACTTGAAATTTGGGGTAATCGGAAAATAGTGTAGAAAGAGGGTTAAAAATAACCCTCCTCCATTGCTTTAGTTAGTGTGGAAAAGTCAGCACCATAGATTTCTTCATAGACCCATTCATAGCCTATTTGACCCCAATTTGGGAATTGATCAGGTAACAATTTTCCGAAAGTAGCTTCAACTTCTTTGAATTTCTTTTTCTTTTTTACTTTACGATAACCTTGTGTAAACAATATTTTTGCTCTAAGAGCTTCAAAAGAATAACCACGGCCAATATGGTTCATTGTCTTAATCAAACGATTCAAGGACTCCGTATAGGCGTTTGTAATGGGAGAATTGAAATAGTTGAATATCTCTTCTTCCCAATTATTCATAGACTTAATCAGGTCTTCAAAATAAGTCATTAACTCTTTAGGAACATTTGAAAGCCAGTTTTGGTACAGTTTGTAGCCTTCCTTAATTGATTTAGCTTCATAAATGTCAAAGAACTGCTCTTTAAGTTCGTATGCTTGACCAAGTAAAGGGAACTTATCAGTCCATACTTGCAACTTTATTTGATCATCGAAATCATTTAAATCATCTCGTCTTGTAAGAAGAACATAACGATCTCTCATAAGTTGTCTGCGTTCTTTGGCTGACACATTTTGACGGTTAGCTTTTCGTATTTTTTCTAACGCTTCATTGGCTAATTTAACAACATGGAACTTATCAATTACGATTTTTGCATGTGGTATCACCGTATTAACAGCACTTTTATATGGATTCCACATATCCATTGCTACGAGTTCAATTTTATCAATATCTTGGAGATTTGAAAGGTGACTGATAACCGTATCTTTATTACGTTTTCGTAAAATGTCAATTACAGACTTGTTTTCAACGTCTGTGATGACACAACGATAGTTTTTGAGTAAATGGACTTCATCTATACCAAGCCATTTAGGAGTTCTAAAATCTGTTTGAGCTTCAAGCTCAGCTACATAATCATTAAAGATATTTCGTACAGTTTTTTCGTCAACGCCTATTTCGTCTGCAACACTGGTAAATGTCTTTTCAAGACTGGTTTCTTGAATCCAAATTAAAAGTCTATTAGTAACAGAACGTTTGACATCCATATCTGGTAAATCTTCAAAAAATGTTTCATTGCATTCACGGCACTTATAACGCTGCCGTTTGATAATTAACCCTACACGTTTAGTGTGCATCGGTAGATCAAAAAGAATAGTTGTTCCTTTTTACCATGTTTGTACAGGTTAGGAATTGCCCCACATTTAGGACAATGTGATGGAGATGGAGTAGTAGACTCTACTAGGAATCTATAATCATATTCACTCTCCTTCATATCGAGAATCTTTAAGTTTGGTAGATTAATCATATTTGTTAACATTTTACTTTCCTTTCAGGACACTTCATTTTTACCAATATGAATAGAAAGAAATTCAAAAAGAGCTGCCGAAACAGCCCTTTGATTTCATATCTTTGGTCAACTAGGTGGAAGGGAATCAAACATTTTAAAAAAGGATACCATTATTATTTATATTATTTGGTATTGGTTCTATTTAATATTTGCCATATAACTAGCTGCTACTTTATTTAGAAAGTAAGTGTAACCCACTTGCCATTGCTCAAGCATATTTCTATGAAAGTCGTCAACGATGAAAAACTCAGTCTGATTTAGAAAGTCTTGCGGCGTTGATGGATGACCTTTTTTTTCTAAAAAGGATAAATGTTCTTTTACACGATCCAAAACTTTTGAATCATTTGGAGAGAAACCTTCTTGTAAGAAATGAATCATATCTTCATTAAATGACTGTGCTTCCATGGCAGAGTCGTTCATCGATTCTACATCAATTGTCTGATTTAAGTCAAAATCATATTCTTCTTTCAAATGTTCGTTTTGGTCTTTTAAGGCTTCTTGCCATTCGTCTTCAGTTTCAAAACCTTTAAACATGGTTTCCATATCTATATCGACTCCTTCTTTGGTATTTTTAATAGAGGAATTGATCGTCCTGATTAGTCCTTTAAATCGATCAATTTTTTGTTCTAGTAAATATTTTTGTTGAATCAACGTATTTTCCCTGTTGATTTCACCATCTAATAATTGTTTTATTTCCTTGAGAGGAAAATCCAACTCTTTATAAAAAAGTATTTGCTGTAATCGTTCTAAATCTTTTTTTCCATATAGGCGATATCCGGCTTCTGTCGTCTGCTCCGGAATCAAAAGACCTATTTTGTGGTAATGGTGTAATGTCTTTACTGTGGTATGAGCTAGTTTTGCAACTTCATGAACGGTATACATTTCTTCTCCTCCTTTCAATGCTCTTTATACTAAAGTATCCTCTAAGGTAAGAGTCAACACATTTATTTCACTATTTTCTTTGAACATCATACGTGAATTTACAAAAGAAAACAGCCATAACAAGACATGAAACAATCAGTAAATAGTAGTTAATTGCGGGAGAATGGTTGAAAGTAGATTGTGATGCTCTAACTACCCAGTCAACTGGATTTACTTTTGAGAGGATACTTATATACTTTGGTAATAAATTGCTTGGCATAAAGGCAGAAGACAAAAAAATCAATGGGAAAGAGAAAAACTGCATGACAGTGATCATCGTTGAGTGCTTTTTGGTTAGAACGGCAATTCCAATTGAAATAGATCCGATTAGACACGAAAATAATGCTGGTGTAGCAAGAAAAAGAATTGGTGAAACGATTCCCATTGGAAGTCTGAATCCCATAAAATAGCCAATAATCACTAGCAAAGTGGATTGGATCAATTGAAAAGTGAAAATGTAGACTAAATCACCAATGATGAAAATTAAGTTATTCTTCGGGGCGATTAAATATCGGTTAAATATTCCTTCTCTCATATCATCTAAAGTACTCATTCCTAAATATATTCCGCCAAATAAAGCATTCATGATCAGAATTCCCGGTAAAATATACGATACATAATTGGATTCTTCAAATCCACTAACGGAAGATATGCTTGAAAATATCGTTCCAAACAGCACTAGGAAAATCAATGGTTGGAACATTGAAATGATAATTGCTATTGGATTTTTAATTAGCGGTGTTAGCCTCTTTTTTGATAATAACAAAACGAATGTTATGTTATTCATTGTTCTGCTCCTTTCTCATTAAAGTTTATTAAATAAACGTCATTTAACGTTGCCTGTTTCAGTTCACTAAATTCAATTTCGACATTACTTTGAATTAAGTATCTCAATAATTCAGATAATATTTGTTGTCCATGACTCGTTATAATTGTTAATGCTGTTGGTTTTATTTCGTGGCTAACGACCTCTTTTAGGTCAGAAATATATTCTTCGATTTTATAAATGCTGGCCAAATCTAATTTGTGATAGTGGATTTCAATTTGATCAGCCGCAAGTTTATTGATCAATTCTTTTGGCGTCCCAATATCAAGTATCTTTCCATTGTTGATCAATGCAATTTCAGTTGCTAGGTGATGAATTTCCTCTAAATAGTGTGTTGTTACAAAAATTGTCGTTCCTTCATCTTGAGAAATTTTTGTAATTATTTTCCAAAAGGTAATTCTTGACTCTGGGTCTAATCCAGCTGTAGGTTCATCCAGTAAAAGAACTTCAGGTTTATGAAGCAAACTTATTGCAATATCCAATTTTCTTTTCATTCCACCTGAGTAAGTACCAACCAAATCGTTGGATACTTGGAACAAATCAAATTCCTTTAACAGGTGTTCTCCTCGCTCCATTATTTTTGAAGTTCTGATGCCATACATTTTTCCTGCAATCAATATGTTTTCCCAAGCTGTTCCAGTCGAAAATACAGTTGTTTGTTGGAATGTGACTCCAACTTTTTTTCGAACCTCATTCACCTTTGAAACAACGTCTAAATCCGAAATTTTGACAGTACCCTCATTTGGCAAGGATAAAGTAGCTAATATACTCGTCAAAGTAGATTTTCCTGCACCATTTGGACCAATTAGTCCGAAGATAGAACCTTTTTTCACTTTAAGAGACACATTATTTAAGGCTGCTTTTTTGCCAAATGTTTTGCTAACAGCGTTTAAAACTATTTCAAAATGGTCATACATATTGTTCCCTCCTTCATTTATTACAAAAGGAACTATAAACTATCCTCTTAGAGGAGAGTCAACCATCAAGTATTCTTTTTATAAAAGTCGAATTGGAATGAACTTAACGGAGTTGTAGAAAGGAAAACTGAATTTCTCGCCCAGCGTAAAAACGCCCAAGTGAAAACTTGGACGTGGTTCTTTAAATTTGTAAATATTATTAATACAATTATGATTCGATAGTTAAAAGGTTCAAAACGAAAACTACATTAAAGGTTAATCAGTTTGATGGATACAGAATGATGCTAGTATAGTTTCATGGACACATCCTAGTTAGTTTCATAATTTTTGAGGAATAAGATTAAGAAGAGGTGTGTCCAATGAAAGGCCATAATAAAAACCAAAATAAATTTAATGAAGATTTCAAAAGGATGGTTGTGGAATTATATCAATCTGGCACTCCAGTCAAGCAATTAACCAGCGAATATGGCGCATCTGATGTCTCCATTTATAATTGGGTCAAAAAGTTTTCTCCCGTCAAATTTGAAGATGGAACCGTGGCAACGGCGGATGACTATACCAAGATTCAAAAGGAGCTTCGCCGGCTGCAGGAAGAAAATGAAATCTTAAAAAAGGCTATGGCCATATTCGCGAAAAGGTAAGCCAATCTGCAGTAGCTTCCGTGATTGATCAACATAAAGACCAACATCCCATCCAAACTATGTGCGAAGTCTTGGAATTGCCGCGAAGCTCCTACTACCTAACACTCCAAGAAACCGAATCCAAGCGTGAGCGGGAAAACAAGGAGCTGACAAAAAGGATCAAAGAGATCCACGAAGAAAGCAAAGGACGTTATGGAGCCCCAAAAATTCACCAATATCTCTGTGCGGAAGGATATAGAGTAAGTCTGAAACGTGTACAGAGACTGATGAAAAAAGAGGGCATCCGTTCCATCGTCATTAAAAAATATCGGCCAACACCAAGCAAAGAAACAGTTATCGAACGCGAGAATATCCTGGCCAGGGACTTTTCTACGACCACCATCAATGAAAAATGGGTGGCCGATATTACGTATATCCATACATTAAAGGATGGCTGGTGCTACCTTGCTTCTGTGATGGACCTGCATTCAAAGAAAATCGTAGGCTATTCCTTTTCTTGTACAATGACAACAGACCTGGTGATTAAAGCATTGGATAACGCCTATGCCACGCATCTACCACCAGAGGAGTTAATTCTGCACAGTGACTTGGGTTCCCAATATACGAGTGAGGCTTTCATGGAAGAGGCTGAGTCAAAAAAGATCAGACAATCATTCAGTCGAAAGGGCTGCCCGTACGATAACGCCTGTATTGAATCCTTCCATGCTATTTTGAAGAAGGAAGAAATACATCACGTAACTTATCTGGATTACGCCTCTGCAAAGATTCATCTCTTCCAATACATTGAAGGCTGGTATAATCGAAAGCGAATGCATGGCAGCCTTCAATATAAGACCCCACAACAGGTTGAAGATGAAATCCGGGTGGCGGCTAAGTCACTGCATCATGTCTGAGCACGGCGCTTTACATGGAGGGGGGCATGTTAGGCTCGTCCGCCTGCGAAAGGATTGTTTGACCCTTTCGCCCTTCGCAAGACACCCATGCCCATAGAGGCTCCATGTCAAGCGACATAGACCAACCCACTCTTATGAAATGGAGCTCTGTCCAATCCACCATCTATTTTGTGTCCAGAATATTGGCGTAGATCCAATTATACGATTTACAGTGCTATGAACATTAATTTATTTAATAGGGTTTTTCAACACTATAATCCGAATACCCAAAAGAAAAAGAAATTCAAAGAAGTTGAAGCTACTTTCATAAAATTGTTACCTGATCAATTCCCGAATTGGGGTCAAATAGGCTATGAATGGGTTTATGAAGAAATCTATGGTGCTGACTTTTCACCACTGACTAAAGCAATGGAGGGGGCTGTCCAGAAAGTCATTAAAAAGTGACTTTCTGACAGCCTTTCCTCTTTTTACTAAAAA
>NZ_VTQV01000008.1 GCF_008764245.1 Bacillus subtilis
GCCTTTATGACAGTGGGCTTTTCAGAAAAAATTTTGCGTGGTAGGTGTAGCGCGGAATATGGGTTTTCAGTATATCCTACAACTGTATTGTGATTAGATAGCCTCTTCCGAGAAAAGCAAGATTTAATAGAATCCTTCAGTTTCGACTTTAAAAAGCAAAAATGGCAGTGATTCTAAGAGGATCACTGCCGTTTATACGCCTTATTTCTTTTTATCATACAAAATACGCCTACAAACATTACCCCGTCTTCGCCTTCGTTTTCGTCATATTCCGTTGAGCCATAATTAATCCATAGTAGATCCCCTGTTTTTGCATGAGTTCTTGATGAGTTCCGACTTCCGCAATCTCACCTTTATTCAAAACGAAGAGTCGATCAGCATTCTTTAGCGTGGAAAGCCTGTGAGCAATGGCGATCGTTGTGCGATTTTTCGTAATCCGTTGTAAGGCTTCTTGAATCTCTGATTCTGTGTCGATATCAAGGGAAGCTGTTGCTTCATCCAAAATTAAGATGCGCGGGTTATGGAGGACAGCCCGGGCGATTGTAATGCGTTGTCGCTCACCTCCAGATAAATTATTACCGTTCTCTTCTAATCTTGTATCATACCCATCTGGTAACTTAATGATAAATTCATGGGCATTGGCAATTCTCGCTGCCTGAATCACTTCTTCCATCGTCGCATCGGGTTTAGAATAACGAATGTTTTCCATAATCGAACCTCTAAAGAGCATTGTTTCTTGTAGAACCACACCAATTTGTGAACGTAGCTCCTCCTGCTGAATCGTCCTGATATCGTGACCATCTATTAAAATTTCCCCTTCATTTACATCATAAAAGCGAGACACGAGATTAATAAGCGTCGATTTCCCTGAACCAGAATGGCCAACAAGGCCAATCATTTCCCCCGGTTTAATCGTAAAATTAATATTTTTTAAAACAGGTTCATATGATTTATATCCAAATGTTACATCATGAAATTGAATCGTCCCATGAATGGCATGCGGGATTGATGTTTCCTTGTCAAAGACTTCTGGTTCCTCATCGATCACTGAAAAAATACGATCAATCGCTATAGCGGCATTCGCAATCCATCTTGGCATATTCATGAGCCAGGCAAGAGGGCCAAAAATCATACTCGCATATCCCGTAAATTGGACGAGCTCTCCCAGGTTCAAGTCACCCTTTAGAATCATATTACACCCAACCAATAACACAAAATACGTGCCAATTTGAAGAAGATACGTCGAGATCGGAGTTAGAATACTGTATACTTTTTCGGATTTAAAGGCCGCTACCGCATACTCCGTATTATACTGTCTAAACCGTTTGATTTCCCGTTGTTCCTTTCCAAATGTTTTCACCACTCTAATGCCGCTCAGCACATCATGAAGATAGGAATTCGCCCGATCAAAGATCTTCCACTGCTTACGAAAAAGTCTTCTTACAATCACACGCCAAGTCATAAATTGTAAATAAGCGACAAACGGTGCCGGTAATAACACAATTAACGCTAAGCGCCAGTCTGTCATGAATAATAAGACCGTCACCGAGATAAGCACGATTACTTGATAGATGGCAGTCGTAAAGACCTCTTGAATAAGCCGTCTAATTCGATTCGTATCAGATGATACCCGGTTCATCAAATCGCCCGCTCGCTGGGATGTTAAAAATCCAAGTGAAAGATTTTGGATTTTTTCATAGACCATCTTTCTTAAATCTGCAGCAATCGTGGAACTAACGGTCGCCATCACCCGACCTTTCGCGACATTTAGAAGTTCCCCAGCAACTAGTGCAAATAGAATACCGCCAATCGCCACAAAGAACATAGATACGCTTGGACTTTGCCCCGCTGGCGGCTGGAGCGATGAGTTGACAAGCAGCTTTTGGAAATAAGGACCTGATAAGGCAACAGCAGAAGTGATAAGTAAAATAAATAATCCCAACACGAGCAGACGCCAATGAGATTTGGACACGCCTAATAATCTTTTCAAAACCGCAGTCTTATTCATACATTTGGCACAGGCCCGTGTTCCATGAAGTAGTCTACTTCCGCAATTCGAACATACCCGTTCTTCTTCCTCATTGTAGATCCGAATTTCACTATTCGTCGTCATATAGTTTAAGATTTGCGCTATATAGGAGAGCCGGGCGACATGCTCCATTGAAACTCTTACAATGATCCGCTTGCCCAGTTCATCCGTCGCTTCAAGAATAGCATTTCCAATTAGAGGGATAACCTTATAGTCATATGCTTCCGATATAAAACCACTTTCGTGTACTTTTCCCGCTTCCACATAGGTCCATTTTTCCTGGCCAATCGCAAAATAACCTTTAGTTCTTCGGCCACTCAGGGATAAATCAGCCGGTACACAATATCGAATTGTTTTCCCAATCACCTTTTGAACAGCTAATCGATCTTCATTTGAAAGTTCATAATTTAAATTCATAATCGCCTTCCCTTTAAAATTAGAAAGTATATTCGTGTTTCCTTTATCTTAGGCCAATAGGATGTTGGTCACAAAGGCGTTGCGCCAGGAAGGCGCGTATTTAGCCTTTGAACCCTTTTTATCCAAATTTGTACGCCGCTGAACAGGCGCTTCCGCTTTTCTTTGTCTAGCTACAGCGCCCAGCGACTAGCAAACTTTCGGTGCCCTCCTACGATAAGTCAACATCGATTCACCCTTTGGGTTCACCGTGTTTCCTTTATCTCGTCAGGCCCCTAAAAAGTTTGTACGTCGCTAAACGGGCGCTTCCGCTTTTCTTTGTCTAGCTACAGGCGGTAGGGGCTCGAGGTCAAATAACCTTGAACCAACGAAGGAAAAGTTCACCCTTCTTTGGTTCAAGAACATTTACTTGTCGCCCCTGGACAACCGCCTTCCGCTTTTCACGTAATATACATTTCGACCATGCGGTATTCTTTGTCCGTGAGGGCGGAGAGGTCTTTTATGATAAAGCGGTTTCCGTCGACGTCGGTGATTAATACTTTAGTGGCTGTAACGGCTGTGACATTGCCTTTCCCCATGCGAACAGTGAAATAGCAGCTTCCAGAAGTGGTTTCAGTTTCCCAATAGGAATAGCCGAATTCCTCGGTTATTTTATTTACTTTTATAATTTCGGGAGCAAAATAACGTAAGTTGATATGTTCTTCGAGCAAGCGTACGATTTCATCAGGAAATTCATCTAAAGATTTAATGATGCCGATTTCTTCATTTTCATCTGTTATGACAGAAATATATATTCGGTTATTCATATGAGGAAAGGAACAATATAAATAGACAGCAGGATATATTTTTCCATCTATATGAACCGTTAACATATGGCCCGCACTTTTCACAAACGTCGCATTATCCTTCGTTAAATAGTTCATCTTCGCCGCTTCGGCTAGATCTGATTTACTTCCATGATCTATATGGAGCCTTTCCAATTAAATCGCCTCTTTCATTTTTAAAGCTTCTTCATGCTTTTTCACCATACCAGCGTAGATCGCATCGATGTCCATGAGTTCTTCATGTGTCCCTTCTTCAACAACCTTTCCATCTTCCATCACATATAAATAATCCGCATTTCGCAATGTTGATAAACGATGGGCAATGGCGATGGTGGTCCTTCCTCTGGCCAATGACTCTAGGGCCTCCTGAATTTGTAATTCCGTCTCTGTATCTAGGGATGCCGTGGCTTCATCTAGGATCAAGATTTGCGGATCATGTAAAATCGCTCTGGCAATCGAGATCCGCTGCTTTTCACCGCCCGACAGATTATACCCGCCTGTTCCTACGACCGTATCATAACCGTCCGGTAAATTCGCAATAAAATCATGAGCATTCGCCACTTTCGCTGCATGGATAATATCTTCAAGGGAACAGTCTGGATTCGCATAAGCAATGTTTTCCGCAATTGTTCCCATAAAAACATACACTTCCTGCGAGACAATGCCGATATGTTTTCGTAATGTATCGGCAGTTAGATCCTTTACATTGATCCCATCTAGTTTGATCTCCCCTTCATTCACTTCATAGATTCGTGAAATCAAGTTTACCAATGTCGATTTACCCGCGCCTGAAGGGCCCACAATGCCAATCATTTGCCCCGGTTTTGCCTGTAACGAGACATCCCGCAAAATCGGCTTATTGGCTTCATAATAAAAGCTAACCTTTGAAATCTCGATATCTCCTGAGAGCTTTTCTAAATGAAGAGCATCCTCCTTTTCGGTTATTTCTGGAACAGCATCTTGAATTTCAAACACCCGCTGTGCCGCTGACATGCAATAGGACCACCAACCGGCAATATCGTTCATAAATTGAATTGGACCAAATAACATGTAAATATACGTAATGAAAGTCATGATTTCTCCAAATGTTAATCCTCCGCCCATCACTCGCCAGCCACCGAAGGCCCAAATTAAAACGCCGCCAATCTGAGTTAACATATTAATGATGGGGAAAATCGTACTGCTCATTTTATTAAAGTTCTGTTCCGCATTGGAAAAAGAAACATTCGCCCCTTGAAAGCGATCGATCTCCACTTTTTCCTTTCCAAACGCCTTCACAATTCTCGCACCACGGACCGTATCACTAATAATCGAATTCATCGCACTCGCCTTCCTATGCCTTTTCCAGGACATTCTCCATAACTTTGGAAAAACCGAGCGGATTAATAAAACGACAAATGGCAATGGAATTAAACAAACGAGTGTTAGTTTCCAATCCATCACAAGTAGGATGGTGGTCACCCCAATAATATTCATTGCGTTCACAATAAAATAGGGAATCCCATCGACAAAGAAAAACTGTAGCTCATTCGCATCATCATTTACTCTTGTCATCAATTGACCTGTTTGCTTCTTCTGAAAAAATGATAAGGACAATCGTTGCATCGAGGTAAATATGCTTGCCTTTAGGTCGAAGACAATATCGGCGGCCATACGAGCATTAATCACACCAAACAAGATTCCGAACAATAATGACAACGTTCGAAAAATGATAATTAACAAAATAACGAGTCCAATTTTACCCGCAAACGCGCCCGTTCCTCCTAACGCTTGGTCAAATAAGACAGTCCCCTGAAAATAGGGAATCACAAGGCCTGTTGCTGAGTTAAGGAGCATAAATAATATAATGAAGAAAATCGACCATCTATGACGAGTTGTAAATCCCAATAGTCTTATAAATATAGCCCCTTTCTTCATGCATTTAGGACAGATTTGGCGCCCCTCTTCAGGGTATATCATCCCGCATGTTGGGCAGGATTTTATACTTTTATCCTCCTCCTCGTGCGGATCGATCGGTTCCCCATCCTTTATTTTCATGAACGTTGTAGCAAATTTTGCCGCAGTAGCTATATGCCCATTTGTGACAGCCGCAATCGCTCTTTCCTCAGGGGCCTTAATGACGATGAGGCCAGAGGCGATTAAATTTACGGTATGGATACTTTCAATTTCTTCTATCTTAAATTGATCGAGGTGAATTTTGTTTATTTCATTAGGGATCGGGTTCTTCTCTTTTTGATCGATTACACGAAATCCTTTAAAAACCTTTTCCTTTTGCTTTTCATTGGCATTGGATAATCGATAAAGTGAATCCTTTGTCAGAAGTAAATAGGTATCGACAAAACCGCCATCTATCCCCCGATCACAAATCACCCAATCTAGGATTTCCGCTTCTACTATACTGGTTTGAGACAATAGGGTTTTCAACTCTTCAGGTAATGTATTCATATACTTTTCAATCATACACCTCACACGGAATGAGCTGCTAGAGGCCCATTCTATTCATCTATTTTTCAAAAGTCCTAGGTTAATTCTCCATTAGTAGCAGAACGTACTTTTTAACAAAACTCATACCGTACAAAGGCCAGTTGCTTGCTATCCGGTGACCAAGAATTTACATTGATCGTCCCTTGGCCTCCAAATAGCTTTACGAGCACACGTGATTCACCACCACAACTTGGCATTAATCGCAGTTCAACATCTTTATTTGGGGGATGATCATCAGGTGCCACATCTCCTTTCTGATAGGCGATATACACAACATGCTGCCCATCAGGGGACACATGAGGGAACCAATTATGACTGTCTTCAAAGGTCATTTGTGTTTGTTCCCGACCATCTGGATTCATTCGCCATAGTTGCATTAGGCCTGTGCGTGTTGAATTGAACCAAATATGGCGGCCATCTGGTGAGTATTCAGGACCATCATCTAATCCTGGAGTATGAGTCAATTGCTTTTCCACTCCTCCGATTGCCGGAATGGTATAAATATTATATTGCCCGTTTCGCTCAGCACAGTAAGCCAACTCCCTGCCATCAGGAGACCATCCGTGTAAATAAGAAGGTCCCAACGGAGTAATCAGAATCGGATGTCCGCCTTCTCTTGGCAAAATATAAATACGCGATTGCCGATCTTCATGAGTATGATGACTAATCCCAATATACGTTTCATCCGGGGATAAAACATGATCGTTATTACAAGAGGTAGCAAACCCGGAGTCTAGGAAAGTGCTTTCATTCATTTCAAGATCAAATGAATACAGATGCCCACCACTGTTATAAATAAGTTTTCCATCTCGCGTCCAATTAGGTGCCTCGATCACTTGGTCAAATGTTGCCAAGGTTTTCCTCTCACCTGTTTCTATGTAGACCGTCTCCAGGAAGCTTTTTATATCTCCTCGTTTAAGATCTTCCATTGTATCCGCCTTTCTTTTCCTACGGCTTTCGAAATTTTTAAAGTCATACATTATTATTCTATATAAGTGCAATAATTCCTTTGAAGAATTCGAATATTCTTTACCGAGACCAGTATATGAGATGGATCAAGTACCACATCATCTAGCTTATTCAGGTATAATTTCAATTAGACATTTTATTTTCTATTTATAATAAATACATCTCCCACAGTCAAAAAGGACGTGACAATAATCGCCACGCCGCTTTAACCAACCTGCAATTGGTCCCGTATCATTGAGTTTTTTTCACTTCTGGGTAAGTGACACCAAACGTGTCAACCGTTACTTTTTTCATCGTTTGGTCAGCCAATGGCTTGTCTGCCGAATCCCGTTCCGCGCTGATAATTTGATCCACAATCTCCATTCCCTCCATTACTTTTCCAAATGCGGCATATTTCCCATCAAGATGAGTAGCATCATCAACCATAATAAAAAATTGGGAACCAGCAGAATCAGGGTCTTGAGTCCGAGCCATTGAGATCACACCCCGTTCATGTTTTAGATTATTTTCAACACCATTAGAAGAAAATTCTCCGGCAATACTATAGTCAGGTCCACCTGTACCATTTCCATTAGGGTCACCACCTTGAATCATAAACCCAGGGATCACACGATGAAAAATGAGGCCATCATAAAACTGGTCCTCTACAAGAGAAACAAAGTTTGCAACTGTATTAGGGGCTACATTCGGATCTAGCTCTACTTTAATCGTTCCCCCGTCTTCCATTTCGATCGTCACAATTGGATTTTTCTCTACGTGAACTTTTTCATTATCCGGTTTTGTCTCTTTACCGCAACCACCGACTATGAGAACAAATAAAAGCAAAAGCGGCATCCATATTTTATTATGTATTTTATTCATCACGAAACTTTCCTTTCCATACTTTCTTCTCTATGATAACTTGAATTAGTAGAAGAGACACGATCTTTTTTGAGGTTCAAGATACCCTGAAAAAATGGATGGTAAAACTTTTTGTATAATCGAATATTCAAAGTCTTTGTTTACCCACATACCCACTCAAGGTATATAAACATCAAATTAAAAACCAGCCATTACATGACCGGTTTTTAAGAAGACTTTGTAAACCGTTTAAACACATCCATTAACTCCTGTATCGCTTCTTCTTCATTCCCATCCTTTATCGCATCTGACACACAATGTTGAGTATGCCTTTCTAACAAATGAAGGCCAACCTTATTCATAGCGGCATTAATTGCAGAAATTTGTGTAAGGATATCCACACAATAGCGATCATTTTCAATCATATTTTGAATCCCACGAACTTGCCCCTCAATCCGCTTTAAACGATTCACCAGCTGTTCTTTTTCCCTTGTTGGTCTATGCGTTACCTTACCTTCCACCTCATCCATATCGTCACCTTCATTTCTTCATTTTTACATGCTACACTTAGGTATGTATGATCATACCATAAAATGTGCGAAAATATAGCCATCCATGAATTCCGATGCATATCCCTCTGTATTTATGTGATATACAAGATGACTAGACCCCTTTTTGCACACGCACTTTTATATCAAACTACTTCCTACTATTATAAGATAGACCTTACTATATCCATAGGAGTATCTCTACCTTTTTCATGATATTTTTTAAGGTGAGTTTATCGAGCAGTCAAGCAGCCGAAGTCATGAAATGATCGAGAATCATCATTGTTAATTGAGAATATAAATTCTAACTTCTAACTTAGTTCAATCGATCCCTTTTCTCTAATTGATAGAGCCAAGGACAAGCCAAGTGAATTTTTTATTGATCTACAAATACTATCTAAGATAAAAATTCTAAAGCAAGTATTAAATTTGACAAAAGATAGTTTTTATATGATAATAACTGTTGTATTAGAATTATTATTGTTAGCTTATAAAATATAAAAATACACTAGGAGGAATAGCATATGTCTTTAATTGGAAAAGAAGTACAACCATTCAAAGCATCAGCTTATAACAGCGGGAACGGAGAGTTTATCGATATTACGGATGAGAGTCTAAAAGGTCAATGGAGCATTGTTTGCTTTTACCCAGCAGACTTTACATTCGTTTGCCCAACTGAACTTGAGGATTTGCAAAACCATTATGCAGAACTGAAAGAACTTGGTGTGGAAGTATATTCCGTATCAACTGATACACACTTTACACATAAAGCTTGGCATGATCATTCAGATGCGATCAGCAAACTTGAATACATTATGATCGGTGACCCTTCACAAACAATTTCTCGCAACTTCGATGTATTGGATGAAGAAGCTGGGCTTGCTCAACGTGGTACATTCATTATCGATCCAGATGGCGTCGTACAAGCTGCTGAAATTAATGCAGATGGCATCGGCCGTGATGCAAGCACACTTGTTAACAAGATTAAAGCAGCTCAATACGTGCGCAACAATCCTGGTGAAGTGTGCCCAGCAAAATGGCAAGAAGGTTCTGAAACACTAAAACCAAGTCTTGATCTTGTAGGTAAGATCTAAGGAGTGCTCAATCATGCAACTAGATGAAAATATCAAAGCACAATTAGCCCAATATCTTCAAATGTTAGAGGGCGATGTGTTACTAAAAGTGAGCGCGGGAACGGATCAAGTTTCCCGCGAGATGCTAGATCTAGTCGATGAGCTAGCGACGATGTCTGCTCACATTAAGGTAGAACACGCTGAGCTTGAGAGAACACCGAGCTTTAGTGTCAATCGTATTGGTGAAGAGACTGGGATCACTTTTGCGGGTGTTCCACTTGGACATGAATTCACTTCCCTTGTACTCGCTCTACTTCAAGTAAGTGGGAGAGCACCAAAGGTCGATCAAAAAGTCATCGATCAAGTGCAAATGATTCAAGAAACCTACCACTTTGAGACTTACGTTAGTTTAAGCTGTCAAAATTGTCCTGATGTTGTACAGGCATTGAATACGATGAGTGTTCTGAACCCTGGTATTTCCCATACAATGATTGATGGCGCAGCTTACAAAGAAGAAGTGGAAAGCAAAAACATCATGGCGGTACCTACCGTATACCTTAATGGGGAGCCATTTGGTAACGGTCGTATGACACTTGAAGAGATTCTTGCAAAGCTAGGAAGTGCACCTGATGCATCAGAATTCGCTGATAAAGAGCCGTTTGATGTGCTTGTAGTAGGAGGCGGACCAGCAGGTGCAAGCGCGGCTGTCTATGCGGCACGTAAAGGTATCCGTACTGGGATTGTTGCTGAGCGCTTTGGCGGTCAGATCTTAGATACAGCATCCATTGAAAACTTTATTAGTGTGAAGCATACAGAAGGTCCAAAACTTGCAGCGAATCTTGAAGAGCACGTAAAGGAATACAACATCGATGTGATGAATTTACAGCGTGCAAAACGGTTAGAAAAGAAAGACCATATCGAAATCGAATTGGAAAACGGTGCTGTTCTAAAAAGTAAAACCGTCATCCTTTCAACAGGTGCTCGCTGGCGTAATATTGGCGTACCTGGTGAAGCTGAATTCAAAAACAAAGGTGTCGCATACTGCCCTCACTGTGATGGCCCATTGTTTGAAGGCAAACACGTAGCCGTTATTGGCGGTGGTAATTCCGGTATTGAAGCTGCCATTGACCTTGCCGGCATTGTGAAACATGTCACAGTTCTTGAATTTATGCCTGAACTGAAAGCTGATTCCGTCCTTCAAGATCGTCTTTACAGCCTTCCAAACGTAACAGTTCTGAAGAATGTTCAAACAAAAGAAATTACCGGGACAGACAGTGTGAACGGAATTACTTACATTGAACGTGACACAGGAACAGAACAACATATTGAATTATCCGGCGTATTTGTTCAGATTGGTCTTGTACCGAATACAGATTGGCTCGGCGATGCTGTTGAGCGCAATAAGTTTGGGGAGATCGTTGTCGACAATCGTGGAGCAACGAACGTACCTGGCGTATTTGCCGCAGGCGACTGTACCACTGCCCCATATAAACAAATCATTATTTCCATGGGATCCGGTGCGACGGCATCCTTAGGTGCATTTGATTATCTTGTTCGGAATTAATGGAGTATAAAAGCCTGCTGTAAAGGAATTATTCCTTTTTACAGCAGGCTTTTTTAACTTAAAAACGAAATGATTTAAAAACCCTATTCTTCCCTGCTAATTCATAGCATCATTCCATCCTTTTGTGGATTTTCTTCTCTAACTTCTTCCACACCTCCTCTATTTTTAAACTCTCACTTTTAGATCTTCTATTGAAATCATATTCAATTTAAGGAAGGCCAAAGCAGTATATTAGCAGCACTTCCCCATGCATATGAGTATGACCATCCTTTTAATAGTGCTAAAATGTTGTTAGGAAGATTAAATTCTGGGATAGAAGACGACACTATTTGGATGAAGGAGTGGTTATGATGAACCAAAGTCAGTTTGAGAAAGTCAAAAATGGGAAAGGTTTTATCGCAGCACTGGACCAAAGTGGAGGCAGTACACCTAAGGCACTAGCCGCTTATGGGATCTCAGAAGATGCCTATTCAACAGAAGATGAAATGTTTGAGTTAGTCCACAAAATGCGGACGAGAATTATAACGTCACCCGCTTTTAATTCAAAGTATATTTTAGGTGCGATTCTTTTTGAACAAACAATGGACAGCAAAATTGAAGGGATGTACACCGCCGATTATTTGGCCGAAAAGAAAGGCATCGTTCCTTTTCTAAAAGTGGATAAAGGACTTGACCAAGAAGCGAATGGTGTCCAGCTGATGAAGCCGAACCCAGGCCTTGGAGAACTACTAAACCGTGCGAACGAACGTCATATTTTTGGGACAAAAATGCGCTCGGTTATTAAAGAGGCGAATGTAGAAGGCATTAAAGCTGTGGTCCGTCAGCAATTTGAAATCGGCAAGCAAATCATTGCAGCTGGGCTTGTTCCTATTATCGAACCAGAAGTCGATATTCATAGCTCAGAAAAAGAAAAATGCGAAGACTTATTAAAAACAGAACTACTAAACCATCTCAATAACTTAAGTGAAGATGAGAATGTCATGCTCAAAATCACGATTCCTACAAAAGCCAACTTGTATAAGGAACTAATCGATCATCCAAAGGTCGTTCGTGTCGTAGCCCTCTCTGGTGGTTACTCTGCTGATGAAGCCAATGCGAAGCTAAAAGAAAATCAAGGTCTCATCGCCAGTTTCTCTCGCGCCCTCAGTCAAGATTTGAGAAACGACCAAACAGATGAAGAATTTAACTCTACTCTCAGGAAAGCCGTTCAATCTATTTACGAAGCATCCATTTAATACAGGGCTTGACCCCCATTGTGATAAAGCATGGGGGTCAAGCCTCTCTTTTGGAAACTAACATGGTTGGTCTATCCTCGCCTGTGTGGGATAATATGTGAAAACCAAGCCCATTGCCTCCTCTTTAATGACATTTATTTAAAGGGACTGTCTCCCTTAAATTGACACCAGGTCCTAATAGTTGGTATATTCCTAGTATAATCAACGTAGGAGGACAGTTGGGCATGACCATCAAAGAAAAGGATTTAACTGAATTATTATCTATTTTATCTAAACATCGTGATGTGATTGTCGCTATGGGGAATGGCGAGCCTGATTATATTTTATCTGCGATTGACAAGAATCCAAATGCCTTTTCAAGTTTAAAAATACATCAGATTTTAGAAATGAAAGATCGGAAATACATCCAGGGAGAACACCCAAATATCCGTTATATTTCTTATTTTATGAGCGGGTTTGCAAGGAAGGCTTTTTTAAGCGGGAAATGTGATTTGATGCCTAATCACTTTCATCAAATGCCGCAATTACTAACTAGTGTCACGAAAAATCCTGTGATTGTTTGCCAAACATCCCCTATGGATGAGGACGGTTATTTTTCTTTAGGCACAGAAGCAGATTATACGGCCCATTTTATTGGCAAGGCCCCGTTTGTTATCCAAGTAAATGAATATGTACCTCGATCTGTAGGAGAAAACAAAATTCATATTTCACAAGTGGAAGGTTTCGTTCATCATAATCAACCATTGCACGAGTTGCCGGAAATCCCCGTGAGGGATATTGATCAAAAAATTGCAACTTATATTGCAGAGAGAATTGAAGATGGGTCTACTTTACAAGTAGGCATTGGTGGGATTCCGAACGCAGTCGTCAAATTATTACGTCATCATCACAACCTAGGAATCCATACGGAAATGCTTACAGATGGCATTTATGATTTAGTTCAACACGGGGTCATCACTGGGACTGAAAAAAAGACACATAAAGAGAAGATGGTCGCGACTTTTGCTTTAGGCTCAAAAAAACTCTATGATTTCATGGACCATAATCACAGCATTAAAATGTTACCTGTTGATCAAGTCAATGACCCACGCATTATTGCCCAAGAAGACAATATGGTGGCGATCAATGCGTCAACGGAGGTCGATTTCTATGGTCAATGTGCATCTGAAACGGTCTCTGGTAAATACTATAGTTCCACTGGCGGGCAAGCTGACTTTGGGGCCGGTGTCCGTTTTGCAAAGAACGGCAAAGGCTTTATCTGTTTATATGCAACAGCCAAAAACGACACCATTTCCAGAATCCGACCGACCTTGGCTCCTGGTTCTGTTGTAACGACTTCAAAAAACGATGTTGATTATGTCGTAACAGAATATGGAATTGCCCAATTAAAAGGAAAAACCATTTTTGAAAGAACAAAGTTACTAATTGATATCGCCCATCCCAAATTCCGTGAAGAACTCACCTTTGAAGCAAAGAAGATGGGATTTCTTCTTTGAGGATTCATAATATTCACCTAAGGAGCCTCTTATTATGAACAAAAAGGTCAACGCTTAAAGATTAAGCTGTTGACCTTTTTAGTTAGAAAGGCTGCGAGAGACACGCCGATTCAATTCTGGTATTGACGATCGGCTACTTTGACAAGCAATTTCCCGACATTATTTCCCTTAAACAAATCAAGGAACGCATTTGGGATATTCTCAAAGCCTTCTTTAATGGTTTCCCGATACGTTAATTTCCCTTCCTGCAACCATTGGCCGAGCTGCATTGCGCCTTCGTTGAAACGATTGGCATAATTCCCTACGGTGAAGCCTTGCATTAGTGCACTTTTTTTAATTAGAGTAGCTTGTACGCGAGGTCCAAGATCGGTCTTCTCCAGATTATAAGAAGAAATCGCTCCACAAACAGGAATGCGTGCATATCGATTTAACTGAGTAAAGACTGCATCTGAAATCTCTCCTCCAACGTTATCAAAGTACACATCAATCCCGTCTGGACACGCCTCTTTTAAGGCCTCTTCCATATTTTTGGTAGAACGATAATTGATTCCTTCATCAAATTGTAATTCCTCTTGCAAATATTGAATTTTTTCATCAGAACCTGCGATCCCGACGACACGCGCTCCTTTTATTTTGGCAATTTGTCCAACAACAGAACCAACTGCACCAGCCGCTCCGGAAATAACAACCGTTTCCCCCTCCTTTGGTTGGCCAATATCAAGCAAACCAAAGTAGGCTGTTAAGCCCGTCATTCCTAATATTCCTAAATGAGTGGATATAGGTGCAAGGGATGGATCAATTTTTCTTAGCTCTTTTTCATTGGCAATATAATACTCTTGCCAACCAAACATTCCGATGACCACGTCTCCTTGCTGAAAACGATCGGACTTGGAATCAATCACCTCTCCAATCGCTCCCCCTTCGATCACTTCATTGACCTTATAAGGTTCTACATAGGATTCGGTATCCTCCATTCTCCCCCTCATATAAGGATCAACAGAAACATACAAAGTTCGAACAAGCACTTGGCCCTCTTTCAGTTCTCCAACATCCTGTTTAACAAAACGAAAAGTGTTCTGATCTGGCATCCCTTTTGGTCTTTCAGCTAAAATAATTTGCTTATTAACAAGTGTCATATACATTCTCTCCCCTTTGTTATGCTCCAAGTGTACTTATCTTGATGTTACATGGGTTCTAGTCCGCTTGCAAATAGTTGATACATGACCATTTTTTTTAAAAAGCCATGATATGATTTATTATTTGCAAAAGCAATGCCTTACATACAAGCCTCGCTATTTGTGCTTGGTTTTCTTCATTTTGGCTATCATGAACGAGATGAGGAGGTTAGGAGAAGAATAATAGAAAAGAACCTTCAATCCAATTTATGATTAAAGGTTCTTTATTTATATATTTTCCTAGACTTTTTCTAATACTCTTGTTTCTTCAGCCGCAGAATGGAGTTGGTTTTCCGAGTCTTCACTTAAACCAAGCGCCTGCGCTGTGGAAGTATGAATTTCGTGGAAAAGTTCTGGGTTGTCCGCTAATGATACGCCATAGGATGGAATCATTTCTTTAATTTTTGGTTCCCACTCTTTTAAATGTTCTGGGAAGCATCTTTTTATAACGTCAAGCATAACGTGAACAGCGGTAGATGCACCTGGAGAAGCACCGAGCAAAGCAGCAATAGAGCCATCTTCGGCATTTACCACTTCAGTACCAAATTGCAATGTTCCTTTTCCACCAGTAGTCGTATCTTTAATCACTTGGACACGTTGGCCAGCCACAACTAAATCCCAATCCTCACTGTTGGCATTCGGAATAAACGCGCGTAACTCTTCCATACGTTGTTCTTTCGATAACATCAGTTGTTGGATCAAGTATTTTGTCAAGGACAGCTCCTTAACGCCTGCTGCCAACATTGTTATGACATTATGCGGTTTCACGGACGTGATCAAGTCAAAGATAGACCCTGTTTTAAGGAACTTCGGTGAGAATCCAGCAAATGGTCCAAATAGCAACGATTTTTTGCTGTCAATATACCTTGTGTCTAGGTGTGGAACCGACATTGGGGGAGCCCCAACCGATGCTTTCCCATATACTTTTGCATGGTGTTGCTCTGCAACTTCAGGATTATTACACACCATAAATAGCCCGCTTACTGGGAACCCGCCAATATGCTTTCCTTCGGGAATACCGGATTTTTGCAGTAAATGTAAGCTTCCACCCCCGCCTCCGATAAAGACGAATTTCGCCGTATGATGTTCGACAGAACCACTGTCAAGATTTTTTACTTTTAATTCCCAGCGCCCGTCACTCGTACGTTTGATGTTATTCACACTATGTTTATAGTTGATCTCGACATCATGACTTTGTAAGTGGTCAAACAGCATACGCGTTAAAGCGCCAAAATTAACATCTGTTCCAGAATCAATTTTTGTTGCAGCTATAGGCTCATTTAAATTGCGATCCTTCAACATAAGTGGAACCCATTCTGCTAACTTTTTAGGGTCGTCGGAAAATTCCATCCCTTGAAACAAAGGATTGTTGGAAAGGGCTTCAAAACGTTTTTTCAAAAAGTTTACATTTTCCTCCCCATGTACGTAACTCATATGAGGCAATGGCATGATAAAGTCTTGTGGATGACGGATCAGATTACGATTAACCAAATAAGACCAAAACTGTCTGGATAGTTGGAACTGTTCATTCACTTTAATCGCTTTACTAATATCGAGTGAACCATCCGGTTTTTCCACGGTATAATTTAGTTCGCATAGTGCAGAGTGTCCTGTTCCCGCATTATTCCATTCATTAGAGCTTTCTTCCCCTGGCTTCTCAAGTTTCTCAAAAACCTTAATCTCCCAGTCTGGTGCTAATTCCTTCAGGATCGTCCCTAAAGTCGCACTCATAACCCCGGCACCGATTAAGATAACGTCTGTTTTCTCTTGTCTGTTACTCATTTTTACCATATCCTTATACCTAGAGATTTGCAGAAAAGATGTAAGCGCTCCTGTTTAAGCGTCCCAGCAAACCATGACAAAGCCTAGGGACTCACCTTTTCTGTATCATAATCACCAATTATAGTAAGTCTATATTCTTTATAGATTAAAATATTTATATAGAATATTATAACATAGTTGAACACTTTGTGAACACTTTCTCATGCAAAAATCCCTGGAACTTTTTAGTCCCAGGGGCTCCTAACAAATCTCTGTCACACCATTTTTCATTCACCAACTTACCCATCTTAGCTTGTATAAGGTCTTTTACCTTCTAAAATAAGGGCATTGATTTCCTCAATTAATGGAGGTAGCTCACTCATCGATTTGATTGTAAAATCTGCTCCATTTTGTAAAAAGGTGGATGCTGTTTCCGAGATGATTTTCTCTTGATCTGTCTCAGATAAAGCTTCAAATTCAGCTAAGCTAAGGCCCATTTCTGAACTACCAATAAGGACGCCCACCGCCCAAACACCCGCTTGAACAGCTTCCTTCATGTCTGAGACCGTGTCTCCTACTTTTACGACCCTCCAAGGGGCTGATAACTTTAAAGCTTCCATGTTTCGATAAATCATATAAGGATAAGGTCTTCCGAGGGAATTTGTTCCATCAGGTGTAATATAAAAATCTGGACGATACCCTTTTTCCGCTGCATTAGGTACCACAATATCCATCATTGTTTGGGTATACCCTGTTGTAGAACCAATTTTCAGGCCCTGATCTCTTAAGACCGCAACGGTTTCCACCACTTCCGGAATTGGATTTATATATTCGCTTAAGGAAGACAGTAGAACAGGTTCAAATTCTGCATAAAGGTCCTCGACATCCTGTTCATTGAACATTCTTCCAAACTTTTCTTCCCATAATGCAGAAATTCTTGGCATTGCGAGCATGGCACGAATATGGTCTATCTTCAGCATGCCCATTGGCGCCCGCGCTTCCTCCGTCGTCACTTCAATGCCTACATTTTTAAAAATATCTATGAATACATTCACAGGAGCAAAGCAGCCAAAGTCAACCGTTGTTCCCGCCCAATCAAAAATTACGCCTTCTATTTTATTCATTTCACCATCACTCCCATATATTCTTCCACAATATTGCACAATGCTAGAATGTCTTCTTCATAAATTTCACCAATATTCCCGATTCGGAATGTGTCGACATCTGTTAGCTTTCCAGGGTAGAGGACGAAGCCTCTTTCTTTTACATAAGCATAGAAGTCTCCAAAATCAAAGGATTCATTTGGGAAAAGAAAGGTTGTAATAATCGGTGACTGTTTTTCTTCCGAAATATAGGCGTGTATTCCTAATCTCCCAAGTCTTTCTCTTAAAATCCGATTATTCTTTCGATAACATGTATATCTAGCAGAAACCCCTCCTTCCGCCATTAACTCATCCAGCGCTTTTGAAAAGGCGGCAACAACATGTGTTGGCGATGTAAAGCGCCATTTCCCGTCTCGATCCATTTCTCGCCATTGATCATATAAATCAAGAGATAAACTTCGAGAGTTTCCTCCACATCCTAATAACTCTTCTAGCTTAGCAATCACAAAACCAAAACCCGGTACACCTTGAATGCATTTATTGGCACTGCTGATTAAATAGTCAATTCCAAGGGATGGTATATCCATCTCCACTCCGCCAAAACTGCTCATGGCGTCAATGATTAATGTTTTACCAAAATCCTTCGATAGCTTGGCAACCATGTCAACTGGGTTTAATATTCCTGTTGTGGTTTCACAATGAACCATGATCATATGTGTAATAGCTGGATCTTCTTCTAAAATTGTTCGAATGTCCGCTTCTTTTGGATATTGATGATAGTCTACACGATATTCACTAAAATGAAGCCCCATATATTGAGCGATTTTGACAATTCGTTCCCCATACGCCCCATTTGTAATGATCAAAGCCTTATCCTCATTCCTTATCGCCGTTTGAAGAACCGATTCAACCACAAATGTTCCGCTTCCTTGCATCAGTACAGCCGCATATTCATGCATAGAAGCACCTGCAAGTTCAAGAAGCTGAGATCTGATCTTTTGGGTGATTACTTTATAATCTTGATCCCATGTGCAACGATCATAGAGCATTTCCGCTTTAACTGTGTTTGTTGTTGTTAAAGGACCTGGTGTTAATAGTTTCAAATTATTCATATCACTCATTCTCCTTTTGATTATTTTGCAGATTGAAAAAATTCTTGGTGTTGTTTTAATAGCTCAACGGACAGAGCCTCTGCAAACTTTTTTGTATGGGCTGGTTTATGAACGTCACTCACCGTTTCTCCTTCATAAAGAGCAACTGGATAATCAGTAAGCAAATCCTTTCTACCATCCTGCAAAATTACTTCCGCCATTTCCATGGCAAGTTTTGTTGTTTGTTCCTCTTTCTTCACAACGGCAATCGATTCAATCAAAGAGAAATTCCCTTCGATCGGATCAATATAATCAATCGGAGCGCCTTGCTCCTGCGCCAGAACTGCTTGATGACGAAGTCCAAAACCAGCGGCTACTTCTCCAGCCTGTACTTTCTTAAGTGGGCCTGAACCAGAACTTTCAAGATGTGGTCCCACATTTGTCAATAAATCACGAAGAAGCACTTTCCCCTCTACTTCTCCGTATTCAGCAAGGATGGCTTGAATTAGTAGCCAACCTGTTGAGGAATCCATCATATTCGGAATGGATACAAGTCCTTTAAATTCTGGTTTGGTTAAATCCTTGATCGATGTTGGCGTCGGTAACCCCTTTTCCTTGAGCACCTCTGTATTGACAAAAAGAGCACCCGTATTTGCTAAAAACGGCGTATGGTAGGCTGGATATTCCTCCAGGGCATGAGTTGTAAAAGTTAAATCTTTGAACATCTGATGCTTTTCTTGCGCTGTTTCGTGAAAATAGGAGCTCATTGTCACTAAATCAGCCTCAATCTTATCTCCCTCTGCGATGAGCTTTCCCCCTAATTCTGATGTCCCTAACGATTGCACAATGTATTGCCCCTCGTAGCCCGCTCCTTTTAAGGCCGTTTCCATCGCAGCTACAGCCTCTTCATCACCATTCGTTACAATAGCCACCTTTTTGGCTCCATCTGGTGCAGCCCCTGCCTGATTACAGCCAACGAGTGCAAATGCTAAACAACCTACAATAAGAAACAACCAAATTCCTTGCATTCTTTTGAACATATATTTTCCCTCCCCTTCGTAATAGCTAAATTCACCCATGAGCCTTACTGGATACTCTTGTTTGCCAAAAATCACAACATAACTTCACGATTAAATTGGTAGCAAAAATTAAAATCGATAAAACGAAGATTTCATTGAATTTAGCAAAATGCTGTAATTCTTTCATTTTACTTGCGACGACAGAAGTTTCAGCTGTCACCAAGAAAATGATTCCACTAATCGTTACCATCGCGTGAATGAAGTAATAACTCACCATCTCAAAGATCGTAGAAACGGAGTTTGGCAGTATGACCCGGCAAACGGTCTTAAGCCAATGATCGCCTAGTAATTCACCAGTCGTTTCCCAAGACGGGTTCATTTTGGCTAAAGCGTTTTTGGCCATCAAATAGGGTGAAGTAAAATAGTGAACAAGCGTACATAGCACAATGATGATTAATGTTCCCTTTAAACTGCTGTTATTAAAGAGCAATAAATAAGCTATTCCAAGTACCATCCCTGGTACCGAGTTCGTCAGCATGGAAATGACGTCGATTGCGGCCCTTCCTTTCACGGTTGTTCGTGTATTTAAAAGGGCTGCTCCATACGCAATGAACGTCCCAAAGATCGCTGTTAACCCTGCAACGATTAGAGAATTTTTATAGACATTCACTAGATCGCTTGACTGGAAGACATTCGCAAAATGCTTTCCTGTAAAATGCAGATTATAAGGATAACTATGGACCAATGGAGCAACGAACATGACGATAAAAATGGCCAGCATGCAAAGCAAAATGACAGATGAGAAGATGCCAAAGAAAAGATCTCGTCCTTTATGTTGAATCTGCTTGATGTCACTAAATTTGTCATAATGGAAATTAAATTTTTCAAGATATTGTAAAAGCAAAACACCAAACCCAGCTGGAATTAACATAAAAACAGCAATCGCAGCACCTTGATGAAAATCTGGAATCGAACCAAGCATCATTTGATAGAGGCCCATAGCTACAACTGAATACGTTCCCCCAATGGAAGCAGGTATGCCAAAATCCGTAAAACTAAGGATAAACGAAAGGACGAAGGCCCCTCCAATCGCCCCCAATAAGGGACGAATTGTCGTATTCATAAAGCTCCTAACCACCCCATCGCCCATCAGCTTTGAAACAATGATAAACTTCTTATCCACATACTGAAACGAGTTATGAATAAGCAAAAAGGCTGGCGGAAGTGTATATAAACAGTAACCGATTAATAAGCCATTAAATCCGTAAATCTCAAATAAATTTCGGCCAAATAACTTAGTAATAATTCCTTGATTTCCAAAAGAATACATAATCGCAAACCCATATGTAATAGTCGGTAGCAACATCGGAATTAAAATTCCTGTTTTAATGACCGCCTTTATCGGGCGATACACCCTCGTACCGTGGATAGTATAGGCTAACACAAAGGCTAAAATAGTCGTGATCGCCGCTGCTAAGCTCGAAACTTTTATACTATTTCCAAACGACTCTATTAACGCTTTGTTCGAGAGCACGGAAAGATAATGAGTCAGGTCGAATCCCTTATTTGTTGCAAACGATTGAATCAATAAGAAGCCCAAAGGTAGGACAAGAAAAACAGCAAATACACATAATATGATCGTATAACCCATCCGTATTTCTGGCTTTACACTATGCATACTTTTCACCGAATAAGTGATAAATATTTTGCCTTTTAATATGTAATTGCTTCAGGATAAATTCCTTCACAAAATCATTACTTGGTTGGTGGATAATTTGTTGCGGTGTACCGAACTGGGAAATTCCGCCATTTTGAATGATTAAAATTTTATCGGATAAAGTTAAGGCTTCCTCAGGGTCATGTGTCACAATAATGGTTGTAAGTTTAAATTCCCTTGCAATCGACTGAATCCGTTCCTTAATCGATTCCTTGATTACTCCATCTAAGGCACTTAAAGGCTCATCTAACAATAATAGTTTCGGCTTCATAACTAATGTTCTAGCTAGAGCTACTCTTTGCTTCTGGCCACCTGATAACTCGCCGATCTTCTTTGTTAAATGCGGTTTTAGCTCTAAAAATTCGATGTACTCCCGAATTTCCTTCTCTGATATGAGACCCCGCTTATTTTTCAACCCATATACGATATTGTCATACGCATTTAAATGGGGAAAAAGAGCATAGTCCTGGAAAACAATATTAAATCCTCGATTCTTCATAGAGACATGACTCAAATCTTTGCCATTAAAAATGATCCTGCCTTGATCCATTTTCGTTAGCCCAAGAATAATATGTAATAATGTTGTTTTACCGCTACCACTGGGGCCTAGCAGTGAAACAATTTCTCCTGACTCAATCTCAAGATTAATATCTTCTAAAACGATTTTTTGATTGAATTGTTTGCCTATATTTTGCAATTTCAGCAAACGAGCTCACCTCCTTGATTACACATTTAGTATAATTTCAGAATTTCAATTTTAAGAGAAGCTCATGTAAAGGGGGTGTAAATATTGCATGTATTTTACTTAAACGTTGCCTAACTTGTGCATAGGTAATCATGTTATTTTCATAAGTGGGATGGGTCATCAGTGAACTAAGTGAATAAGGTTGCTTCCTTTTGCAGGCAGAAGATAATCGTTGGTTATTAATGTTGAGAAAAGTAATGGGGCGCTGCCATCCCTTTTCTATAAATAGTCAGAGGGAGCATGGCCGTGGAGCATTTTAATGTGTTTTTCCGCGTATTCCTGTTACGATAGTAGGGATAAGGGGCTATGCCTAACTTCTACAGGAAAGGACAAGGAATCATGTCAAACATACAAATTCCAGTTTCTGTTTTAAATCTTGTTCCGATTAGACAAGAGCAAGGACCAAAAGAAGCGATTGATTCAATGGTGGATTTGGCTCAGGCAACGGAAGAAATGGGTTATACGCGCTATTGGATTGCGGAACACCATAATACTGCTACACTTGTCAGTTCTGCAACATCGATATTAATAAAACATACTTTAGAACATACGAAAAAAATCCGTGTGGGTTCCGGTGGAGTCATGCTACCTAATCATGCGCCATTGGTAGTGGCAGAGCAATTTGGGACAATGGCCACCATCTATCCCGATCGTTTGGATTTAGGTCTTGGCCGTGCGCCGGGAACGGACATGTTAACAGCCAGTGCATTAAGACGATCCAAAAGTGATACCGTCTATACTTTCCCTGAAGACGTAAAATCGTTACTCACTTATTTTGGTCCAGAGGAAAAACAAGGCGCGGTGAAGGCTTATCCTGGCGTTGGGACGAATATTCCTATTTACATTCTTGGCTCTTCTCCTGATTCTGCCCACCTAGCAGCGAGATTAGGCTTGCCCTATGTATTTGCTTCTCACTTTGCACCAAGATGGATGGCGGATGCCATCGATATTTACCGGAGTGAATTTCAGCCTTCCGAGTATTTAGACAAACCTTATATGATGGTCTGTTTAAATGTGATTGCCGCTGAAACAGACGAGGAAGCCGAACGTGAATCCACCACCATGCAGCAATTTTTCCTAAACGTTGTAAGGGGGTCTTCTGTAAAACTAAGTCCGCCCGTTGACAATATGGACACACTTTGGAACGAACATGAAAAAGCAATTGCCTCCAACATGAGCAGTTTCACTTTTATGGGAAGCAAAGCAAGCATTCGAGCGCAAATGAAACAATTTCAAGATCAATACCATGTTGATGAAATCATGGCCGTATCCTATATTTTTGATCCAGAAAAGCAAAAACGCTCTTATGAAATTTTGAAAGAAGTTGTGGATGAAGGATAAGAGAAGGCCTGTCCCCTTATGCTAATGCTTTAGCATGGGGGAACAGACCCTCAATAACTCAATGAAGCCTCCGGTATAATTTTAAAGCCGTCAATGTACGTTTCTTCGTCCACTTCAATTAACAGGCAACGTTTGCCATTATGATTCACTTGTTTTACATACTTGATATCTTGCGGGCTAATCGAGATATTGGCGACCTTTGTTTGGATTTTAATGGATTTCGACGTATAGTTCGGAACGATGCTGCTTGCCTTCATCTCATATTTCTCATCATCGATCACTTTTTGAAAGGCCATTTCTACTTGATCGGTATCGACGTCTTCTACACCACTTACCTTTAAAACGCGTTCCACGTCTTTATAATCCAATTTAGGTGCTTCTTCCTCTTCCTCATCCTCGATAATCCGATTAATTTCTTCATACACATTGGAGAGTGTATTTGTATCGACTTCCTCTCCCACAACTTCTTTGACAATTTCCTCAAAAACAGCCTTATCGTCCTCCGCTGTCATGATCTCTTCCCCATTTAGGACATTTTCAATAAAATGATAATCAAGTTTCTTCCCAGCTGAATAAAGAATATGATTCACATCCGCCGAGTTTTCAGTAAAGCTCGGGAATAAAAACCCAGCTACTGGGGATTTCAGGTTGATGATGGAATCAACAGCAACACTAGCCTTAAACTCCTTTTCGATATAATCAAACACAAGGGATCTTTTCGGTTGATCCGTTTGATTCATACTGCAAAGAATAAAAGGATGTAAATAGACCTCATCGCGATCGCTTATTTCCGCTTCATCATTACTTTTCTTCGTTGGTTTAAAATACTCCCCACGAATAAAGGTAACGACCATATCCTTTTCATACTCTACATCCCTAAACATTTTTTCAACAATCTTAAGCATTTGCTCTTCCCATTCCCCATCATCCATATCAAGTGCCTCATAGAGAATAACCTGGGTATGATCTTCTGCTTGTTCTTGAAACCTCACCTCAAACAACTTTTGATCCACTTTCCCCGTCAGCACCTTCTTAAAATTCGCCATAAACAACTCCTGCTGCTCCCGCTCTAACATCGGAAACGGCTGACTCTCCTGATGATAAATCTCACTACTCTCTTTCCTTATATAAACATTAAAAATATCCTTCACCTTTAATAAATCATTATCTAGTTTGAATTGTTTCCGTATTTGGGCTATATCATTCTTGTTCATTGAAAGTCCAACTCCTTAGCTGCTTCGCTTTTCTTACAAAGCCACAATCTTCTATTCTTGCACTCTAACATTATAACATTTTAATAGGGCCTGTCCCCACCATGTTAAAGCTTTAACACGTGAGGGGCAGGCCCCATAGCCATTAAGTTAAGCAATAAGATAGCAGTAATTCCATTTTTGTATATCCTCTTCTCAGTAAACGAAACACGCTGTTATTGGGATCACCAAAAATACGGCCTATATGTATGCTGAAAAGGGAATTCGTACCAATGCTATCGCAACGGGAGCTGTTGAAACAAACATTGGAAGCTCAATCACGAATATAAGTGAGTTCGGTGCAGCGAGGCAAAATGTTGGATTGCCACTTAATCCTCGAATTGGGAAACCAGAGGAAATTGCCCATGTTGCATTATTTTTAGGTTCTGATGAGGCAAGCTTTGTAAACGGTGCTGTTGTTGCTGCTGATGGCGGTTGGACAGCCTACTAAAATGCTAGGTTACGAAACAATTCAGAATTGTTTCGTAACCATTCAACATTACTTCAAGCATTGTTAAGACTCTCTAATTTCAAAATACTATACTAATTTAATTCTTGGGTGGAGTTGAGTTCGTTAGAATATCCTAACTTGCTTACTCCCCTCTAATCACACTTCCACTTGATTCCCCAAGCTTAATATCTCATATCCCAACATAATTCCATCTTGATAAGTAAATCTGTACTCGAACCCCATTTTTCCGTCTAGAATTTTAGGTAGGTAGATTGGAATATTGTCTACTACCCCCTTGTTGTTGGGGGCTAAGATCCAATCGATTCCTTTCCACTCAAGAATCCCTTCTTCGGTGCTAATTGGCGTTTGCATCTCCACCCCTTCTGGTAAGTCCGCCAGAAACAGATACATTCCAGAGTTTCCGTGGTCACTTTCCCATGTCACATTTCCAGCATGGATGACTTCGGCAAGGGAAATACCCGTTTCTTCCCGTGTTTCTCTCACTATTCCTTCAGTCGGAGATTCATTTTCTTCTATTTTTCCGCCAACTCCATTCCACAATCCCATATTTGGACTTTTGGTTCTGTTCAGCAACAGTAATTTACTTCCTTCTCTAATAAAGCAAAGTGTATATTTTAGCATCATGATTCTCCTTAAAAATGGATCGGCGGGGACAGACCCACCACGTTAATACTTTAGCACACGATGGAACTGTCCCCGAATACTTTCAAAGAACTTTTTCCGCTATTAACCGATAGGAGTTCACCCGATCCTTCGGGGAGTGTGTGATCGTTAAGATCATCATTTCATCTGTTTTATATTTTGTTTGTAACTGATGAAGGGCTTTGCCTACTTCTTGCGGATTTCCAATGATCATATTTTGCTTCATGATGTTTAGTTTTTCTTTTTCCTGATCCGTTAGTTCGTATTTTTGGGCTTCCTCGATGGATGGAATCCTCTGTCCCTTTCCTCTTTCTGTTTGTAGTTGCCAAATAAGCGAACTCATGGCGATTTCCTCTGCCTCTTCGGTTGTTTCTGCGCAAATCGCCGAAACGGTTAGAAGAACTTGTGGCAGTTGGCCACTCTTTTTCGGTTCAAATGAATCTATATATTGTTGAATAATTTTAGCGCCATTTTCCTCACTCATAAACTGACCAAATGCATAGGCCAAGCCATTTTTCGCAGCAAGTACCGCACTTTTTTGACTTGTTCCAAGTAGCCACGTCTCTGGTGTTACAGGTGGCACAGGTGCGGCTGTCACTTTTGAAAACTCATGATCTTTAGGAAAGTCACGATCGAGAAAGTGAAGTAAATCTGCGAGCAAATTTGGCATTTGATAGACTTTCTGCAAAAAATTATCGGATAAAGCATTGGTGGCTTCGGCTGATCCACCTGGTGCACGGCCAATTCCAATATCGATCCGACTCGGAAATAAGGTAGCCAGTAAGTTAAATGTTTCCGCAACTTTATAAGGTTTATAATGGGGTAATAATGTGGCACCCGAACCAATCCGAATCTTGCTTGTATGAGCTCCAATGAAGCTAAGCATCACTTCAGGTGCAGGACAAGCAAGCCCGGGGAGATCATGGTGTTCGGCAATCCAATATCGTGTATAACCGAATTTCTCCCCCGCCTGGGCTAATTTCATCGATTCATACAAGGCATCCTTTGCAGATTGATTGGATGAGATGGGTGACTGGTCTAATATGCTGATTCTCATCAAGACATCCCCCTCTCTTTATTTTTCACTTCAAGTAAACTTACATGATAGTCGCCAACTTCGCCCTTTTTATATAAATTGGTCATCGAAGTATAGTACTCCTGAATCGCTCCCCTAAATGCGATCCCCTTTTCGGGAACCTTCACATCAAAAATTCCTTCATATAATAACGTAGCGATATCATGATAATGCTCACTCTTTACCTTAAAATCAATCACAATGTTCAATAAACCATCCTGCTCATTTTCTTTATAATGATATACAGGAATGACCGTATTATTTACAATAACCTTCGTAACCATAGGACCCGACTCCTTTCAAAAAAGTGGATAGCGATTAAAAGACAAGTGTGCCTGCGAGTAGAACGTGTTCGAAGGCTAATCGCCACATAAAGATGTTCTCATAGCTTCCCCTCTAATTGTTAAACTGACTCTCATATATAGTAAAATACACCTCATTGTTTTGTAAAAGTTCTTGATGTGTGCCAGATTCGATAATTTTTCCTTGGTGAATGACGAAGATGCGGTCGGTGTTTTCAATGGTTTTTAAGCGATGGGCGATGACAAAGCTTGTTCGTCCTCCATTTCGGTAAAAAGATTATAATATATAATTCGTAATAAATCAGGCATCCATTTACTATCTAATTTTATTCCCCATGAATCTTCAGAAGGTTGAAACGACTAGTCCTATTCGTTCCTGTTAAAATCAGGAAGATCCCTTTTCTAAAGATTTCTCCATAATATATTGTATTTTATAGTGAAAGATAGTATCATAGACTCCTCTAATATATTGCATATAGCTAAAAGTAAAAGATTTTAGTCATCTATGGAGGGAACAGATATGATAAAGGAAAAAGTACCTTTTTCTAAATATATTGCCATCGGCGTTATGTTATTTGCCTTATTCTTTGGTGCAGGGAACCTAATATTTCCGGCACTATTAGGTCAAAATGCTGGATCAAATCTTTGGCCAGCTGTACTAGGGTTTCTGATTACCGGCGTCGGCTTACCGCTACTTGGGGTTTTGGCGATAGGTTTTTCTGGAAGCCGCAACTTACAGGAGCTTGCTAGTAGAGTAAGTCCAACGTATGGCGTCTTATTCACCTGCCTTCTCTATTTAACGATCGGCCCATTTTTTGCATCACCACGTACTGGTACAGTTGCCTATGAAGTGGGTATTGCCCCTTTCGTAAGTGATGGATTTCAACAAGGTGGATTACTAATTTTTTCATTTTTGTTTTTCGCTGCTACTCTTTGGTTTTCGTTGAATCCTGCAAAGATTGTTGATAATGTTGGAAAGATATTGGCCCCAGGTATTGTCATCCTTCTCGCCATTCTATTGTTTATGGTGATGATAAGACCAATAGGTGCCATTCAGGACCCAGTCGGGGGCTATACAAATGGAGCGTTTGTAACTGGATTTCTCGATGGATATAACACAATGGATGCACTCGCTTCTCTTGTATTCGGGATTATCGTGATCAGCTCTGTCCGTTCACTAGGCATAACCTCAAAGAGCGGGATCCTTAGTGCTACGGTAAAATCAGGTTTAATTGCTATCACGTTACTCGGCGCTATTTATATTGGCATTGCCTATCTGGGGGCAACGGGCACAGAAGCCTTTGGATTCTTTGACAACGGCGGGCCAGTCCTAAGCAACGCTACTTCCTATTATTTCGGAGCTTTTGGCATGGTCATGTTGGCGGTTTTGATTACACTGGCATGTTTAACAACAGCCATTGGGTTAACAACAGCATGTGCCGAGTATTTTCAAACACTATTTCCAAGATTCAGCTATAAGTCGTTGGTTGTATTTTTCTCTGTCCTTACCTTTGTGTTCGCTAACTTTGGACTAACAAATATTATCACATACTCCGTTCCAGTTCTGATGTTTCTTTATCCACTGGCCATTGTATTGATGATTTTAGCCTTTCTATCTCCGTTATTTCATCATAAGCGCGTAGTCTATGTGTTAACGACCGTTGTTACGTTTTTGGTTAGTATTTTTGATGGTTTGAAAGCTTTATGTAAATCATTAAAAATAGATAATTTCGAATGGATGACGCCGTTCCTGTCATTCTACGAAAAAACACTACCCATGTATGACAAAGGACTTGGATGGTTACTACCTGCCTTGATCATTATGATAATTACATCGATCGTAATTCGAATAATAAGTCCATCCAAAGTAGAGGCACAAAATGAAATGGAGCCTCATCATTATTAACTAAAGCTTTTTTATCTCTGCAAAATATAAAAAGCAGGCGCAACTTTTTAAAATGCCCTGCTTTTTATTATTGCCATTATGATTTATAAGGATTGACTTCCGTCATGTTGATTGGGAAGTTTGGAATTCCTCAATAGCGCGCAACCAATTGTTCTTCATGATGGAAGAGGCCTTCACACCATCCCCATTCTTCATGAACTTAACAATGTCAGCATGTTCGGCTATGGATTTTTCGGTCAAAATAATGGAGTTGTAAAAGAATAATCTGCTTACGTGCGGCTGCAACGATGCGAGCATTGATTGTATATAGCTATTTTTTGCCGCATCGACAATAATTTGGTGAAATTCTTCATCAATTTTCAAGGCCGAATAATAATTTTCCGATCGGATCGCCTTCGCAAACCGTTCGTTTGTATTTTCTAGTAAAGCCACAACTTCATCTGTTAAATGTGAGATAGCTAATTCGACAGACAGAGATTGTAACGCCGCCAAGGGTGGCAGTAAATCTTTGATGGATTCCCTATCCACTTCCGTTACCTGAGTAGCCTTGCCCGGATACATTTTTACAAGTCCCTGTACTTCTAGCAATTGTAATGATTCCCTAACGGGTGTCCTACTAACCCCAAGAGCTTTCGCTAGTTCTGTATCATTCAACTTCTCACCCGGCTGAAGCGTTCCCTCAATAATCCATTGTTGCAGTTGACTAAAAGCAGATTCCTTTGCCGTTAGCCGAATTGGTTTTAAATGATCTGAAGGTATCGGCATAGCTATTCATCCCCCTTACATAACCCTTTTTAATATTGAGTATACAATATATTGCACTGCCTGTCACTTCCTACTCAGCACCAAGATCAGTTGAAGAATATCTACATGAATAAGAGATTCATTGTTGAAAGTCAGCGCAAATATAATTTACAAATCGGGAACTTAAATTATTTGATATAGTCTAAAGCTATAACGAGGGATAAAATTTATATGTTACCTATAACAGTTTTTCAATGGTAAACTAATTTTAATGATAAAAGGCTAAGTTCGCGCCATCCTGGCGCAACGCCTTTGTGATCTACATCCTGTAGACCAATGTACATTACCGATAGGGGGATATTTATGACAAAGACACTCGTTCAGACTCCATTTAGGGCGGATCAAGTAGGAAGTTTATTACGGCCGGAAAATCTTAAAAAGGCGAAAAAGGACTTTAAGGACGGAAAAATCTCGGCTGAACAGCTTCATAAAGTTGAATTACAGGAAATTAAGCGAGCCATTGATAAACAAATTGAGGCTGGGTTACAAGTCGTAACCGAAGGGGAATTTGGTCGTGACTGGTGGCATTCTACTTTTATGGAACATCTATTAGGGGCTGAAGGGTATATTCCGGAACATGGATATAATTTTTCAAAACAAGAAACAGACCCTTATGCTGTGAGGCTTGTCGATAAAGTGGCGTACAATCCGAATCATCCATTCTTCCAACAAGCGAAAGAGCTATTAGACATTGTTGGCGATCGGGCTGTTGTGAAGTTTACAATTCCAAGTCCGAACCAATTCTTCCACCCAGACATCATCAATGGACAATACAAAGACTATGAAGAGTTTGCATCAGATATTATTGAGGCATATAGAAAAACCATACAGGAGTTCTATCGAATTGGCATACGCTATCTTCAATTAGATGATGTATATTTAGCGGTCATTGCAACAGCTGACTTTCCTCCAGAAGAAAAGAAATATCTAGCCGAATTAGCAGTAAGAGTTGTGAACGGCGTCCTTGAAGGGAAACCAGAAGATCTGACTGTGACAACCCATGTATGCAGGGGGAACTATCGCTCTGACTACTCGTTTTCAGGAGGTTATGATACTGTCGCACCGATTGTCTTTGCGAATGAAAAAGTGGACGGGTTTTTCTTAGAATATGACGATGAACGCTCAGGCTCCTTTGAACCTCTTAAATATATACCTAAGGGTGGGCCAAGAGTCGTTCTAGGATTAGTGACTTCAAAAACGGGTCAATTAGAAGACAAAGAAGCGATTAAAGCAAGAGTTCAAGAAGCAACAAAATATGTACCTTTAGAACAACTTTGCTTGAGCCCACAATGTGGCTTTGCTTCCACCCACCACGGCAATATTCTAACAGAAGAAGAACAATGGGAGAAATTAAAATTTGTAGTGGATACAGCCAAAGAAATTTGGGAATGAATTCAATGTACCAGTCCCCAGGCAAGTTGGAATTGCTTGGGGACTTGGTGCTTTTCTTTCTTTTTTAAGTGCCAACAAACTAAACCTCAATCAATATCGGTACAATCATTGGCTTTTTCTTTGCATGTGTATATACAAATTGTCGGATGTTTTTCTTGATTTGTTTTTTAATAATATTTCGTTTGATTCGATTTTCTGCTTGTAGTTCTTGAATCGTTTCCATCGTAATTCGGTTTACTTCTTTCCGAAGCTTAGAGAAATTCCCATCCGTAAATCCGCGAGAAAGAATCTCAGGGTCAGCCTGAAGCTCTCCTTCCTCCTTATCGATCGTAATAATAATCATCAGCATGCCGTCTTCTGAAAGCTGTTTCCTGTCACGTAACACATACTCCAAATCGCCAACTTCGCCTCCATCTACATATGTGTTTCCTACTGGAATCGTACGAGTCTGGCGCGGAATCGATTCTTCTATATCCAAGACATCACCATTTTTCAAGATAAACATATTTCCTTCCTCAACGCCAACCGATTCCGCTAACATCCGGTGATGGTGCAACATACGGTACTCCCCATGAATCGGTATAAAATATTGGGGCCTCATGAAGGTTAACATTAATTTTAAATCTTCTTGATAACCATGACCTGAAACATGCATACCTGAAGTACTTCCTGATCCATAAATGACATGAGCCCCGAGCGCATATAAGTTGTCAACGATGGTCGTAATTCCTCGTTCATTTCCAGGGATGGGACCCGCTGCAAAAATCACCGTATCGCCTGGATCTACCTCGACATCGCGGAAGTCTCCGGTAGATAGACGAGCAAGGGCTGCCAATGGTTCCCCTTGACTTCCTGTGCAAAGAATTGCCACTTTCTCAGAAGGCCATTCATTGATTTCACGTGGTTCAATTAGCATTTCATCTGGTACAGTTAAATACCCATAATCCATCGCGACTTTTACGACATTGACCATCGTTCTTCCAAGTAAAGCCAGTTTGCGATTCGTTTTTTGTGCGGCGTTGATCACTTGTTGAAGACGGCTCACATTGGATGCAAATGTTGTTACAAACACTTTGCCATCTGCCTTTATGAATGCTTGCTCTAAATGTTCACCAACCATCTGTTCTGATGGAGTAAAACCAGGACGTTCTGCATTCGTACTCTCCGATAATAAAAGCAAAACACCCTCTCTCCCGATTTCCGCCATTCGATGAATATCCGAATACTCTTGATTGGCTGGCGTTAAATCGAACTTAAAATCCCCCGTATGTACAATATTCCCTTCTGGTGTCTGAAATACAACCCCTACACAATCAGGAATACTATGAAATACCTTGAAAAAACTAACTTCCATTTGTCCGATTTTTAGATTCGAGTTTGGATTGATTTCAATCAATTCACTTTCCCTCAGAAGTTTATGTTCCTTTAATTTGATTTCAATTAATCCAAGAGTAAAACGTGTAGCATAAACAGGGATATTCAATTGTTTTAAGAAAAAGGGAATTCCCCCAATATGATCCTCATGTCCATGGGTAATAATTAATGCCCTTACTTTTTCCTTATTATCTACTAAGTACGTGATATCGGGGATGATTAGATCAACACCTAATAAACTTTCATCCGGAAACTTATTCCCACAATCAATTATGACAATATCCTCACCGTATTGAATGGCATACATATTTTTCCCAATTTCATTCAAGCCACCTAAAGCAAAGATCGACAACGTATCCTTACCTTTACTCAAACGAATCCCTCCTACCTTGAAAAAAGATAGTATTAGTATGCCTTCTTTAAAATTGCTTCATTCCTAAAAGAGACAGTCCCCCACTAGGATAAGATGAGAAAGGATACTTATGGATAAAAATTCTTACATGCTTGTACTTTTACAAGAGACAGCCTAATGAACAAAATTCCCCTTCTAATAAAGTCCTAATACGACTATTGACATTATTAAAAATAGCTGATAAGATTTTATAGTTACCTAAGATAACAGTTACCTAGAGCAACTAATTATGGAGGTGATTCCCATACAATCTGGACAAAAATTTTTTCACCAATTGATGATGTTATATCGTCCGTTTGAAAATCAGCTGAATGTCGAGCTAAACAGGCATAAGCTGCATCGAGCCCAATGGACGATCTTGTACTATTTATATAATTTTGGCTCAGCAACGCTTGTAGAAATTGCGAATTATCAAGGTGTGGAGAAACCAACCATCACGAGGACCTTTTCGCGATTAGAGGAATTGGGCTATGTAGAGCAACTCGCAGGCAAAGATAAGCGCGAAAAACGAATGCAGTTGACGATTCTTGGCAGAACGGTTTACGAGCAAGTTCGTGTCACCATTGATCAGTTCGAAGAGGAATGTTTAAAAGGCATATCGGAAGAAGAACAACAGAAAATCATTCAAATCATGGAAAAAGTGAGAAGCAACCTAATGAAGTAAGGAGATGGAGCTATGAATCAATCGAGCTCAAAATTATGGACGAAAGACTTTATAATCGTATCAGCGGCTAATTTTTTCCTATACTTAGTTTTTTATTTATTGTTAGTAACAATGGCCGTCTATGCCGTTGAGGAATTTCATGTTTCGGAAAGTCAGGCCGGACTTGTTACAGGTATTTTTATTATTGGAACTTTAATAGGGCGCTTGTTCATTGGCCGGATGATTACATCCATTGGCAATAAAAAGATGTTATATTTTGGTCTGATCTTTTTTATTTTGACATCCCTTTTATATTTTATCCACGCAGGGATTACAGTTTTGCTGATTACTCGTTTATTACATGGAATTGCATTAGGAATGGCAAGTACGGCAACAGGAACTATTGTTGCTGAGGTGATACCTGGTGAGCGTAAAGGTGAAGGAATCGGCTTTTTCAGTATGAGTATTACACTGGCTACAGCTATCGGCCCTTTCATCGGAATCTATATGAGCCAACATACCAGTTTTGAATCAATCTTTGGCTTTTGTCTTGCACTCGGAATCATTAGCTTTATTATCTCTCTATTTGTGAACATACCAGAAGTTAGTAAACCACCCAAAGAAGTGGCCAGTAAAAAATGGAAGCTATCTGAATTTCTGGAACCAAAAGCCTTCCCCATTGCGCTCGTTGTTATTCTCCTATCGCTTGGGTATTCAAGTGTTCTATCCTTTATTAATTTCTATGCGATTGAGATTGACTTGGTCGATACAGCAAGCCTGTTTTTTGTCGTTTATGCCATAGCGATCTTAGTATCTCGCCCATTCACTGGACGCTTAATGGACGTAAAAGGAGCAAATTCAATCATGTATCCCGCCTTCATCCTATTTGGAGCAGGGTTACTACTGTTAAGTACCGTGGCCAATAGCATCTCACTATTATTAGCCGGTGTCTTGATTGGTCTTGGTTTTGGTAATATGCAATCAACCACACAAGCGATTGCCGTGAAGATGACACCGCCGCATCGGATGGGATTGGCTACATCCACTTACTATATTGCATTAGATGCAGGACTTGGATTTGGTCCGTATCTGTTAGGATTCGTCATCCCCTTAACAGGATATAGCACTTTGTATATCATTATGGGAGTAATGGTCCTTGCTACGATCATTCTTTACTACTTCTTACATGGCAAAAAGGAAAATTCAATTTTAGCAAATATAGAACCTGCAACAACAAATTCAGAAGAATTAAGCTAAAAAATAATATACTTGTCCTAGGTGAAATAAGGATCACCTAGGACTTTTTGTTCGATAACTGTACTGAGACAATCCGTAAACTATTTTAGTACATAGCAAAAGGATTATACCCCAATTATTGGTATTAATGGGTTATGTTTACAGACCCTCATTCTGGGAATAACTAATTTAAACTGGAAAATTAAGGAAGTTTCAGCCTGTGTTTGCCTGATTGAAAAAATAGTTTATTTAGATGACAGTACTCGGCTTCGACTGATTGGCAAACTGCAATTTACTTTAGTGATGGTGAAATGGTCAAGTAAACGTTAACATTATAACTAGAATATTTTGCCGGAAAGGTGATACCCATTGTCTCTATTCATATTTTTTATATTAATCGCCATAGCCATTTATTTAGTTAAGAGCTCCAAAGGGATGGTAACAATATATGAAGCGAATGAAAAAGGTATAGGGGAATCCCATCGTATTTTTGCGCTATTGAAAAATAGTGACCTTAGGCCAAAATATTCGGCGCCGATTGATTGGCAAACAGCCCTTTGGTTTGGAAGAGGGGAGAATAACATTGCCATATCTGTTAACGAAAAATACGAAGGCAAAGCTCGGCAATTAGTTATGTTATATCGTGCGGAACAAAGAAGGATAGAACGAAGCATTGAAAACGAACGAAGGAAAAGTGAACGTTTATTTTTAAGATAAAGGGTGCCAGTTACTGAAATCATTGTGAATCGTTTCGGTAAGTGACTTTCCCCATATTCCCAAACATTTATTTTAAAATCTCGCCCAACCTAATTACAGTAAATCAGCTCAAGATCATTGACTTACTTAGTTAAAACGCATAAGCTTGCTGTGACAATCATTTCTTTGGAGGAATTATGCATATATGCTGACTGTTAATAATGTAAGTTTACAATATGGGGATCGAAAATTATTTGAGGATGTCAATATTAAATTCACCCTAGGTAATTGCTATGGGTTAATTGGTGCGAACGGAGCAGGCAAATCAACGTTTCTTAAGATTCTCTCTGGTGACATTGAGCCACAAACTGGGAATGTCAGTCTCGGTCCAAATGAGCGCCTTACCGTTTTAAAACAAAACCATTTCGAATATGAAGAATTTGAAGTGCTTCAGCTTGTGATCATGGGGCATGAACGACTCTATCAAATCATGAAAGAAAAAGACGCCATTTATATGAAACCGGATTTCACAGATGAAGACGGTATTAAGGCTGCCGAACTTGAAGGTGAATTTGCAGAATTAAATGGATGGGAAGCGGAATCTAGTGCTGCGATTCTTTTAAAAGGTCTTGGAATCGATGAAGAACTCCATTCCAAGAAAATGGCTGAGCTTACCGGCAGTCAAAAGGTAAAGGTGCTTCTCGCACAAGCTCTATTTGGAAATCCTGATATCCTGCTTCTTGACGAGCCGACGAACCACCTTGATCTAAAAGCGATTCAGTGGCTAGAGGAATTTCTCATGAATTTTGAAAATACGGTTATCGTTGTTTCCCATGATCGTCATTTTCTAAATAGGGTTTGTACCCACATTGCTGATCTTGATTTTGGTAAAATTGAAATTTACGTTGGTAATTATGACTTCTGGTATGAATCTAGTCAACTCGCAACAAAATTGGCTCAAGACCGCAATGCAAAAAAGGAAGCTCAAATCGAAGAATTAAAGAAATTTATTGCCCGATTTAGCGCGAATGCGGCGAAATCAAAACAAGCAACATCCCGTAAGAAATTATTGGAAAAAATTACACCTGAAGATATTAAACCTTCGTCCCGCCGCTATCCTTATATTGCTTTTACACAAGGACGTGAAATCGGGAATGATCTGTTAACCGTGAAAGACTTATCTAAAACTATTGATGGGGTTAAAGTGCTTGATCGTATTAGCTTTACTATGAATAAGGATGATAAAATTGCGCTTGTAGGTAATAACGAAATCGCAAAAACAACCTTATTTAAAATCTTGATGGGTGAAATGGAAGCTGATGAAGGGGAATTCAAATGGGGTGTGACAACCTCACAATCCTACTTTCCAAAGGATAATGCGGAATATTTTGAAGGTAGTGAACTTCCTCTTGTCGATTGGCTGCGTCAATATTCACCAAACGATCAGACGGAAAGCTTTTTAAGAGGATTTCTTGGAAGAATGCTCTTCTCAGGCGAAGAAGCACTAAAAAAGGCCAATGTTCTTTCAGGGGGAGAAAAAGTTCGTTGCATGCTTTCGAAAATGATGCTTACAGAGGCCAATGTCCTTCTACTTGATGAGCCAACGAACCACCTTGATTTAGAGTCGATCACAGCGTTAAATAATGGGTTAGTTAAATTTAAAGGCTCGATTATTTTTGCTTCCCACGACTACCAATTTATACAGTCGATTGCAAACCGCATTATCGAAATTACACCGAATGGTTTGATCGATAAACAAATGGCGTACAATGAATATCTTGAAGATGAGAAATTACAAAAACAAGTAGCTGAAATGTACGCTTAATCAAACTATGCCAGGAACTAAATTGTGTTAGTTCCTGGCATTTGTTTTAGGAACAAAGGCGCAAGCGCCCGTTTAGCGACGTACAAACTTTTTAGGGGCCTGACGAGATAAAGGAAACACAGCGAGCTACGAAAAGCGGAAGGCGGTTGTTCAGGGGCGACAAGCAAATGTTCTGGAATCCTGGAAGGGCGTTCTTACCCTTCCAGGATTCCAGGTTATTTGACCTCGAGCCCCTACCGCCTGCAGCTAGACATTGAAAGGCGAGCTGATGTTGACTTACGCAAGCAGGCACCGAAAGTTTGCTAGTCGCTGGGCGCTGGAGCCGGACGTCAACACCCACATTTAGAACTTATCCACAAGCTAAAATTTTATAATTTGCTCAACAGCGAAAAATTGGAGCTACCCCATAAGTTATTGCATTATGGTCATTATTTATTTTCCCTGAGCACTTAATATTTCACCTCAACGATAAAGGTATCTGGCCCAGTTTGAACGATGCTGCCACCTTTAGGTTCAATACTTGCTTTAATTCGTTTCAAATGGCTGAAATCCTTACCTTGAATAAGGATTCGGGTTGAGCCATCTTCAATTGGCATGATTTTGTGTTGAATATTATCGTTGTTATAAAGAATCCATAGTTGGTAGTCTTGGTCATTTAACGGTCTTAATCCATCTACCTCTAAAAACATTTGGTCTGTCATTTGATTGATCCATATATTCCCCTCTACCCTTTCCTTATTGGACACCGGAATAATATTTAATTGCTGGGTATCGGGTTTTTCCTGGAAATCTTGGATATTTGCTTCATTATATTGTGCGATATGCACAGAACCTTTTCCCGCATTATTTTGATTATAATAAAACAGGCCGACAAATAGACAAACAATTGCAGCGAAGGAGGCCATTGAAAAGATTTTTTTACTTGAAAGAGGCATCCCTTTTCTTTTTTGTTTCGTTTCAAAACTCTCCCAGATCTTTTCCTTCAGTATAGGAGAAGGAGAATAGGACTGCTCTTTCTCTGAAAGTAGAACACTTTGCCAATGTTTGAACACTTGTTGACAGTTTTCACATTCTTTTAAATGGGTGCTTACCTTTATTGCCTCGTTAGGCGCTATATTGCCTAATACGTAATCAACGATTGTCTGTTCAGACATAGAATGTTTACATGCCATTGTTCTTTTCACCCCCACCTGATTGGACCCAGTTGAGCAACGACTTCTGTTTTCGCATATTATTTAAACCGTATCGTATAAGGGACTTGATGGATCCTAATGGTTTATTCATGGTGCTTGCAATTTCTTTATGGGTTTCACCCTGAAAATAAGATCGAATAATCGCTTCTCGTTGCTCGTTTGGAATAGATTTCAGCGCCTCGAAAATAATGGATTGCTCTAATTGGGCAAGAAATTCGACATCTGCGCTTTTTTCCTCTCCAATTAATAATTCTTCTAGTCTATTCGTTAATAATGCTTTCTTTTTGCGTAAGCGATCCAATGAGCGACTTTTTGTTTTCACCGCAAGCCATGCTCTCACACTGCCTTTCGCGGGATTATATTGATCCGCTTTCTGCAATACTTCCAGAAAGATATCATGACAGAGGTCCTCGGTTTCTCCATGATCCTTTGTATACTGGAAGGCAATGTTATAAACAAATTGAACGTATTCTTCATAAAAAAGGTCAAAGGCATGACGAGAACCTTGAGAGATACTTTGAAGTAAGTGGATGCTTTCTTGATTATCCTCCATGGAATCCCCCCCTCACAGACGATCTTATTAACATTTTACAATTTTTTTCACTTTTGACAAATCCAAAATGGAACGGGCTGCGTATCCAATATGAATAACAAAAACAGGGGGAATGTATCATGCTCAAAAGAAGGTTATTTTCGTTGTTTGCCATTGCGATTATCGTAGTTGGGTCCATGCTCCCAATGAGTCGAGCTTTTGCCATGGACAACATCTCTTTATTTTCAGCTTATACCGGAGTGACGGCCTCACCAGGTGAAAAGATGAATTATGACATTGATGTCATCAATAACGGATCATCCATTCAAACGATGTCCTTTGACATGGAGGGACTACCAAAAGGATGGGATTACTCCATTAGTTCAAATGGAACGGATATTCAGGAATTGTCTGTAAAAGGAGATAGCGAAACACCGATTACAGTAGAGATTTCCATTCCGCTCGATGCCGACAAAGGAGATCATGAATTCCAACTAGTGGCTACAGATGGAAACAGTCAATCATCTGTTCCCTTATCCATTTCTGTTAAGGAACAGGGTTCACTTAAATCGGAATTAACAACAGATCAAGCGAATCTAGAAGGGCATGCGGATGAAACATTTTCTTATACCGTTACGTTAAACAATAAAACAACCAAAACACAAGACTATACTTTAAGCAGCGATGTTAAAGATGGGTGGCTTGTTCGCTTTCTATCGGATTCAAAATCTGTCACATCTGTTTCGCTAGAGCCTAATACATCCAAAGACATCACTGTAGAAGCCGTACCACCGCAAAATGTAGAAGCAGGCACTTACGATATTCCCATCACAGCGGCTACAAATGATTCAAGTTCAGATTTAAAATTAGAAGCGGTTGTAACCGGGTCTTATGATATAGAGATCAGCACGAAATCAGAGGTATTAAGTGATACGATCAACGCTGGTAATGACAAAACCATTGAATTAGTTGTCAAAAATACCGGTACTTCTCCATTAGTAGATATCGAGCTTACAGCTGAGACACCTACCAATTGGGAGACAGAATTCAATGAATCGACCATTGCCGAACTTGAGCCTGGTAAATCAAAAACAATTAAAGCAAAGGTGTCTGCACCAAAAGATGCCATTGCGGGGGACTATGTGACAACCTTTAAAGCAACAGCGGATCAAGCAAGTGCAGATGCTACTTTTAGAATTTCTGTTGAAACTTCTACTTTGTGGGGATTTGTGGCTATCCTTATCATCGCAGGAGTGGTTGTGGGCCTTTATCTGATTATTAGAAAATATGGGAGGAGATAATGATGGCAGAAGCAATCATTGAACTAGATCAGATTACTAAAAGCTATCACAATCATTTTGCTGTTGATCATTTATCTCTTTCGATTCATAAAGGGGAAGTTTTCGGATTACTGGGCCCAAATGGGGCAGGAAAAACAACGAGCATTTTAATGATGCTTGGTTTGACAGAACCGACTTCTGGTCGTGTGAAAGTTGCTGGCATTAACGCAACGAAACACCCGATTGAGGTGAAAAGAAAAGTCGGCTATTTACCAGATAATGTTGGTTTTTACACGAATATGACCGGGATGGATAATCTATTATTTACAGCTAGATTAAACGGAATTCCGAAAGAGGAAGCAAAAGAAAGGGCAACGAAACTACTAAAGCAGGTGGGTCTCTCAGATGCTGCAGATAAAAAAGCTGGTGAATATTCAAGAGGGATGAGACAAAGGCTTGGACTTGCGGATGTACTGATTAAAAATCCGGAAATTATCATACTAGATGAACCCACTTTAGGGATCGATCCCGAGGGCGTACGCGATTTTCTGCAATTAATCCAAGAACTAAACAAAAAGGAAAACATTACGGTGCTATTATCTTCCCACCACTTGCATCAAGTCCAGCAAGTTTGTGATCGTGTTGGTATTTTCGTAGATGGGAGATTGCTCGCCCAAGGGAATTTGGAGCAATTGGTTCGTCAGCTCTTTGTCAAAGATTCCATGGTGATTCAAGTTACTGCTTCGCCAATCGATGACACACTACTCGCAAACATTAAGGAAGTGGCGGGCGTCACCAAGCTTGAAAAAGTCCAAGATCATCAGTTCGATATTCATTGCCAAGAAGACGTATCTCCTTTAATAAGTAGATTAATCATTGAATCAGGCTCAGATCTTTATCAACTAACTAGGAAGGATTTTGGATTGGATGAAATCTACCATCGTTATTTTGAAGGACGTGAAGTAAATGAGCCTAGTTAATATCCAAGAAAAAGTTGGAAAATTTGTCGGGAAAAATAGGACGAAGCAGACAGAAAGAAAAGATACTGTCAGTAATAATATATTCTGGGGATTTGTTGGAAAGGAATTTACAGATTATCTGTCAAGTTGGAGAATTATTATCCTTTTAGGGATTATTTTGCTAACTTGTATTGGTTCTCTATATACAGCGGTTTCCACCATCTCAGAAGCGTTAGAGTCCTATGAAGATGCTAGTCAAATTGGTCGGAATGCATATTTGTTCCTGCAAATCTTTACGATTTCAGATGGAACATTACCATCCTTTGTATCATTTGTTAGTTTTCTCGGACCTTTATTGGGGATTGCCTTAGGATTTGATGCGATCAATGGTGAAAGAAGTAGAGGGACGTTAAGTCGATTAATGGCTCAACCGATTCCAAGGGATTATGTAATCAACGCCAAATTCGTGGCGGCCTTGCTGATCAATATCATTCTCTTTTTTGCCTTAGGATTTCTTGTGATGGCATTTGGGATCTTAATGCTTGGCATTACTCCTAGTTGGGATGAATTCTTGAGAGTGATGAGCTTTATTGCTTTAATTATAGTCTATATTGCCTTTTGGTTAAATTTATCGATTCTTTTTTCGGTAATTTTTAAACAACAGGCAACATCTGCATTATCAAGTATTGCGATTTGGCTATTCTATAACGTGTTCTTTTCAATCGTAGTGAAGCTGTTTACGAATTCCTATTTAGGAAATGCCTCAACACAAGGAGAATACGTGTCACGTTACAATGCGATTCTGAATGTCTATCGATTTTCGCCCAATTACTTATTTCAAGAAATGACGAGTGTTTTACTATCACCAACAACACGAAGTATGAGCCTGATCACGATGGAGCAAGCTGCAGGTTCGCTTGCAAGTCCATTGAAACTACAAGCAAGTTTACTATTAGTTTGGCCGCAAATCACAGGACTCATCGCCGCCACACTCATTTGCTTCGCAATCGGGTATATCGTCTTTACAAGGCAGGAAATTAGGGCGAATTAAGTCAGGAAAAGCGCCCGCTTAAAGGGTGAACAGGAACAAGACCATGGCTCTCAATCATGGTCTTGTTTTAGATTCATTAGGCAACGGAAAGCATGGATGATAATCTAAAATAAAGATTTTCCCTTCCTTCTAGACTGAAAGGTGTTAGGTACTGAAACTATTTAGAATTGTTTCTGTACCTAACATAGGCATTGTTAAAAATATATCCTTAAATAGGTACTGTTATTTATCTTTTTGTTCTGTTTCCCACCATAATGAATCTTTTGGATTTTCAACGGCTTCTTTAAACTCAGATTTTGTAGCAACTGTTGGGTAAGAACCTTTTAGAGATTTTCCTGAAGTGTTATTAAATAAGAATAATATCACTAAAAACCCAATAATACTAACGATTGTAAGATAGAAACCAGGTACTAAATTATTCCCTGTTTTGTGGACTAGCCATGTTGAAACTAATGGGGTTGTCCCACCAAATAATGAAACAGAGACATTAAAGGTCACAGCTAATGTTCTGTAGCGAATATCTGTGTAGAACATCGTTGGTAACGTTCCGGGCATTGTGCCTTCATAAGTTGAAAGCAGAACACCTAAAATGAGAATACCTAAAGAAATAAATACTAAACCATTCAAGTTTATTAAATAAAAAGCGAGGATAGATAACAGGGTTAATCCACCTAAGCCGATTAAGAAAACAGCCTTGTTTCCAATTTTATCACCGAGCTTTCCAAACATGAAAGCAAGCGGCACCATAATAATCATGACAATCGTAATTAATACAGTTCCTACTGAAGTAGATAATCCAATAATCTCATCCAAATAAGAGGGCATGTATGATAATAACATATAGTTTGTAATATTAAAGAACGCAACAGCTACAAAACATACAAAAATATCCTTTTTGTGGTTTTTCAAAATAGATAGGAAACTTTCCTCCTCGACTTCATCAGCAGAAAGTTCATTTTCAAAAATCGGCGTTTCTTCTAAATGACCTCTTAAGTAAAACCCAACAAGTCCTAAAGGTAACCCGAATAGAAACGGTATTCTCCAACCCCATGAGGCCATCTGCTCGTCAGATAGCGTGATAAAGAGGATACTCGCAAATAGTGAAGCTAATATATAACCAGTAAGCGTCCCAATTTCTAATCCACTCCCAAGCATATTACGTTTATTGTCTGGGGAAGATTCTGCAATATAGACCATTGCACCAGCATATTCACCACCAGTTGAAAAACCCTGAATAATTCTAGCTATTAATAAGAGGATAGGTGCCCATATCCCGATTTGATCATATGTAGGTAATAAACCGATTAGTAATGTGGAAACAGCCATTAAAATAATCGTAACGGTTAAAACAATTTTTCTCCCTAATCTATCTCCGATTTTCCCAAATATAATACCACCCAATGGGCGCATTAAAAAAGCAATGGCAAATGTTGCAAAAGTGAACACTAATTTTAGCTCATCATTCTCAACAGCAGTAAAAAAGTTTTGACTAATAATAACAGCTAAATAGGAATACAAGCCAAAATCAAACCATTCCATAGCGTTTCCTACCCCTGTAGCAAATACGCTTTTCCTCGTTTGTTGAATATCGACAATGTTGATTTTTTTCTTGTTAAATTTCATTTATCCTGTCAGCTCCTTGTTCTTGTCAGCAACAATCACCTATTGTTATTCAGTTCAATGATTACAGCTCACCACTTTATATAGAAACCGTTTAGTTTTTAATATCCCAAAAATGTCCGTGCGATATCCGCCTTTTGTCGAAAGTTGTGAAATAAAATTAACTGGCTGTAGGACCCATTTGAAGATTCACCGCTCCTACGGCAACTCTTGAGGTCGAATTGGATGTACGTAAATAAGGAAGAGTGGAGAAAATTGACCAACATCCCGCTCCCCTATCAATTAGTCACCAGGATTATTCAAAAATATGAAAAAAATGCCAGGTACCAAGACTATTCAGAATAGCGTCAGTACCTGGCACAGGCATTCATTATTGTGTTGTATTCATCTTTTGAAGATCAAGCCACAAAGCAATGCCCGGAACCAAAGCGATTCAGCATTGCTATGATCCCGGGCGTTTCCTTTTTTTACTGGCTAATTTTTTTTACAGCTTCTAGTACATCAGCTGTGTTACTCATTTGTAATGCTTCTTTTGCAAGGTTTTCCATTTCTTGCTTGGAAAGTTTCGCAATTTGTGCACGAGCTCGCAAAATCGATGTCGCGCTCATTGAAAATTCATCAAGACCAAGACCTAATAGTAGCGGGATTGCTAATTCATCTCCAGCCATTTCGCCACACATTCCAGCCCATTTGCCTTCTCTGTGAGCCGCATCAATGACCATTTTGACCAATCGTAAAATAGCAGGTGAATATGGTTGATATAAATAGGAAACTCGTTCATTCATTCGATCGGCAGCCATCGTATATTGAATTAAATCATTGGTTCCAATACTAAAGAAGTCTACTTCCTTCGCAAAAAGATCTGCCATTACCGCTGTTGAAGGAATTTCGACCATAATCCCTGTTTCAATATGCTCTGCAACAGAGATACCTTCACTTACTAATTTTTGTTTCTCTTCCTCTAAGATCTGTTTCGCTTCTCTAAATTCGTCAAGCGTCGCAATCATTGGGAACATTATTTTCAAATTCCCATAAGCACTTGCACGCAATAAAGCCCGCAATTGCGTACGGAAAATATCCTGCTGCTCCAGACATAATCTGATCGCTCGGAAACCAAGGAAAGGATTCATTTCTTCTGGTAAATCAAGATATGGTAGATTTTTATCGCCACCAATATCAAGTGTTCTTACTACTACAGCTTTCCCTTCCATTCCTTCCAATACTTTCTTATAGGATTCAAACTGTTCTTCCTCAGTCGGTAATTCAGTCCGGCCCATATACAAGAACTCTGTTCGATACAAACCAACTGCTTCTGCGCCATTATGCAGCACACCTTCAAGATCATCCGGTGTCCCAATATTCGCCGCAAGCTCGACTTGATGTCCATCAGCAGAAACAGATTTTTCATTGACGAGCTTCGTGAGCTCTGCCTTCTCTGCCTCAAACTGTTGCTGTTTTTCCTTGTATTCAGCCAATACTTCAGTTGATGGATTAATATGGATTTCTCCTTGAAGACCATCAACAATCAGCATGTCTCCATTATTAATTTTTTTCGTCGCCTCTTTGGTCCCAACGACAGCTGGAATTTCCAACGAGCGCGCCATAATCGCGGAGTGAGATGTACGACCACCAATATTTGTTGTAAAACCCTTCACAAACTTACGATTCAATTGCGCCGTATCAGAAGGAGTTAAATCTTCAGCTACAACCACAACTTCTTCGGAAATCATACTAGGATTAACAATCTCGACACCAAGCAAATGGGATAAAACCCGTTTCGTTACATCGCGGATATCGGCTGCGCGCTCGCGCATATATTCATTATCCATTTGCTCAAACATCGTGATAAACATATCTGTTGTATCTTTTAAAGCTTGTTCCGCATTTACCTTTTCCGTATTAATTTTATCTTCAATAGAAGCAATCAATTCGGGATCGCTTAACACTAATAGATGCGCTTCAAAGATGTCTGCTTTATCCTTCCCAAGCTCTGCCTCTGCCTGATTTTTAATCAATTCGAGCTCTTGTTTGGAAGTGGCAAGTGCCCCTTGGAGCCTGTCCACCTCTGCAGTAGGATCGGATACGGTTTTCTTCTCAAAAGTTAGATCTGGTTCTACTAAACGATAGGCCTTCGCGATAGCTATTCCTCTTGAAGCAGCTATTCCCGTAAGTACGTTCATTAGTCAACCAACCCCTCATTTTTTAATGTGTCGGCAATATGATTTAATGCCGCTTCTTCATCAGTTCCCTCAGCGATCACTTTAATCTCGGCATCCTTGCCAACTCCCATAGCCATGATCGACATAATCGATTTCAAATTGGCTGGTCTCCCTTTATATTCGAGAGTAATCTCTGACTGAAATTGACTAGCTGCCTTTACTAAATTTGTCGCTGGACGTGCATGAATACCTGTCTCATCTGTTATTGTGAATGCTCTCTCTAACATATCAAATTCTCCTTTAGAAATAAAATCATAGTACTTGTGTCGCAAAATAAAAACCTAAATAAGTACATATATGGCTTGCATATACATTACTTACCTAGGTTTTGCCTGCATTACCAGTCACAACCCTATAAAATATTGAACAACATATATTATATACAATTATCCACTTATCTTCAAAAGATTACCCTAGATTTTGACCATTTGTAGCGATAACTTGCTGATACCACTCTCTTTCGATTTCCTGCTAAAAATCTTTTTAAAGAACTCTATAAATCTCATATGCGACTAGACTTCCTCCCGTGTCCTTATTTTTAATAGCAGAAGTTAAACCTTAATAATTGCAAAACAGCCTATTTTACATTTGTGGCAATTAAAAGTAATATGGTTTGATGAGGAATTTTTAGGAAAACAACATAAGGAATCTTATTACAAAGTGAGGGCTAGATGTTGAAAAGTAATAGAAAAATATTAATGACGATGTCTTTAATACTCGTTATTTTATTGGCAGCTTGTGGGAGCTCATCTAACGAATCCAATGCTGCTTTGGAAGACCAGTCTGAAGAGAATCAGTCATCTCAAGACACAATGGACAATTCTGCTGATGAAGATTCAATAGACAATAATACAAACACCGACAATACGGATACGGACGATAATAATGCAAACGAAAAAGTGGATCCATCTAACAATGAACCTACAAAAGAAGAAGACTTGTCTGCTAATACGACAGCAAATCTGAAGGAAGAATATCTCCAGAAATTAAATGATGCGAAAAACGAAGTGGAAGAGATGCGAGAAAATCCTATAGACGATACCACCATCGCTATGAAAAAAGTAGAAGGAGATGCATACGATATTTGGGACGGATTGTTAAATGAAATTTATAAAGCCTTAGAGAAGCAACTTCCTGCAGAGGAGATGGAACAGCTTAGAAAAGAACAACGTGAATGGATAGATAACCGAGATCAAGCTGCAAAAGAAGCCTCTCTTAAATATGAAGGCGGGACAATGGAACAATTAGAATATGTAAAGGTTGAGAACGACCTTACAGAAGAAAGATGCTTTGAATTAGTTGAAAACTATATGAAATAGAGACATTTCTCTTCAATCCATAATTGTTTTTGAAATAGTTAAAAACACCTGCTAACTCCGCCGCAGCGAGAAAGCAAGTGTTTTTTACTTTGGCAACTTTTAGGTTAATCGTGACGTCTTGCATCTTCGCGGAGTTCCGCCACAAACTGCTGCGTTGCCTCTTGTTGCTTGGATTCTTTTAGTTGATCTGCTAATTGTGATTTTAATAAAGCCCACCATTACCTTCTGTTTCAGACCACATATTCTACTCACGGAAAACGGGATCTGTTACTTGTTCACCTAGTGAATCGTAATTTGCTCCTCCGGATGTACCATCACTATTTAAAACGTAAATCAGTTCCATTCTGGAAAAGAAATCAAATTGTTCATCCGTATATATATCCTCAATCATTTCTGTTTCCCCTTTTGGAACAGTGAGAACGTAATCCGAGTTATCATAATTACCGTTAATGAATATATGTTCATCTATTCCAGCTAATGAAACTTGGCTTGGTTTAATTCTTATGTGGTAATCACTATTATTGACAATTTGCAAGTGTGCATTGACTGGACTGTGATGCGTTGGTTCTGCAAAAGTTTCTATGTCTGTAGGATCAAACCGTTCAAACACAAGACGGATCGTTATTCGTTCTCTATCTTCCTTTTTCAAATCTGAATAGTCAACTAATTCTATTTCTTCCTCCCACTCTGGCAATTTTTCTGTCGGCTCCATTTCTATCAATTTATTATCTCTTATAATGAACATTTGATCTTCATCATATAATAATTGATAGGATATAGGATGGGTGAAGGTAGGAGGATCATCATGAACGCTAACACGACTAATATCCGAAACAATATTCTTTTTATACCGATCTAGATTATCGTACACTTTTTCCTCAATGGTTTCGAAGTGGAGTTCTATACTCTTCCCATCCACCTCGTATGTACCATTCACCTTTTGTTTTATATTCTGATTTCCTCCATAAGCCTGTAGATATAGTTCAAATGTTTCATCATCTTCTAAATTAACAAAGTATTGAAAGGTTGTCCCCATCTCACTGCTCTCTACTTCTGCTGTTTTGAAAAATGAAGATTGTGCTGTATCTCCCCCTATCTTTAAGAAGTAGGTAATCCCCAAAACCGCTAGAAGCAGAATTGCTACTCCACTTACCATCATGATCCACTGCTTTTTACCCAATTGAAACTCTCCTTCTTATGGTTATAATTCACTATGAAAATAGTACCATAAAAGTCATAAATTCCGATATAATTCGCTCCATTCCTTCACGGCTAGTTCAGCCAACATTTTTCATGCTGCACAAGGAACATGAACAAATACGGGAAAGTGAATTGGAGGGACGATTTGTTTCATAAAAAATAGAGGCCTTATGCATAAAGGAACATGTATAGGGTAAATAAAAAATAGAGTAATTAATTAAGGAGTTGATGTTTCATGTCAGATGTATTATTTACATCTACAGCAACCGCTACAGGAGGGCGCGAAGGTCACGTCCATTCATCCGATAACGTCCTTCAATTTGATACAGCCCAACCAGGAAGTGCTCGAGCCAAAGAATTAGACCAATCGACAAATCCTGAACAGCTATTTGCAGCTGGATATGCTGCTTGCTTTGACGGTGCCTTACAATTAGTCGCTAGCAAGGAACATGTCAAGTTCTCTTCAGAAGTTACTGCCAATGTAAGCCTATTAAAAGACGAGGCAGACCAAGGCTTCAAACTGGCTGTTACCCTGCAAGTGAAAGGAACAGATATTGAAAGGGACAAGCTAGAAGACTTAGTTGAAAAGGCCCACCAATTCTGTCCTTATTCGAAGGCTACTAGAGGGAATATTGAAGTGAAATTAGAAGTATTATAAAAGGATGTTCAACAAGTTTGGTAAAAAATGACACTGTGAATTTTTTCAATCAGCTGTTTTTTCCTTATCCCCACTGATTGGGATTCGCGACATCTTATCGCTTTACCCGGACTAAAACATCCTCCCCCTAAACCAATCGGGAATAAATGCAATGAACTAGAGACTGTAGACAAATAGGTAGGTCTACAGTCTTTTTATCGTGCAAACTAAGATTCCATCTCCAAATCAGAGAGTGCCAGACAGTTACTTTTTGATTACACTAAAAAACTTCCAGTCACCTCCTGATTATCTCGGTTTCTTTTTCAATTTGATTTTTCCTTTATGAATGAATTTAAGTAAGCGCTAGAAATTCTAGTTGAATTTCCCTATGCAACATGATAAAGTTAGCTCCATAAAAAGTCCTACAATAAGGTGGTGAAAAGGCATGGGAACAAGTGGTTTCATTAAGGGGTTGTATAGTCTTTCCTTATGGGTGATAAAATTTGTTTCACTTAATGCAATTTGGTTGATAATGAACATTCCGATTGTGTTTCTTTTTTTGAATGTATTGGCTGCCGAAACAGCTGATCATTTGCTTGTTAACATATTTACGATTGTTATCTTGATCCCATTTTTATTATTTCCCTCGACTACTGCCATGTTTGGAGTTGTTCGTCAATGGATTATGGGTAACACGGATATACGAATTCTACATTCATTTTGGAAATATTATCGGGAGAATTATGTTAGAAGCTTATTGGGAGGAGTGATTATTGCTCCACTTAGCGCTATTCTAGTGGTTGATTACTTCTATTTCACGGAGGCAAGCTCTCCATTATTTTATATTTTCCTCTTTGTCGGAGTGTTCATCTTTGTCTTGATTATGCATTTTTTCTCTAATACGGTGCATGTAGATTTAAAGTTTTCTACTACATTAAGAAACTCCTTTCTACTATCTGTAGGTAGTCCAATCCATACGATTGGTATTGCCGCTAGCAGTTTCATTATTATATATATCAGTATAAAAGTAGCTAGTACTCTCATTTTTTTAGGTGCGGGGTCCTGTCTAGCTTATTGCTCCTTTTATTTATATTACAAAAGTCAAAGTCAAATGATAGAACAAAAATCTTAAACCTTCTTTCGAAAGATTAAAAGCACAATTATATTTCATATGTATGCGTTGACATTTGAAATGTGAAGTGGTACATTAGCCATAATAAAAACGTTTTTATTTTTAAAAGAAGGTGATTGCTATAAAAAAAGTAACCATTAAGGATGTTGCAAGGCAGGCGAATGTTTCTATTTCTACTGTCTCTAATGCACTAAATGATATAAACGTACTCCATCCTGATACAAAAGCACATATATTAAAAGTCGCAAAAGATCTGAATTATATTCCTAATTTACATGGTAAAAATTTAAAGGCTAAGAATACTAAAACACTTGGTTTATTTTTAAGAAGTATAAAAGGTCCCTACTATGGAACTTTAGTGGATTCAATAGCAAATGAATGTGAAAAATATGGATATGATTTAAGTGTATTTATCACTAAAAATGAAAGTGCAACAATTAATAATATCATGGGCAGGAAAGTAGATGGTGCCATACTGCTAAACGAATGGCTTACCGAGGATAATCTAGATTTATTGGAAAACTCAATGATTCCGTTAGTCTTTCTTGATCGAGAAAAAATAGGAAAATGTATCTCTAGTGTTGTGTTCTCATCCTATAAAGGCGGAGAGATGGTGGCTCGCCATTTGCTACAACTTGGGCACAAAAAAATAGGCTATATACATGGTGTAGAAGATCAATACGATGATAAAGAGAGATTTAGAGGTTTCCAAAACACTTTAGAAAAAGCAGGCCTATCGGTGGATGAAAATAATTGTTTGTATGGATTATTTGAAGAGGAGACGACATTTAATGAAGTTAAACAATTTATTCGAAGTGGAAAGGAATTACCAGATGCCTTTTTTGCCGCCAACGACCTCAGTGCTATTGGTTGTATCAAAGCATTACAATCTGAAGGATATGCCGTACCACAAGATATAACTGTAATAGGTTTTGATGATATTGAGTTAAGTGCTTATTTTAACAACGGCATAACAACCGTCAGAAACCCGATTGTGAAGCAAGGTGTTAAAGCAGTAGAAAGATTACTAAATATGATTACAAACAAGGATACAGGAAAGTTGGATAAATTAGATGGTGAATTAATCATCAGAAATTCATGCTCATCTAATAGACGATTAACTTCTCATTCCTAAAAAAGCTTCCCTATGCAACTTAATAAGTATATTGAACACGATTCAACTAAATAAAAACGTTTTTATATTTACTTTTTTAAAATAAAAACGTTTTTAGTAAAGAAAAATATATAAAGGAGGTTTTCACGTGGAGAATAAGACCCTATTAGGGAGACTTAAAAATGAGCTTCCATTACAGTTGATGGTTCTACCAGGTGTCATTTTTATGATTATCTTTGGGTATCTTCCGATCTACGGATTGATTATTGCTTTTAAAAGTTTCTCTGTAACGGACACGATCAGTTCAGCACCTTGGGTTGGTTTAGAAAATTTTAAAATCGCCTTTACGGACAAATTCTTTTGGGAGGCTGTTGTCAATACATTGGCTATTAGCTTTATCAAACTATTGATTGGTTTTATCTCACCTATTATTCTAGCGATTATGATTTTTGAATTAAAGGATGGCAAGTTTAAAAAAATCGTTCAAACGATTTCTTACCTCCCTCACTTCCTCTCATGGGTCGTTCTAGGTGGGATGTTAATCAGCTGGCTCTCAACTACTGGGTTATTGAGCACGCTGCTAGTCAATCTGGGAATCATGGATCAACCGCGAAACTTTTTAGTCAATCCCAATAATTATTGGGCAATCGCTTCACTTTCTGAAGTGTGGAAAAGCGTTGGTTGGGGGACGATCCTTTACTTAGCTACTATGGCCGGCATTGACCCATCTTATTATGAGGCCGCTAAAATGGACGGGGCTACTAAGTTACAACAAATTTGGCATGTGACGTTACCAAATATGAAGTTCATCATTATTTTAATGTTTATCTTAGCGGTAGGCGGTATTCTGGATTCCAATTTAGACCAAACTTTAGTCTTGATAAATCCATTAAACTCCTCTAAAGCTGAAGTCATTAATTCATATGTCTTTAAAATTGGGTTGGCACAAGGGGACTTTTCATATGCAACTGCTGTTGGACTAGCCATTTCCGTCATCTCCTTACTTCTGGTTTTAATAACGCATGCGGTTACTAAAAGGCTAAATGATAATAAATCCGTATTTTAGGAAAGGGAGTGATTGTTTTGGCTAAAAAGAGGAATGAAGTTGTTGAAGATAGGATTTTCAATATTGTCAATATCACATTACTAAGTTTATTTACCGTAATTATCTTTTACCCAATATGGAATATTGTTGTTCAATCTTTTAGTAGTTTGGATGCGCTAGCAGATTCTGGATTGAGAATTTGGCCAAAAGAGTTTTCGTTCGAAAGCTATAAATTGGTGTTTAATGATGAAACGATTTGGCGCTCTTTTATTATCTCTGTCTTAAAAACTGTTCTCGGAGTTCTCACCCACGTATTTTTTACAGCGATGGTAGCGTATGGAATGAGTAAAAGTAATATTTTCGGAAGAAACATCTACACGGCCTTAGGGATAGGAACGCTTTTCTTTAGCGGTGGGATGATCCCAACTTATTTATTGATCAGATCTCTAGGGTTATTAGATAGCTTTTGGGTTTATATTATCCCTTCTCTATTTAGTTATTATGACATGATCATTATGATGAACTTCTTTAGGGAAATACCTGATTCCATGGAAGAAGCGGCAAAAATGGACGGGGCCGGAGTATGGAAGATATTTTTACGAATTATACTCCCACTTTCGATGCCAGTCTTAGCAACAATCGCCCTATTTAATGGGGTCTTTCAGTGGAATGATTATATGACTGCCAAGCTCTATATTAGCAGTGAGGCACTCTATCCGATTCAAATGAAGCTTTATGAAATCATTGTCCAACAAGAAGCGGCTAATATGCAAAATGTTACGGCCTCAGTCGTAATCCCAACAACTTCACAATCTGTTCAACTTGCAACTATTGTAATCGCTACAATTCCGATTGTTATGGTGTATCCGTTTTTACAAAAATATTTTATGTCAGGCATTATGATTGGAGCTGTGAAAGAATAAGTATCCGCCTTCGTATACGAGGAGGTGAGAAAAACATAAAACATAATCAGGTGTGAGATACTTTGCGCATTTAGGTGAAGAAAAACAAGGGAGGAAAATAAAATGAGAAATAGACTTAGCCTTATGAATGGAAAATGGGCATTTATCTTAGTTGCCTTCGTAATCGGACTTGCTGCTTGTTCAAATGGTGGTGAGAAGACACAAAAAACGGCAAAATTGGAAGACGCTAGATATGAACTAGATGAAGATACACCTGCTTGGGAATTGGATCCGCAGGAAGAGACCGAATTAACTTGGTATGTTAACGGCGATTGGTTTAATACGGAGTATGGAAATGACCCGATAACAAGAACATTAAAAGAAGACTTGAAATTAGATGTGAAATTTATAAAAGGGGATGACGAAAAACTGAACACCCTTTTTGCTGGAAAAAAAATCCCCGATCTTATTACAATCTTTGATGGAAATTCAGATGTTGCGAAAAGGGCCGAATCATGGGCTTTACCTTTGCAAGAGTTAGCAGACAAATATGATCCTTATTTTTACAAAGTCGCCCAAGAACAAACTTTAGATTGGTACCAATTAAGTGAAGGGAAATCATATGGGTACCCTAGTTTCTCCAATACAACCGAAGACTATGAAAAAGGCTTAGTCCATGGAAACGATGGATTTCTCATCAAAAAGGATATTTATGAGGCAATTGGGGAACCGGATATGTCAACACCAGACGGTTTACTGTCTGCATTAGGAGAGATAAAAGAAAAATTCCCAGACGTCACTCCTTTTGCTTTTAAAGGGTTTGCATCTGAAGGTGATGCAAGCTCGCTCAGCGGAACATTACAAGCTTATTTGGGAATTCCTCTTCAAACAGAAGATGGACAGTGGTATGACCGTAACCTAGATGAAGATTATTTAGACTGGATTAAAACGTTCAATGAAGCATTTAAAAAAGGGTATATAAGCGAAGATAACTTTTCTGATGACAATACCGTTTTTGAAGAAAATATCGCGAGTGGAAAATACGCTAGCGTTTTGACTGGAGGCATTGCGCAATTATCCGGGTTTTTGCAACGTAATTATGAGGCAAATCCAGGTAGTAAGTATATTGCCATCGATGGACCGAGCATCGGAAACGAGCCAATGTTAGAACAAGCGGGACCATCTGGCTGGTCGGTTACCTATATTTCGAAAGATGTGAAAGACCCTGCGAAAGCGATTCAACTGTACACCTATTTATTGAGTGAAAAAGGGCAATATTTGACAACCTTTGGAGTAGAAGGAGAAACCTTTGAATTTAATGAAAATGGAAAAGCAGTTTTACTTCCAGAAGTGAAAAAAATGAAGGATGAAAACCCAGAGGAATTTAAAAAGAAATATCGCATGGGCGAATTCTGGTTTTTTGGACATGATAGTTTTGAATTGGAAAAGGGTGAAAATGACCCACCAGAATCAATTGTTCAAATTAGAAAATGGGCAGAACCATATTTATCACCCGAATATTTTATACTAGCCAATATTGACCCTGATCAAGGGACAGCCGAAGCCCGTAATCTCGTAAATATTAAATCTAGATGGGCATCAACCCTTGCGAATCTATTAACAGCTAAAGACGAAAACGAGTTTAATAAAACCCTTGATAGCTATAAAAAGTTTTTAGATGAGAATAACTTTGATGCGATTGTCAAAATCCGCAATGAAAAAATGAAAGAAAACAAAGAGAAATTAGGCTGGGAGTAAGTTTTAAACCGAATCAAGGATGGTCCATCCCTCCTTGATTCTTTATTCATATACTAGAAATGAGTTTTTTAGACATAAAGGAGAAAAAAATGGACAACATAGGTACTTTACAATCGACATTTACTTTTCAAAAGATTGATGGAAAAGCAATTCCTTTCCATAATGGAATGCCCTATCCATCATTTGAACCACAACAACGACAAATTTTCTCACTTTCAGGAAAGTGGCAAAAGCAACGTTTTGCAGCTGACCATGACTGGACGATGACATATCGTGATGACGATTGGATCGCCAAAACAGAAAAAGAGAGCCAAGGCATTCCCACACGAGACTTTGATGATTCAAGCTGGGAAACGCATACCATTCCCTTACCTGAAAATAACTTAACAGGCAAAGCAGAAATCAATGGCGCCGAAACATATGAAAATGGTGTATGGTATCGCAAGGTTTTTACACTTAATGATGAGTGGACGGAAAAGGAAATAACATTAAAATGTTTAGGCCTTTCTTATGTGGGTGATTTCTGGGTAAATGGTCAATATGTTGGCTATCACGAAGGTGGATATACTCCCTTTTCCTTTGATGTGACATCTTTCCTCCAACCAGGAGAGAATCTGATTGCGATTAGGATTGATAATCCACCTTGGACAACACGAGATGATATTGTTCCTGCTGTGAATAATGATTTCTTTAATTATACGGGAATCATCCAGGATATATTTCTCGAAGCGACCGACAGTGTTCAAGTCGTGAGAGCAGATATTGTCCCAAAAGACACAATGGGGACCGTAGATGTAACGGTCATATTAGAAAATAAAGGGAATGAGGCGAAAACGATTTCCCCTTCCTTTTCAATCTATGAAACAGATTTTACTCATACAAATTGGCTTACAGATCCAAGCGCGAAAAGCATTTGTGGACAAAAGACAAAGGTTGAGGGATTGCCCAGACGAACGATTCAATTGGCCCCTCATGAGGTAAAAGTCGTTTCGTTTGAACTATCCATCCACAATCCTAAAGTTTGGAGTATTCGAGCACCCCATTTATATGTATTTGCGACCGAACTTTACGAAAATGAGCGGGAAATAGATTCCTTTTATACGCAATTTGGTGTTAGAAGAATCGCGACTGAAAAAACCCATATCCATTTAAATGATGAACCGATTTTCTTAGCAGGTGTCGCAAGGCATGAAGAGTGGCCTGGCTACGGCCGAACGGCCAGCTGGGATCGGATAAAAAGTGACTTTTTAAAGATTGAGAAGTTATCCGTCAATATGGTAAGAACAGGTCATTATCCTAACCATATTTATACCTTTATTCTACTCGATCGTCTTGGGCTCACAGCTATGGGTGAAATTCCACTTTGGCAATTTGAAACACATCATTACCAAATTCAGGAAGAGAGAGGCATCTCTTACCAAATGTGGCGAGAAATGATCTTTTCCAACTTTAACCGCCCTTCCATTATTATGTGGAGTACACAAAATGAATCAAAGGATGTTTCATTACGAAAAAAATATAATGAGAATTTAGTCCATGAAGTTAGAAGTACGTATGATGATAAGAGGCTTATCACCCAGAGCGCTGCAGCGGATCAGCCAGGAGCTCACGATGACTCAATGGAACCATTAGATGTAGCAGGCTGGACGATGTATTTTGGGATTTTTCATGGCAGTACGCCTTATGAGGGAACAAGGAATTTTATAGAGAAAGCTCACCTTAGATGGCCTAATAAGCCAATTATCAACACAGAATATGGAATATGGAGCAACGCTGATAATAGTTTCTTGCAAAAACAAGTCGAGATTTATCAACATGTCCAGCAGGCCTTATTGGAAAAGGCAACAGTAACCCCAGAAGGACTCATCAATCAAAATGGTTATATTGCTGGTATTGATTATTGGACGGCTTTTGATTGGTATGTCAATCACAATGAGTTCTATCAAACGATGGGAATTTATCATATGGATAGGAAAACTAAAAAGCCGCTATATGAGAAGTTTATTAGAGATCATGAGCGATTAATGAAACTAACGAATGGCATCGGGAAATCTCAAGCAGATCTGTTTGAAAAAACATTACCTGTACAAAAAATCTCGCATCCAGGTCAGACAGACATCCAATTTGCCGATGGGCAAGATCTTCAGCCGTTTCATTATCTTATGATAAAAGTATTCGATCCGATATCAGCGGATGGCTTTATAGTGGAATTAACTAATCGTGATGGACAAACGGCCTCCTATCAAACCTTTAACATTGAAATCAACCAGAAGTTTGATGTGTTCATCCCCCTTTGGACATTACCAACATCCGTTATATCTGATGTCCATTCTATTCGCATCCTATATGAGGAGAAGCGACAAATAGAAATAATTGGGGTCACAAGCGCAATGGGCGGAAAATAGTATTTGCCAATCCATGAATAGGAATGATTATACATATTCCTATTCATGGCAACTTATCGTGTATTGAACTATTAAAATAAGGACTTCTTACAGCTACTAGATTCGGAACTTTTAAACTTCTTTGTTTTTCCTGAAGTCTGTAAAATATAAAATATATTTCAGAGGAGAACATTATGCCAAAATTTACATTCATGTCCATTGTTTCCATTGCTATTATTTTTATTACCATTGGTTTAGGAATACCTGCAGTGAAACAAGCAAAAGAATCCACAAAAATCATATTCCAGGACTTTGAAGAGGAAGATATCAGCTTTTCCGTAACAAACAATGTAAAAGGATCCCTAACAGGTGAAGAGGCATTTGCAGGAAATCAATCTTTAAAATACGAAGTAGAAACAAGTGGCGATCCAACCATTGAAAGTGGCAGTATCAGTTTTAAAGCTAGTGAGAAAGCCGTTGATGCGTCGGAAAGTAACTATCTTATTTTTCATATAAAAGATACCCAAGGATCCAATACTTTAAAAGTATCCCTGACAGATAGCAACGGTCAAGCTTCTAATTTTGAATGGCAGGCAGTAAGTACAGAGAAAAATAAGTGGATTCAATATCATGTTCCACTAGATAGTATTAGAGGAATTGATCAATCAAGTATTACAGAAATTCGAGTTGGCCAATGGAATGAAGGCATCTATTACATTGATCATGTTTACTTTACAGATTCCCTCCCCCCTACACCTCCAGCAAGCCCAGAGACCAATCATCCTAGTGGAGAATACCATGAATCTGTCAGAATAGAGCTAAAAACTAAAGCGGGAAAGCTACCAATCTATTATACAGTAGATGGAACACAACCAGATAAAACCTCACAACAATATACACGGCCATTGACGATCACAAATGACTCTACCATCACCGCTGTTACATATGATCCCGATCATGATTTGTATAGTGACTACAGTACATTTGAATATACGATTCTTGATAAAAAGGAAATCATAGAACCTAGTTTTTCCCCGGCGAGTGGGACTTATTTTAACAATCGAAGTATTTCGCTTGCGACCCCAACGGAAGGAGCAACCATTTATTATACTCTCGATGGAAGCACACCAACAACGGCAGCAAATAAGTATACTGAACCTATAGATGTAACAGAGGACACGATTATCAAAGCGATTGCTGTAAAAGGTGACTATCAAAGTGAAGAGATGACGAGTGAATATAAGATTACTAATGCTTCGTCGCCTTTTCTGAAAGCAGATGGGAAAATATTGCGTAAAAACTTTGGTGCAGGAGAGCAAGTAACGCTTCGCGGGACGAATGCTGGTGGTTGGTTAGTGATGGAAGAATGGATGACTCCAATCCATTCACCTGATCAAAAAACAACGATAGAAACATTAACCAATCGATTTGGTTCAGATAAGGCGTGGGAGCTTATTAATCTTTATCAAGATCATTATTGGCAAGAATCCGACTTTGATCAAGTAAAAAAAGAAGGGATGAATGTATTACGACTGCCATTTACTTATTTTGAGATGCTGAATGATGACGGAAGCTTAAAAAGTACTGCATTTGATCGATTGGATTGGTTTATTAAAGAGGCAGAAAAAAGAGAGCTATACGTGATCCTAGACCTGCACGGGGCCCCTGGTTCACAAAACGGAAAAGACCATTCTGGTGATACAAGTCACCCTGATGGAGGAAACTTATATGGTCATGAAGAAAATATGCAAAAAACGATCTTTTTGTGGGAAAAGGTAGCGGAGAGATATAAGGATCGTGAATGGATTGCCGGCTATGATGTACTCAATGAACCCGAGGGTGCTCACGGTAATGAGCAATTTGAATTTTATGATCAACTTTATCAAGCCATTCGCACGATTGACCATAATCATGTCATCTTTTTTGAAGCAATCTGGGATCCACAAGATCTTCCAAATCCTGAAGTGTATAAATGGGAAAATATTGCATACTCGTATCATTTTTATGGATGGGATGATACAGACGGCTTTTTATACCAGAAGGACTTTACAGACTCTAAAGTTCGGTTGGTAAATGAAACGACAAATTATAATGTACCTTTGTTAGTTGGTGAGTTTACCTTATTTAACAATATTCAAAGCTGGGATTATGCATTACATGTATACGAGGAACAGCAGTGGAATTATACAACATGGACATATAAAGTAACTGGCCTTGGTAGTAGTTGGGGGCTTTATACAGGAGAACCGCCAAAAGTGGATATCTACCAAGATAGCGAAAATGAAATAAGAGAAAAGTGGAGTAAGGTAGGAACAGATACATCATATGTTCGAAATGATTATATAGCCGATACGTTACGTAATTACGCAGATCCATCAGCAAGAACCTCAGACGAAAGAACGCTTATTACTGATTTTGAAGGACTTGATCCGAAGATAAGCTTTAAAACAGGAGATCATGCAAAAGCTTCATTAGATCTTGAAAACAGATCGGGCGGTAATGCATCTGTACAATTGGTTGTCGAAAATGATTCAGATATGAAGGAACAATACGTAAGTATTCAGGCGGATAAAAATGTGGTATGGAATATAGCCGACAAAGAGGGAACCTTTCCTAAATATCTTGTCTTTGATGTGTATAATGGGACAAATGATCCGCAAACAGCCCATATTACATTGATTGATCAAGAAGGGAATGAAGCGAGTGTACCAACACATCGCGATACTCCTGCTCTAGCAACTGCTTGGTCAAAAGTACCTTTGCTTTTATCATCTGTAGAAGGCGATATCGATAAAGAAGCAATTGTTGAAATTAGAATAGCCATGGAGAAAACCGGTGTCTATAATATCGATAATATCTTTATCGGGCAATCATTCGCTAATGAGTTACCAGAACCTTCAAAAGAAGTCCCGGAACCGGATGAGGAAGATCCAACAGGCGAAGATCATGGAGGAAAAGATCCCGACGGTCAAAATCCTGATACAAACGATGACGATCCGGCCCCTGATAAGAATCTTCCTAACCGAAGTGACGATAAACCAAAGGATAAAGACAAGAAAGATGTAAATCATGGCAAACATGATCCAAACACCAATCTTAAAGAGGACAGCAAAAAAAGATTGCCCAATACAGCTACGAATGTCTATAACTATCTACTCATTGGAATTGTGTGCATGTTGTTGGGCGGCCTATTTTATTTTAAGTTTAGAAGGCGCTCTTAAGTCGGAATTTCTATTATTATAAGTTACGAAGCTATAAGCCCCAAAAGTCGAAGGAAGATGAGGTGCACTCAAAACATTAGTTTTTTACTTAAGCTTAGGGCGCACCCCATTCTTCGTCCTTCGTTGTTCCAGTTTATCTTCAATTTCATCATGAGGATAGAACAAAAACACTTTTATTCCGCTTTCAATTAGCCATGACTGACACCCATAAACAATAAATACAAAGGTTGATTTCGTGATCTACTTTTACCAAAAATAAATTGACTAGAAATTCCACAACTACACTATTTATGGGCAAAGCTCAACCTCTCTTGCCAGCCTGCCAAAACCTCTTCTGGCACTTCCCTGATCCTGATGTCCTTACCTAAGAAAAGGAGCCAGTTCGTCATCTCAGTCACCTCTTCAGGATTGTTAACATTAATAAAAGTTTTTAAAATCGCTGCAGTTTGGTATGGATTCGTATAAGAAAGGGATACTTTTACAGGATGGTACTTTTTAAACTGGGCAATCGCTTTTGGACCAAGTTCAAGAATAAGGTTGATGACTGCTTCCTGTTTCCTTAGTTTTTCTAAGATCTTTTTCTTACTTAATCTTTTTTTCGCCGTGTAGGGTTCGACGTGGTTGAGATCGTCAACAGGAATAATCTCCTTCTTTTCTTCCTTTAAGTCAAAACCTTCAATTAGCCATTGGCCTTTTTCTTGATAAAGGTGCAAGAGATAAATGGGATAAGATTTCATTCCCTTTTCTTCTTTGATCTTAATCCATAAATAGCGATCCAAAAGAAGGCTTCGAATCAGTTGTTCTAACATGGGATGAGGAAGATCTGAAAGCTCAAGTAAGTCGGGATTATTGGGATTGGTCCCTGCAAAAAGCAAAATTTGATTAAGTAGAATAAGGTCATCTTGTTGGTTTTCCGAATTAAGGCCTAGTAATTTTTCAGCTAAAGACTGACGACTCTTTAAATAAGGAAGTTGTTGGTTTCTTGTCGCCATAAAGGCAATAAAAAGAGCTTTGACCTCATTATCAGTAAAGCGCACAACGGGCAGGACAGCGTTATGCATGACGGAATAACCCCCATCCCTCCCAACTTCAGCGACAAGTGGCATCCCCATGGCTTCGATTTCTCGGATATCTCTGATTGCTGTCGAACGAGAGATGTTAAATTCTTGCATGATTTCAGAAATTGTAAAGTGAGCGCGGTTATTGATATACCGCATCATAATATTAATCCGTTCAACTTTTTTCATCGCGACTCCTAAACAGTATCACTTTTTGACATGATTTCAGTTTATTATAAATCTATCAAGTGAAAAGACAAATCATTTGATCAATTTTAAAAAGAGGAAGGTTTTGAATATGGCTGATTATACGATAGTAGAAAAAGACAGCTTTACCGTTTTAGGTATTGGAACTGAGTTGAAGAGCGACTACACAGACTTTGCTGGCATCAACAAGGAAAAGGCAGACTTTTGGCAGGCAGTCAAACAAGATGGAAGGCTTGATGCTTTAAAATCGATCGCCACAAATCACTACATTTTTGCTGTGAACGAAGCGGTCAATAACAAGATGATGCATTATGCTGGGGTCATGACAGAGGCATCGCTCCCAGAAGCAACCAGGCTTATCCAATTTCCTAAAGGGGAATACCTTGTTGTGAAAGGCGAAGGGCAAACCGGTGAGGAGCTGAGTCAAAAGCTGACAGGCATTGCCTTTGGTCAAGTCTTACCAGAAGTAAAGGATTTTGCCTATGTCGGCGGGCCCAATGCAACGGTTGAGATGGGGCAAAAAAATGGTTTGGTATTTGGGGAAATGTGGATTCCTGTTGTTAGGAAATAAGCCATTGGGAATATCAAAACAGCAGCATGCTCTCCCAAGTGACCTGCTCCCTATTAAAGGGGAGCAGTGCTTAAGGGCAATTTTCATACACGCTCTTTGGTTGTAAAATCGCCAAACGTCGATCGGATGATGCCTTAATATATTGGTTTGAGCCACTCTTTGCTGAATCTTTAACTGTTCATATTGGTATAAATGAAACCCCATTCGATAATGGGATGTGCGAACAGTTTTTTCATCCTTCTCAAACCGTACCTCTTTTATAATCCAGCCCTCCTCCAGCCATCTAAAGGTTAGAGGGTCACGGTCATCTAAGTTGACCTTTTTCCTGGTCGTAAATGCTAAAGACTCCAATTTATGGTCGATTAACATTTCCATTGGTTTAGGCGTTTGGATGGATAATGTTAATAGACCCAAAACTCGATAGGTTCTCTTCGAACGCTTTATAAATTTTTGCTTCTATTAAAAGTCCTCCCTCTGTAGGGTGATTCCACTCCAACTCCTCCCACTTTTAAGAATGAAATCTTTAATATATTTATAGAGTGAATTTTCTATCATACCAATACCTCATTTATGATCAGATATTCTTATTCTAACAAATTAATGGGATCGAATTCTTATGTATCCTTGGAACTATACCCTCATCACTACCACCAAATATGGTAGAATAAGGGTAAAATATGAAACTTTTGTTGTTGGAGGTACATACCGATGAAATTGAATGTCGAGCAGCGAAAGATTGTGGAGTTAGAGCCAAATGGGCATATGTTGATTAAGGGGGTAGCTGGTTCTGGCAAGACAACCGTGGCTATACGGAGAATATCGTTTTTACAGACACATTATTGTCCAGAAAGTGATGATAATATTTTACTCGTTACGTTTAATAGAACACTACTTAACTATATTCATCACCAATATAAGAAACTAGAAGATGAAGAAAAGGGAGATCTCGCTACATGGTTAACTGGCAATCAGAATGTGACCATTAAAACAATTAACCAAATTATGATTGGTCATTTTAAAGACTATTCGAATCAGCATAATCCTGAACTTAACATTGCGGATCAGCGTGCAGAATATGCAACCATCGAACAAGCGATAGATCAATTGCAAGAGGAATTTCCTAATATAAAATTACTTTCCCCCAAGTATAGTAGCTTTTTGTTAGACGAAATTGATTGGATCAAATCATGTGGGATCCAAGATGAAGAAACCTACCAACAAATTGACCGGATCGGACGATCTACTGGTGGTCGTAACGCTCCGCAAAAATTAACGAAGAATTCCCAAACGAGAGAAGCCATTTTTCGGTTAAAAGAACGCTATGATCAGTTACTGGAAATAAAGGGATTAGTTGATTTTAAAACAATGAATCTACTAGCATTACAACAAGCTCAAAAGATTGGGAAAAAGAAATACACGCATATTATCATTGATGAAAGTCAAGATTTAACAAAGGTGCAATTGCAATTTTTAACAGCCATTTATGCCAACAAGCCGTACAGTTCAATTACGTTTGTAGCTGATAATACTCAGAGCATCTATTCACATTCATGGTTAGGAAAAGGAAGGGCCTATACGACAATTGGCTATGATATGAGTGGAAGGGCACGTGTATTAACAAAAAACTACCGAACGACAACTGAAATTTCCAAAGCAGCTTATGGTCTCATCGAACATGATGAGCAAATCATGGGTAACGTTGATTATGTGAAACCGGCTTTAATCGATCGACATGGACATGCACCTATCTATCGTTTCTTTTTAAGCCATGAGAAGCAACTACAATTTTTCAAAGAGGAAATTAATCACTTAAAACAGGAGTATCGTTTAGAAGACATCTGTATTGTCGCAAAAGAAAAACGACTCATTGAAGATATTGCCATGGGTCTTGAGAAGGAAGGAATTCCAACTGAAGTTTTGCATGATCGGAAACCTGACTTTACAAGAGAAGCAGTGAATTTGGTCACAATGCACTCGATCAAAGGATTGGAATTCAAAGTCATTTTCTTGGCTCACTTAGATGAGGGTGTCTTACCTAATACGGCCCAGGCAGATATCGAAGATGAAGAAACAGTAGCTACCGAGGACCGAAAATTATTATATGTAGGGATGACTCGCGCCAATGAATTGTTATATATGAGTTCGGTGAAAAGGCCTTCCAAGTTTTTAAAGGAAATTGATCCAGATTTATTACGATTTAAACGCAACTCAGCCTTAAGAACTTTTCAGATCGTGGCGATGTCTGAATACAAATTTAAAGATAGGATTGCAAATGTGAACAGCAAGGAAGAATTGATTCGGCAATGGATGATTCAACAACTAATCCATACCTATAAATACCCGGAAAACCTACTCGAGGTTGAATATGAGGTACAGCAATTTTCTAAGCGTGGCTATGTTGATATTGCAGTGATGAGATATGTGAACGGGGAAAGAGTACCCTTTATTTTTGTCGAGACAAAAAGTCTTGGTAATGGGATCACTGCAAAAAGCCAACTGACTAGCTATATAAATACTTCCAATCATGTTCAATATGGTATTGCAACTGATGGGATAAATATCGCCATCATCGACCATAATGACAAAGAAGTCAACGATATACCAATGTGCCAGCCACACTTCTTGCCAGAAACAAAGTATAAAAGCATTTATAAGAACTTACGAAATAATAAAGAATACGATTATCTACAAGACAAAGACGATCCCGAATTGATTGAAATTAAAGATCGAGTGACTGACTTGGTGCAAGATCTGGATCAGCCGATTCAAGTGCCTATCGTAGGGAATGTAGCGGCTGGTATTCCTTCAGCGGCGATAGAGGATTATCAAGATACACTTTTTGTTCCAGAAGAGTGGGTCATTCAAGCGCAAGATACTTTTGTGTTACAAGTAACAGGCGATAGTATGATCGATGAAGGCATACAACCAGGAGATCTCGTGTTCGTCCATCGCCAACAAACGGCAAACAGTGGCGATATCGTTATTGCCGTCATTGACCAAGAAGCGACAATGAAGAAATACATGCCAATGGGCAGTACCATTTTATTACTACCTGCGAATACAAATTATGAACCTATTCAAATGAATGCGGAGGATGTGTTCATTAATGGTAAGGTCATTGGGGTATTGCAGAAAGTCTAAAATTCTATTAGCGCCAGGCCGAAAGCAATTCGGAATTGTCTTTGGACCTGGCACTAGAAGTGTTAACAATCATTGGGTTGGCCTCAGTAATAGCCCTTTTATTTCTTCGCCTTTTCATCCTCTAATAGAATGGTTAACGCTTCGTCTCCTTCACGCAAAACAGTGTTAATATCTTTACCTTCTTCCACTATCTCTCGTACCATATTGTCATATATACCCCCAGCCAAATGCTCATATTCTGAATAATGGTCACTTCCAGCGGATGGTGTTTGCTTCGTTAATGCTTCTATATTAAGATCACCAGCATGAGGACGTTCCTCGATTAAATCTTCGAACAAATGCTTATTAATCTCAGAATCATTTAGTGCGGATGCTTGCCCCGCTTTTGCCCACTCAATCTGTTTTTCATCTGAGAGTAAATAGGCAATCACTTTAAACGCGTCATCCGGATATTCACTTGTCGCGGTAACGCCTAGACTAAACGCTTTAGATGGGCGCGTAATCCCCGGAAGATCCTCCCATTCAGGATAGGTGACTATATCGAAATTAAACGTTTCATCACTAGTATACCACTCGATTAATTGCCAAAGTGGAAGCATGGCGACATTCCGCCCACTTATAAATTGATCTCCCCATTCAAATAGAAATGCGTCTGACTCCTCTTTCGGGATATTCCCAGGAATACTTGCTAATCGTTCCATTGTTTGTAAAACTTTTACAAACTCTTCCCGAAATTCATCGTTCATAATTCTTGACTCATCCGTATCTGGATCGACAAAGGTAATCCCACGTTGATCATATAAAATACTTGGAAAGGCAGGTTGTAACCCGTGATACTGTACACCCTCTCTTTCTCCAGTGACTTTTTCAGCTAATGAAACAACCTCATCCCAAGTCATATGATCTGTTGGATACTCAACCCCAAATAGATCAAATATATCTTTGTTATAATGCAAGGCGGTCAGCCCTAATGATAATGGAATGGTATATAAATTTCCATCCGAAAAAGTACGGTGTTCAGACAAAATATTAGGTTGTATCCGATTTAAATCAAAATCGTGCTTTTCAATTAGATCCGACAAGTCCAGCACTAATTCATTTTCTATATAATTTTTTATATTGACGGGATTTTCGACAAAATAAATGTCTGGCATTTCGTCTTTTGCGATTAATTCATCTAAATCACCAGTGTCAATACGTTCAATTGTTATATAAGGGAACTCATCTTCAATTGGATTTTTATATTGCTTCTCAAATCCCTCATCATCAATGCCATGAGCATGCAGGAATTTTAACGTAATGGGTTCTGGTTCAACGTTCTCATTTTCTCCACTTTCTTCCGGACCATTTGTTTTTGATGTGCAGGCTGCTAGTAATAGGCTCATGAATATGAGTAAAGTAATCGTTGGCCATTTAAAAACTTTCATCTGAATCCCCCACTTTATTCATTTTTTTAAAAAAACACTAAAAGTCGGAAATAAACTCATACACGCGGACATAATCGATTTCAAAGGTTTGCGGAAATACAGTCGTCGGATCAGGATTTCCCGGCCAGTTCCCGCCAACTGCAAGGTTTAATTGTAAATAAAAAGGTCGGTTAAACGGTGCCGGGAATGGCTCTTGCTCTTTTCCTTTTTCAGGAGAAGAAAACCACGTACTTTGTTTCGAATACAGTTGGTCATCAACGAACCAGCGCATCTCAGTAGGTGTCCATTCCAATGCAAAGATATGGTAGTCTTCAGAAAAGTCCCCGTTACTAAGGGTATAGCTTTGCCCTGTGTACGTGTGAGGGTGACCATAGTGCAACGTTCCATGAACTGTATTAGGAGAACTGCCGATCAACTCCATAATATCGATTTCACCACAGCTAGGCCATTCCCCATATGTCACCATATCAGCAGGCATCATCCAAATAGCTGGCCAAATACCCTGACCTTTTGGAGATTTAGCTCTAATTTCAAATCTGCCATATGTCCATTCGGCCTTTCCCCTTGTCATCAATTTTGCTGACGTATATACCTTGTCTTCATAGGTTTCTTTCAATGCCCGAATCATTAATTTCTCGTTTTCTAGGTAAGCGTTTTCTTTACGAGCCGTATAAAATTGCAACTCATTATTCCCAAACCCATCTCCGCCTCCGACTAGGGTCCATTTTGAGCGATCGATCTCGCTGCCAGTGAATTCATCGGACCAGATCAATCTCCATTCACCTTGAGAAAAGCTCGTATCCGAAGTCTCGCCTGAGTTTATGTTCATTTCAAAACCTCCTTCTCTAAAATCGAAACCCATTTCGTTAAAGAGCAAAAAATATTATGTGATTCTTTGACACGATTCTCTTACAATTAATTCAGTAGGAATCATATTCATGGAAATCGTCTCTTTACAATCAATAGCCTCGATTAAAATATCAGCTGCTTTGCCACCTATTCGGTTCGTATTCTGTCTAATCGTCGTTAACTTTGGGGTAGTATATCGGGCTAATTCAATATCATCAAAACCGATAACAGAGATGTCTTGAGGAACTCGAAGACCACGATCTTTAATGGCTTGTATGGCGCCAAAAGCCATATAATCACCGGCAACAAAAACAGCCGTTGGCCTCTCTCCTAAATTCAGAAGTGTTTGCATCGCTTGATACCCACTATCATAAGTAAAATAACCACCATCAACGATCCATTCCGCTTTGCTCGGTAACCCATACTGCTTTAATGCTTGTTTAAACCCCTCTCTCCGTTTTGGTCCGGAAAAAGTATCATCTCCTCCTGAAATATGGGCGATGCTTCTATGACCTAAGGAATATAAATAGTCTACTGCCTCAAAACCACCGCGATAATTATCTGAGCAGACCGTGCTACCGTGTTCTGATTCCATATCAATTAATACACAAGGGATATCACTTCTAAGTAGTTCTTGTACATCTTCATTATGATAATCAGAATGAACAATGATAACGCCGTCAATACTCCTAAATTGACAATGCTCCAAGTAACTAAATTTCCCTTTTCCGATATCTTTTGAAATGAACATTAAGTCATAGCCTTTCGATTCAATGTTTTCTTTGAAACCTTCAATCACTGCATTAAAAAATGGGTGCTTGATCCCTATTCCAAAGGATTCCACATAGAGGACGCCAACCATCCATGATTTCTTTGTTAAAATAGTCCTTGCATGTGAATTGGGGAGATAGCCCATTTCCTTTGCTACTTTTAAGATTTCCTTTTTTGTTTTAGGGCTAATATCAGAATAATCATTAAATGCCTTAGAAACAGTCGTTGCAGAATATCCTGATTTTAAGGCAACATCATAAATTGTAGGCAAATTAGCACCACCTCATTTTTATCGAAATGGGTTTCGTTGTTGAATACAGTACCACCTTTAAAGAAAATAATCAACAGAATAGATAAATTATTTCGAGTTTTTCACTATATGCCAATTTTCTGCTTTTATCGACAAAAAATAAAGACAATAAAAAACACTTGATCACTCCGTTGCGGGGAGAAATCAAGTGTCTTTTGCTTGGCAACTTATAGGTTAATGGTGACGTCTGCATCTTTGCGAAGTTCCGCCACATATTTCTGCGTTGCCTCTTGTTGTTTCGATGCTTTTAGTTGATCTGCTATCTGTGATTTCACTTCGTCAAATTTGGGCATTTTTTGATCACTGTTTGCTTCTTCTTGTTGGGCTTTCGCACCTTCATAAGCCTCTTTAATTTCATCTTCCGATGGTTCAACATCTCCGGACACTTTCGCGATTAGTTGGTCAAGCCTAACTTGTGTTTCAACCTGTGACATGAATTCATCTTCATCCACGCCTTGTTCTTTAAGTGCCTTAAGGAGCTCGTCTTTAGACTCCACTTCAGATGTTTCGATTAATTCATCTATTATTTTATTGATGTCATCGTCAGAGACATTCTTTATTGTTTTATTTGCTTCTTGAATGAGCAGTGTTTGTCCAACCATACCTTCGGCAACCTGCTCTTTTAATTGATCTTGATCGAGGTCATCAACGCCTTGTCCAGACATTTGAGCTTGCATGACTAGTTGTTGAAATTGTTGTTGATACATACTTTCGAAATCTTCTTTCGATACTTCTTCATCATTGACTTTAGCTACAACATCTGGAATACCCTTTAAATCAGGTTCTGGCATTTCTGTAGTCGCCTGCTCGTTGCCATTGTCTTCGGAACCTTCTTGTCCTTGTCCATTATCTTTATCACCACACGCTGCAAGGATACCAGCAATGAATACAAAAGATAACATTAAAAGCCATGTTTTTTTCATAGGAACCTCCCTTTTTTATCGTGTTGTGCCAGTCTAACATATACAGAATAGAAATAACAAGGGCTGATTAAAAAATGCTATAATGATACGAAAAATACTATATTTTCAGGGAGATTAACGATGATTAGGAACAAGAGGGATGCGAAGCGCTTAGAGTCTGAGTTAAATCGCATTCAGGAGAGTATAAATCGATTTTCAGAGGAGTCTTTTAATCAAAAGATTCATGATTTATGGGAAAAGATGAAGATAATTGAGGGTAAAGAAAAACTAAAGGCAATGCCAATGGATGTTATTTCTACCTTAGAAAAAGGAATGCCCATAAATCTATTAGTCAATAACGGCTTTCGAACGATTTACGATATTGTGGATCAGGAACCAGCCGACCTGATGCGCATAGATGGCATTGGGGAGAAAAGTGCTTATCCGATTTATGATGCCGTCTCCAAAATTAAAGAATCCGTTTATCAACAAGCAACTCCAAGGATCAATCCAGATAATCTATCGAAAGATGATATAGAGTTTCTAGAATCGATTTATAAGAAGTGGGAGCTTTTAAAGGTTATTGAAGCGCTGAAAGTAGATTTTGAACAATTAAATAAGGCGATTGGCCCCGATATTGAAACGGTAAAAAAGCAGAAAGGCTTTATCGGATCCCTATTTCAATCTAAATCTGAAAAAGAAAAAATGAAGTCCGCATTTAAGAATCTAAACCAAGAGAAGTATAAAGAGAACTTACATAACATAAAAGAACAGCTGGATTATATCCTTCATTTTACTGTGAATAGAGATGAGCTAATCCAACACTTTGTTGAGGAAAATGCGTCTTATTACACTGAAATCGAAAAAATTACGGGCTTTGTACAAGTTGAGTTGCACGAAAATTTACCGACAGAAATCGTCGAGGCGGTCAATCATTATCGTTTAGATACGAGAGATTTAGATGTTACGCTAAGACATTATCAAGAGTTTGGAGCGAAGTATGCGTTATATTTTAAACGGACTTTACTTGGAGATGAAATGGGCTTAGGTAAAACCATTCAAGCGCTAGCTATGGTCAATCATTTATCTCAAGATAATCAAAAATATGCTATGATTGTTTGTCCTTTAAGTGTGGTGGCAAACTGGAAGAGAGAAATTGATCAGCGTTCCAAATTAAAGACATTTATCTTCCACGGCAATAATCGTGATGCTGAATTTGCAAAATGGCAAGCAAGTACGGGAGTGCTTATCACAACTTATGAACAGACATTACGAATGGACTTTGAGGATGAACACCATTTAGATACACTGATTGTGGACGAAGCACACTATGTCAAAAATCCAGAGGCCAAGCGTTCACAAAGTATATATAAACTAGCAGGTATTGCGGAGTATGTATTATTCATGAGTGGAACACCGCTTGAAAATAGATTAGAAGAAATGAAGCAGCTAATATCCATTTTACAACCAGACATTGCGGAAAAGTTATCGCAAGAATTACATTTGTTGCAACCAAATGAATTTAAGCAGGTTGTGGCACCTGTTTATTTAAGAAGAAATCGAAAAGATGTGCTAAGTGAGTTACCTGAATTGGAAATCATCCCACAGTGGATGGATTTTGGTGAAAAGGAAGAAAGATACTACCATCAAGCTGTCATGGAAGGAAAATTAATGGCCATGCGACGTGCAGCGTGGCAAGGTGGTTCACCAGAACATTCACCAAAATTAGAAAAGCTGTTAGACATATGCGAAGCAGCAGCTGAAAACGGGCACAAGGTATTGGTATTTTCCTTTTTCAAAGATGTCATCCATACGATCCAACAATATTTAAAAGGAAGAACATTTGAAGCCATTACAGGAGATGTCCCAAATGCAAGAAGACAAGAGATCATCGATGAATTTACAAAAGCACGGCCAGGATCCGTCTTAATCAGTCAAATTACCGCTGGAGGAGTCGGATTAAACATACAAGCAGCAAATATAGTGATTTTATGTGAACCTCAGTGGAAGCCCTCTATAGAAGAACAAGCCATTAGCCGGGCATATCGAATGGGACAATCCAGAAACGTCATTGTTTATCGGTTATTAACGGAGGAAAGCATCGATGTAACCATGCTGGAAGTATTGGGCGAGAAGTCTAACTTATTCGATTTATATGCTAGAGAATCGGATGTTGCTTCACTTGCCTTAAATGATCAAGAGGAAGCGGAGGAATCCGTTAAGCAAAAAGTATTAAAATTAGAAAAGGAACGTGTGCAACGAAACATAGAGGACTCTTTAAAAAGCCCGCTTTAAGTATTACTCATTTACTTATGGTATGGTTCACCGTAACGTTGGATAAGATAAACTAAAAATGGTGAGGTGCTTTGCAACCTCTCCTTAACTACATGTATGGAAATGTATGAATAAATGTAACACCCTCAATGAATCAACGGGAGGCTAAGTGCTTGTTATAATCCTAAAATGGAGTTTATTTAAATAACATCCGTGTTAAACTATGTAATAGTATTTTTGAGGGATGTGTCTTATATGGATTTTTTCCAAAGCCAAGAAACACTTACCAGCCTTGAGTGGGTTCTTCGAGCTGTTGTTACTTTTTTCTTTTTATTAATTGTCAGTAGAGTATTGGGTCAGCGTGCCATTTCCCAATTAAGACCGCTTGATTTCGCAATTGCTTTAGTCATTGGAAACATTATTGCCCATCCACTATCAGACGCAAAGCTTGGGCTAAAAGGGTCAATCATTACAACCATTGTGTTGGTGATCTTGTATCTTGGAGGCATTTTCATAATCCTGAAGTGGCCATGGTTTAGAAGACTGATGACTCCCGCACCAATTACCGTCGTTCAGAATGGAGAAATCATTTCTAAAGGATTAAAAAAAGCAAGAATATCTATAGATTTGTTACTAGAAGAATTACGGAAGAAAAAAATAGAAGATGTAAAAAAAGTAGCCTTAGCCATGTGGGAAGCAGATGGGAAGTTTTCAATTTTCTTGGATCCAAAATATGAATCCTTAACTCCTTCATCGATTCAGTTGGAAACACAGCCTTTCGATTTTCCAAAGACCATTATTAAAGAAGGTAAAATTAATTCAAAGGAATTAAAACTAATTCAAAAGAGCGAAGAATGGGTGATCTCTAGTTTAAAAAATTTATATCAGACTGAGGTAAAAAATGTCCTGTTCGCCACCCTTGATAGTCAAGATAACCTTAAAGTTTTTTTATATAAATAATCCAAGAGGCTTAAAACATTACAAAACCCCAGCTAGAGTCATAGCCGTCCATTCTTTAGAATAGACGGCTATTCATGATGCGTACCGAAATTTCCGGCTTACATAGATTCAATTAGATATGGTTTAAGCGATTCCGAACAATAAAGCTCGCCGTTATTCGTTACCACAATTCCTGCTACATCTTCGATTTGATTTAATGTATCAATGATTTGGTCGGGTGATTGTCCGAATAAACGACCCGTCCATATTTCTCCATCGACTGATTTTTTTGATACAATGGTTAATCCGGCAATGTCCGATTGAATCGGATATCCCGTATGGGGGTCTAGGATATGATGGTAGGTTTTATTATTAGTCGTGAATTTTCTTTCATAAATTCCTGAAGTAACAACGGATTGGTCTAATGCTTTTAAAACCGCAATATAATTTCCACGTGGAAGGAAAGGGTGTTGAATTCCGATTCGCCAGTAACCATCCTCATATTTTGGTGAAATTCCATAAGTCATTACATTTCCACCTAAATTAATTAAACCTGCCTGAACATCCATAGATTCCATATCGTGTATAAGCAGATCAGCAATAAATCCTTTTGCTAAAGCGCCTAAATCAATAAACATTCCGGTACGCTTTAGAAAAACGGTTTGCTCCTGGTCATCCAGAATAATATCTCTAGCGCTCGTTTTGCTGAGCAAGACTTGAATATCCCCTTCTGAGGGAATATGAGCATCTGCAAATCCGATCCGCCAAGCTTGCACAAGAGGACCAATGGCAATATTTAAAGAACTCCCCGCAGCCATGCTATGTTTCTTTCCGCTTTTTATTAATTCGTACAAACTTGGTTTTACTTTCACCGGCTTAATTCCCGCATTTTTGTTCACTTCCATTAATTCCGAAGTGGGATCATGGGCACTAAAACGTTGTTCATATTCTCTCAATTGAATAATTAGTTCATCCAAAACAAAAGATGCATACTTATGCTGAATCGATAATTGGATAATCGTCCCCATCATATGTATTTCACGACTTTGCATGGTGATCCCCCTTTCGCACTGCAGGTTGCTTTGTGGCAAATCTGAAAAAGGAGTTTGGGGCAAAAAAAGTAAAGTCCGAACTAAAATGAGGCTGGATGGATATTGCCCGTCCTGGAAAGCGAAGTATTTCCCGGGTAAATCGGGCCAAACCTACGTTGAATCGGGCGGCTCCCATGTTAAAACGGGCGGAACTTTGAATTAATCGGGCCAAACTCCCATCGAATCGGGCGAAGAAAGGGAGGAATGGGGCCGCCCCGTCCGGCCATATTCCTCGTTGGAGTCCATTATATTTCCTTCACTAAATCAATGTATGTCCTTTAAAGTTGAACGCCAATTCTACCCCAACCTCTTTAGTTCACGCTTGTTATTCTTTAACAGTTGCTCCCGAAACGGTATCTACTTTAGAAGTGGCACCTGATACGGCATCTACGTTACCACCTGTTAACTGTTGTCCTGTTTGTTCTAAGTACCAGTCAATAATCGGTTTAATATCTTGTACATATTCATTAATTCCAAGATAATTACCTTCTTCGTCACGAATGGCCTGATAGCTATGAACGACAAACTTATCTGGTCCGTGTGTTGGCACATGGGTTTTGACGACGTCCTCTTTCCCTTTACGCAATTGTTGAATGACCCAAGCAACACTACTAAAAGCTTGTTTAGGGTGACATTCTGCTAACGGATAACCGACTTGTTCTGGTCGCCGAGAGGCTAACATGTCTTCCGCGTCAAACTTATGGTTATAGTACAAAAATTGGTTATTGCTATCCGCATACGTTAATTCTGCAGGCATGGAATTTAAAAAGTGATTCAATTGATTCACGGTTAAAATACCACGATCCAGTTTCACATACGTATTGCCCTCCACTGCCCCAGTTGCTTCAGCAGCTTGTTCCACCCAGTCATCGGCCATCATGTCGACACCTTGAATCGTTGTATCAATCGACCCAGTAGCATATAAATCCTCTGTACTTGATAGATCTTTCATCCCTTCAGGCGCGTCTAGGATATTTACAACATTGATGAAGCGAATAAATTTCTTAATACAAGTCTCCAAGAATTGAGTTGTTTGCGCATCTTTTAAATTTCCATCTTCATCAAAGGCTTTATGCACTTCTCCTAACAGAAATTCATTTCCTGGCATGACGACAGCATTCACACCGGGTGCATCTAATATTTGCCGCAAATGCAATTGGGACCGTGAAGATCCTTGAACATCATAAGAAGCCCCAACAATCATCACAGGTTTTCCATCAAGAGGATGGATTTTAAAGGATAACCATTCTATGACACTTTGTAATGCGGAAGGGATCGAGTGATTATATTCCGGCGTGGCAATAATAACGCCATCCGCTTCAAGAATTTTTTCATTTAAATATTGAATCGGTGCACTGTCTGTTTGATCATTCGATTGGTTAAACATGGGGACATCTTTAATATCCAAAACTTCAATATCAACCAATTTTTTAAAATGATTAGCGATGAAATTTAATAGTTGATGATTATATGAAAAGTCAGCATTTGAACCAACGATTCCAACGAGTTTCATATATAGACCCTCCTAATTAATTGTCCTCCCATGAAAACTTCTGAACTCTTTTCTGGGTATGATTTTTTCCGAGTAATTGGTTTGTGATCTCAACAAAATGTATAAAGTCATGAAAGATTCCTTCAAGTTCTTCGATTTTATTTTCGTCCTTTAGATTACCATCTTCATCAAAGGCTTGTAATGAATACCCTACTAAAAACTCAGAACTCGGCATAATACGTGCTTTCAACTCAGGTGCATCCAGGATTTGCCGCAAATGAGCTTGGGCACGAGATGAACCTAATTTTCCATACGAAGCCCCAGTGATCATGACTGGTTTATCAATAAGTGGCTGAGTCGTATAGGACAACCATTCTAAAGTACTTTTTAATATCGCTGGTACGGAATGGTTATATTCCGGAGTACTGATAATCACTCCATCCGCTTCCATAATTTTCTCCGCAAGCTGCTGGACTTCATCAGGTGCTTCCCTACCTTTTGGCTTATTGAAGGCGGGCAAATCTTTTATTTCACAAATTTCAATGTTCGCTTGATCGGCAAAATGTTTTTGAATAAATTGTAGCAAAAGACTATTCGTAGAATGATCTGAGTTTGTTCCGACTATACCTAGTAAATTCATCATTTTATTGCTCCTTTCCAATAATATGTACATAGCAAGATTCAGAGAAAACATATTTTTCCTTCCGTCTTAATAGCTTGTCCCTCGTAAAACCCAAGGCATCTTTATACCTTTTTCAGCTAAAATTAATAACCATGACTCATTGAAGGAGCTGCCCTTACTTGCATATTCCCCCAATCTCTGAGGAAAAACTTAAATTTAAGAATCACCAAACGGAAGAAATAGGACCAATGATTGTATTCAAAGCTGTATAACAAATCCCTCTTTACTTTGTGATGTTTCTCACATACTTATTATAATACGTTTTAATCATATGTACAAGAGATGTTAAGAGATATTAAATATTTTTTTCAGAAAAATAAGAGTCTACTTATTTAATCACTACGCCTTCCGCTAGTGTCGAATGAAAGAGACTTGTTTTCAACGCTGGCTTATATTTTATATAATCGTTTTATTTCTTATTGAAAATCCCTTGGATTCGGTCTGCCGAGACGATTCAATCCAAGAGACTTTCTATGTTTTGAGACAATTGTGGGAAGTATTACACTTCGGGGATGAAGTATAATAAGGGGAAATGAAAGTTTCATAAGGTGTCAGTTTTGAAATAAGATCAGAAAAATCTTTACTGGGTCTACTGCTCTTTTAATAAAAAGCAACGAAAAACGAATTCCTTCAGTTTTTCTTTTGGGGAGCCTATTTATCTCCTCTTCATAGATGTTCTACTTCTGAACCTTACCGGCCGATCCGTTAGTACACTTAATGCATTGCGAGTTTTTCTTGCAAAGTCCAGCGGCCGATCAATCGATAACCAGTGTATATACATGAGCCGTGGATGTTCAAATAACCAGTGGTTATGAAACGCGGTTACTAATATTCCTTGTTTCCGGAGCCTGCTGATAAAAGGATTGATCTCCTCCTGTAGAATAACAGTTTCACCGGCGCAAAGCGCACGTCCGTCCGGGGACATAGATTCAAAGGTAAACATCTGCGGAATCAGAAGGAAGGAGCGGCCTTGTCTGCCTAGAACGACCGGTTGAATGTTGTGTCGTGATCTCATCACTAGGCATATGTCATCTTCAAACGTATGCATTTCTCCTTTAAGAATTCGGCTGAACTGATCACAAAGACTGCTATCGGACTGTCTATCCATCTGAACCTCAATATCTTGACCATCATTGCCTTCCGTTTCATATGAACTGAATTCAACTTCGCCGTGTGAACTGGATTCAACCTGGATTTGTTGCGTAGTCAACACTCGCATGGCATCCCTGACTTTTCGGGCAAAAGTAAGCGGCTCTTCGACGGATTCAAAGTGCATATACAAAAGACGCGGTTTATCGAAAAGCCAGTGATTGTGTGTAGCTGTTACAATAATGCCGTGCTGACGAAGCTTGCTCATAAAAGGGTTAACTTCTTCCTGGAGAAGAACCGTCTCTCCAAGACACAAGGCTTTCCCACTTTTATTTATATTTTCAAATGAAAAAGCCTGGGGAACAAACATGAATGATTCTGCAGTTCTGCCCAATACAACAGGATGAAGATTCGTTCTGGAACGAGTTGCAGTACATACACCATTGACCACACTGGGGGTGGACCCAAGTATTCTCGCAAACTCTCGACAAAGCCTAGATGGAGTCGTATCCATTTTTTTCACTAATAAACCCCTCCAAATGAAATGTTATCAATAACCTATGGTAGGATATGCGCCACTCCGTATTCCGCAAGTGTAAAAAAACCACCCTATGTAAAATGGGTTTGGAAGAGCAATTTAAAAACAGGAGCACGCTTAAATGTAATCGATTATTGACACAAAAATATAAACAGCCGTTATGAACCATTTCGGTATTAATCCGGAACCTTCTCAAAGCAAAAAGTGCCAAGTGCAGACAAAATTTCGAATTGTTTCTATACCTAGCGGCGATCTACAACAATGAATCCCGGCGAGAAGGTTATGAACATTTGAATAGATACAATGGAGGCATGTGTCGGGACCCTTTTTTACTTTCACGTCGGAAACGGGGACGGTGACAAGGTTGGCCGTTCCCCTTTTTTGATTCCACTCCAGATACGGGGACGGCGATGAGCGTGGCCGTTCCCCTTTTTTTGATTCCACACCAGAAACGGGGACGGCGATGAGCGTGGCCGTTCCCCTTTTTTGATTTCACTCCAGATACAGGGACGGCGGCGAGCGTGGCCGTCCCCATTTTTTGATTTTACATCGGAAACGGGGACGGCGACGAGGTGGGCCGTTCCCCTTTTTTGATTTCACTCCAGATACGGGGACGGCGACAAGGTTGGCCGTCCCTCTTTTTTGATTTCACTCCAGATACGGGGACGGCGACGAGGTGGGCCATCCCCCTTTTTTGATTTCATACCAGATACGGGGACGGCGACGAGGTGGGCCGTCCTCCTTTTTTGATTTCACTCCAGATACGGGGACGGCTGGGAGGCTGGCCGTTCCCCTTTTTTGATTCCACTCCAGATACGGGGACGGCGACGAGGTGGCCGTCCTCCTTTTTTGATTCCATTCCAGATACGGGGACGGTGACGAGGTTGGCCGTTCCCACTTTTGCCTCCGCTTTGCCTTTTAATAGTTTAATCCGGTTTGTATAGAAACCTATACCTCGACAGGCTACTTAACAACATATAACATAAAATGTTGACATTTATTAATTATGACTTATTAAATTGATATATTTGTTAATTTATGTTAATGTTAAAGTGAATATTTTTAAAAAAAGTAACCAAGAAATGATTTCAATTAATTTCAGATAAAGCAATCTTGATCATCACGACATTTTCTATCATTAAGCGTATATAGTCATGGAGATGGAAATTTTGAACCAAACAAAAAGGCAAGTGTTTATTTTAGATAAAATTAAAGTAAATGGAGAGGTCAATTCTAAGAATTTAGCAGAAGAATTAAATGTATCATTGATGACAATTAATCGGGATTTGAAGGCATTATCAGAGAGCGGAGATGTTGAACTCGTTTATGGAGGTGCTGTGTATAAAAAAAGTGATTTATCCGAGTATCCGATGACAATCAAAAGAGAAGTCAATGCACATGGGAAGAAGCTTATAGGTGAATATTGTAAGCAGCTTGTGAAGCCTTACTCATCTATATTTATTGAAACGGGGACAACCACTTTAGCTGTTGCACATGAAATATTTAGAGCCGAGAATTGTACCTTTTATTCAAACTCATTAATGGTTCTTACAACTTTATCAAAGTACGGAGATATCTCTTTATTCAGTGTACCTGGAGAGTATAGAGAATTATCTCAAGGGTTTTTAGGCGTACAAACGATTGATTATATAAAAGATTTCCAGTTTGATCTTGTTTTTGTCGGAACAGAAGGGGTTACCCTTGAGAAAGGCGCCACTCTACCAGACGAGATTGATGCCTATACCAAGAAGGCCATTATCAAACAAGCCAAACAAGTTATTTTGGTTGCCGATAAGACGAAGTTTGGCATTTCTCATCTTTACAAGATGAGTGATGTGATAGATTTCGATTATATTATAACGGATTTGCCAAAGAATCATGAAATTTACAAGGAAATGAGTCAAGTGACTAAAATCATCTCAGTCGATTAAGAAAAGCGCAAGCGCCCGTTTAGCGACGTACAAACTTTTTAGGAGCCTGACGAGATAAAGGAAACACGATGAACCCGAAGGGTGAATCGATGTTGACTTATCGTAGGAAGGCACCGAAAGTTTGCTAGTCGCTGGGCGCTGAAGCTAGATCCGAACACTAGCCAAATTTTATACTTTCTTGTTTTTAATAAAAGGAGAATGAAAATGGATATTCAATTAACACAAGTAACTCCCCCTAAAATTCACACAAATATTCAATCTGTCATTTTAACAGATGAGACTTTTGCTAAACGCCGCAGAAATTTCTTGAAAAAAATGAAAAAACATCAAATTGATACAGCGATTATTTATGCGGATCGCGAACATGGTGCCAATTTTGAATATTTTACTGGGTTTATTCCTCGTTTCGAAGAAGCTTGCCTTGTTCTTCATGACAATGGAGAATGCTATTTATTGCTAGGTAATGAAAACTTAAAATTAGTTAACAAATCTCGGATTAAAGCAGAAGCTATCCATATTCCCTACTTTTCTTTACCTAATCAACCGATGATCAACGAAAAGGGATTTGCCCAATATTTTAAAGAAGCCAATATCTCCCCGGACTCGAGAATTGGTTTAATTGGTTGGAAATTATTTACAAGCACTGTCTATGAAAATAGTGATTTATTTGATATTCCTTATTATTTTGTTGATGAAGTGAAAAAGTATGTCGCTAAACAAGGGAAAGTCATGAATTTTTCTCCGGCTCTCCTTTCACCTATAGATGGGATTCGAACAGTCAATAATGCAAATGAAGTGGCCCATTATGAATACGGGGCATCATTAGCTGGGATTGGATTATATCAAGCGTTACAAAATATTGAAATTGGAAAATCCGAAAAAGAGATTGCAGCGTTATTAGCTATGGACGGTCAGCCTAACACAGTCACGACAATCACAGCTACAGGTGATAGATTTACTAATGCCATAATCTATCCACGAGACAAAGAAATTCAGTTCCAAGATAATTTCACATTGACTGTCGGTTATAAAGGCGGATTAAGCAGTCGTGTGGGCTATATTGTTGAGGAGCCCGGGCAATTACCTAATGAACAAAAAGACTATATTGAGCGTTTAGCAAAACCATACTTTACTGCTTATGCTACTTGGTTAGAAACCATTAAAATAGGACTGATTGGAAAAGAAATGTACACTCGCATAGAAAATACATTTCCTAAAAAAGACTATGGTTGGTGGTTGAACCCAGGTCATTTTACTGGTGACGAGGAATGGTTATCCTCACCATTTACGGAAGATTCATCTGCAGTTGTTAAGAGTGGCCAATTATTTCAGGTGGATATTATCCCTAGTGTCCATGGGTATGCTGGTGCATCATGTGAAGAACCGATTGCAATTGCGGATGATGCTTTACGATCAGAGTTAAAAAACTCTTATCCAGAGGTTTGGAACAGAATGCAAACGAGAAGAAAATATATCAAAGAAGTACTAAATATAAACATTGCAGACGAGGTACTGCCATTAAGTGATACAGTCGCTTTTTACACTCCCTTGCTTTTAAATAAAACATTAGCTTTTAATAAAAAACACTAATCTGAGGTAATAAAATGCTAGGTGTAGAAACCATTAAGATTTGTTTTACGCCTGGCGTTATTAGTTAAAGACGCAGAATATGCCGCCATTAACACTTTAAATGATACTTCTGGTTCAACCTTTCTCTTGCCTTCAAATTGAACCATTCAGTTTTTCCGAATAGCTACTGATTCCTAAAATAAGAAAAGCGTAAGGCGCCCGCCTATTGGCGACAAGCAAATGTTCTGAACCAAAGAAAGGCGCTTTTTTGCCTTTCATTGGTTCAGGTTATTTGACCTCGAGCCGATGGCGCCTGGAGCTGGATCAAGCATTAGCCAAAATTTATACTTTCTTATCTTTTGAAAAAGCCCCAAAAGGAGCTCTAATAAAATCCGGCCAAAATTTTATTTATGCTTTGAAAGTTCTGTATCAGATTCTTTGTAATCAGTAAAGAAAAATAAGAAAAACGCTAAAAGACCAGCCGCGAGAAAAAGTGCTTCTTTAGATGGTTTTATCGTTGGCATATCTGTTAGTGCCATGACCTTTCCTCCTTTCATCAACGACCAAAGTCAAGACCGTTTGCCCTTAAAAAAGACCCCAAGATGTTCAAAAAACTCTTTCTTTGCCTCTTCAGAAACTTCCGTTTTAGAAGCACCAAATATAGGTCCACTTACAATAATAGAAAAATACCCTGATGAGATTAATGTACCCCTAACACTGATTTGCCCAAAAATCAGCAAGATGGCGAGAATAAAGTCAATGGAATCAACTATAAAAGTGGATACTTTCGACTTAGATTTTCCAACTAAGCGCCTCCCACCCGTGATCGGTCCCTGCAATGGGATGGAAAATCCCCCAGTTGGTTGAATAAATATACCATTCATCGTTAATTGGCCCGTAATCAACAGGACAGCGGCGATTAGATTAATATCCAAATAAATCCATTCTGCTGTATTTTTATCCAAAACTCTCACCGTCCTATTCCTTCAGTATTATGTTATTCATTGTGTGAAGGAGCCGTAACAACTCTTTAGCAAAAATCATTTTTTTGCAGCCACCCAAATACTCCATTAATTCATGAAAATCTTGGAGAATATAAAAAAACGGCCGGAATATCTCCTGAGCCTAGAACGAATATCGCTTCGAAAATAAAAATTCGTAAAGGAAAAGGGCTTTGGAAAGTAACGTAACAGTGGAAGCAGCTTTTTCATTTCATCCATCTGACCATGCTGCAATGGTACTATCGGTACTGGTATAATCCGCGAAATAGGTTTAAAATGGTATATCTATATAAATCATTAGGAGGAATAAACTTGAATGATTTTGGTGAACTTTTGTATGCCGGTAAGACCGACAGCAACAAAAATGGTTTTGCATTTATTCTTTTAGGAATTATATCCTTTGTTGGCGCAAATTTTATCTACGCAAAAATGATGTTAATGGTCATTGGAGGCGTGTTTATACTCGTCGGATTATACCTACTTCTATTTAAACGAAGTGATAAATTTTCAATCTATGAAAACGCGATTGTTTTGACTTTAAAAGGGCAAGAACTTTCGATTCCAAAAGAAGAGATTAACCGTATTGAATATCAGGAAGTAAAAGTTAGAAGAAGTCCGGTCGTAAGTTATTATCCAGTACTTATATTAAACAATGAAAATAAAGTGTTAATGAATAAGGCATTTAATTCCATGATCAATCAAGATTTCAAGAAAGTTATTGAGTCATACCTTTGAACAAAAATGCGAAGATGCAGTATCCCTCAAAAAGGACAGCAGTTAGTAGGGATTAGCCTTCGCGATCTTAATTTATTACTGCTATTGGAGTGACTATCCATTAAAGCAATGTCCTACAATCTTTAATAACTAAACGGTCAAATTCACAAGTGCGCCGGATCATCGCATAGAAAGCGGAACAGTTTTCCGTTCCGCTTCTCTACTATCGTTTAAATATTAATTTACTAACCACTGGTAAATGGTCTGATGCCTCCGTGTATATGACTTCCTGATTGGAAGCCTCTACAGTTGGAGATGTTAAGATATAGTCAATTCGTTTAATTGGATTTTCAACTGGGAATGTATTCGCTTTGTCTTGACCTTCAAATACATCAACCAAATTCCCTTCGTTTAATAATAGTTGAAACTCTTCGCTATGTGGTTCAGCATTCAAATCACCAACAAGTACATTCGGTCCTTCAAAGGCAGATGAAATGCCTATAATTTCCCGTACCTGTGAAACTCTCTCCTCCACACTTAGCCCTAAATGTGTATTGTAAAAGTTCACATGTATTCCGCGAACATTGATTTTTGTTCTTAACAATCCACGTTGCTCATTACCGAAGCTATCTAGATGTATATTTTCTGAATCTATAATTGGATATTTACTTAGGACCGCAGTTCCATATTGCCTATTTTCCACTTGCCCTTCAGCTGGCGAACGATCTAAATTAGCCCCATAAACATAATGGTAGCCTAATATTTCAGCTAGTTCCTTTGCCTGATCTTGAAAATCACTTCTTGAGTCCCAAAAACGATCTACTTCCTGAATTCCAACAATTTCTGCCCCCGCATCTCTAATTACTTGAGCGGTTCTTTGCAAATTCAGTACATTGTCAAGACCTACACCATGATAAATATTAAACGACATGACCTTTACATCAACTTCTTTTCCATACCCTTGTGCAGAAGCCTGACCTGTGATCGAGAAGATCATGATCATACTTAAAAACAGCCCTAGCATATTTTTCTTCAATTCATTTCCTCTCCTTTTTTGTTTGATTACAAAATCTACTAAAACGACTTCTCATTTTCACCCCCTAATCATTCAAGGTGCTAAGTGAGCGTTTCTATGATGTTGTATGTTCAATCCCAGCCTTTGGGAAAGGAACCTTATTTTATGCGAGCCTAAAACATGTAAAACTTCGCAAAATTTCACTATCTTCGGAGAGTAGTAGGCATTCACTGTTTAATTTGGATTTTAATATAGGTTCTGTCATCAAATGATCTATTGTGGTTAGCTATTCCCTTCGTTGATCTATTTTCATAAATACAAAGTGGGTCAGCCTTTAAAATACGGGACAGTTCTTCTTCTGTTTCTTCAAGGCTATCCATGATCTTTGGATAACCATCTGAGGCTAATGATAGAAATTCCACATCATGAGGTAAATCTACCGTTTTAATGAGCTCTGGAGGTATAGGGAATCCATTTATAACCGAAAAACTTAAGTGACAATCCGGTGTTGCGTTTTGAAAGTTATATTGCTTTTGAATAAGTGGTCTAATTAATTGGAAACCAATATCGTCTCCTCCTAATAATTCTTCAACCGTTTTCCCCTTTAATAACTCTCCCTGTAAAATAATACTCCTAACCTCACTAAAAACCTCGTCAACATATTTTATGTTTTGATAGAGCTTGCCTGCACAATACAGTTGGCAATCTCCGACCATCCATACTTTGTGATGATATTTACTATAAATGATCATCGATGCACTTGGACAAAGGTATGGAAATTCGAATATCTCTTCTTCCAAGTCCAGGGCCTTATACAATTCTTTATATTTTTCATTAATCACTGCAATAATTTCATCGATTGACTCTTGCCCATTTAATGTTGCAATAGCTTTTCGGATCAATTCCGCAGCTAATCTGCCCTGTGTTTTCCCATTATACAAACGATCGGATACACTCGTTGCCCCATCAATGACTGCAGCAAAGTGCTCATTACAAAAATACGTATCCTCACATACATCCATATTGCCACTTTTTGACAGTATAAATTCCTCAACTAGCTTCACCCAACCACCCCTTAATCAAAATAAACGTTATTCGTATCGCTAAAAGCCATTTTCATCGCTACATCTAGCCGTTTTAATGAAGGTAGCTTTCCATATCAAACGGGTTTTTACTTTAGGCTAACCCTGTTAGCGATAAACTTTTTATTTCTATTGCCTAATACTTTCTTTTCGCTGCTGTATCCATGCTATCCTCCTTTATTCGGAGTTTCTCTCAATTTCTTGTGCTTTTTCTTGTATGTTTTTCCAAATGTTCCTACTGCCTTCAGACGCTGCTTGCCCATGAAATCTGTTGTTTTCCTGAACAAGATGAATCAAATACTTAGCCATTGGTAATTGGTAAATAAAAGTCTCATTGCTCATCGAGGTTTTCCTTGTTGGCATCCATCCTGTATTTTTCAAAATTTCTAGTTGAACATCCTCTTGGCCCAGAAATTGGTAAAACTGTCTTATGTTTCCCCCATTATCCAAAGCGACGAAACCATTTCCAGAAATAAACAACGGTTCCCCGCTATCTAGTAATGGTAAAACGTCAAATTCAAATGTATTACCGATAAGTTCTTGAATCATTTGTAATTTACTAGACGTAGTAATGAGGGCACCTATCTCCATGTTAGAAAACCGTGTAACCGCCATATGCTCATCAAGTGGCGGCATTAGCTGGTACTCCTTGACTAAGTTGGTCCAATATTGTTCAAAGGAAATGTCGGAATCCTCCCTAGTGTACTGATAGGCTTCCCAATAGTACGGTATATCCTCATCAAAGTGGAATAACCAAAACGGCTTCGTTTGATTGTTGTGATTGATTCTATCTTGAATGAGTTTGTATGTTTCTAGGGAATCATCAGAGGAAAAAGGGGTTAAAAGTTGATCTTCCGCAAAATGATTATTTAGAATGGATCGATTGATCATAATAATCGGTAGCTCCATTCCTAATGGGTACCCATAGAGTGCATCTGTATAATAAAAATTTTCTAATATGGCTTCATGAAAAGGGGCAAATAATTCCTGACCAATTTCCTCACTCGAATATGGGTTCCCTATCTTTACCACTTCATCTAATCCATAACTTGAACCGACCTCAATAATATCGGGAAGATTGCCCTCCGTATGAGCAAGTGCTAATTCTTCCAATAACGTTGCTTGGTTATTAAATTGTTTGATATTCACTTTAATTTTTGATTCTTCTTCAAAATGGTTCATAGAAGAAAGAAGCCCGGGAGTAGTCATCCATATTGTCATTGTATCCTCATATTCATCCTCTTTGTTCAATACAAAGTCTTGGTTGATTAAATTGATCGTATAGACTGTGGATAGAATGACAATACAAACGGATAGAAGAAAAAGAACTCTTAATTTCATCGTTCACTACTCCCTGCTAAGATATTAATGATGATGCAAGATACTAGATTCAATTATCTGCATCACCTGTTGAATGATCCCTTCTATCGTATCATCTGAAGGGGATTCCACCATAATTCTTAATACAGGCTCTGTACCCGAAAAGCGGACCAGACACCATGTGCCGTCTGCCCATTCCCATTTCATCCCGTCAAACGTTTTATATTCCAATAGCTTTTCTTGATAGATTTTTTCAGGAGAAGTATTAAAAATGATTGATTTAATATGCTGCTTATACTCTGCTTCATAGCTATAATTGTGTTCCTTATAATAAAGCTTGCCAAACTTCTCATTTATTTCTTGACGTATTGCACTTAACGGTTTCTTGGTATAGGCTAACATTTCTAGTAGAATACCCGCTGAAAGGATCGCATCCTTTTCCAGAAGATGCCCTTTAATCGTGATACCCCCAGAGCTCTCCCCACCTAAAACAGCATCCGACTGCAGCATTCCTTCAGCAATATGTTTAAAACCAACCGGCTTCTCTATACATTCAAACCCATAATACCTGGCAATATGATCTAATAGATGAGTAGTCGAGAGATTGCGCACCACATTACCCTTCATCCCTTTGTATTCTAAAAAATAATAATACAAAAGTGCTAATATCTCATTTGCATCTACATAACAGCCTTTCTCATCAATAATAGCAATCCTGTCCCCATCGCCATCCGTTGCAATCCCAATATCATATTGTCCTTCCTTCATCATCCCAGTTAACCTCCACAACGATGACTCAGTTGGAGCCGGCACACGCCCTCCAAATAGAGGATCTGCTTTATCGTGGATGATTTTCACCGTTGCCCTAGAATCTACCAATAATGTCAGTAAAGAGTTTACCCCAGTACCAAACATTGGATCATATAGTACACGAATATTAGCCTTTTTTATCCATTCCATGTTGATCTGTGATTCAATAAAAGTAATAAAATCATTCATGTAATTTTTTCTAATGACCAAATTAGTCTCCAAAGCACGATTATAATTCATTCGTTTTACTTCATGCACTTGAATCATATTGATGGATTTTTCCAACTCAGATGTAATATCTTCGGTAGCAGGCAGACCGCCTTCACGAACATACTTAATTCCATTGTAAATATAAGGATTATGACTTGCTGTAAAGGTTAGACCCGCTGCAGCCTTTTCTTTAATTGTAACAAAGTTTACTAATGGTGTTGGGACGGATGGTGTAAGTAAAACAACTCGGATATGATTCGCTACAAATACTTCCGCCGAAGCTTTGGCAAACTCCTCTGCCATGAAGCGATTATCGTATCCGATTACAACACCCTGAGACTGCTTACGATTTTGACAGATTTGATTCGCAATTCCTTGGGAAAACCTTCTCACATTATCAAATGTAAAATTTTCACCGATAATATCACGCCAACCACCTGTTCCGAAACGTATCATGTCATTCCTCCTCATATCATTTTTATTGTTATGGTTCCTTCCATTATTTCTCCTCTAATTCACTAGCAGATCATTGTTTGGTAGAGAATGACGACCTGATTCATTCAGGCTGTGAGTCTAGCCAAAGATCCCCCTATTAAACTGAAATCTCCTTTTTACCAGAAATAATCGTAATAATAATTAATGAAATAATCGTCGCTAAAGATAACATTGATGCTAATGCTGCAGCTGTTCCGAAGTTAGAGGTAAAGACTTCACTATAAATCGAAACAGTAATCGTGGCCGTGGCCCCATAATATAACACTATAGTTGAACTTAATTCATTTATAGTGGTGACCCAACTTAAAATTGCCCCCGATAACACCCCTGGTATCATCAAAATCGCCGTTGTCTTAAAGAAGGTTTTCATAGGTGGAACACCTAAACTTATAGAAGCCTCTTCAACACTCTTATCAATTTGATGCAATATAGCCGTACTGGAGCGCATCGTATAGGGCAGTTTTCGTACAACATACGCTACAACCAAAATTACCCATGTACCAGTTAATTCAATAGGTGGCTTATTAAAGGCAATAATTAAACTAATCCCAAGAACAGTACCCGGTATAACATAAGGAATCATAATTAACGCATCTAAGAAAGAGGTAATTTTAGACTTTCTTCTAACCACTACATATGAAAGTAATAATCCTGCAATAACCATAATCACAATCGCAACACTTGCATACGTAAATGTGTTTTGAATTGCTTTTGGCACTTTATAAAGGACCTCTCGATAACTATCTAAACTAAATCCCCCGACAAACACAGGCCCATTCGTTTTCAAAAACGATGTCGTAATGACGGTCGCTTGTGGAATGATAGATAAGCTTACTACTCCCATAACCATTAAGGTCGCTAGGATCTTTTTTACTGGGCTGAGCCTAATCACTTTTGGTGGTCGTAATGAACTCATTGTATATGTTTTTCTATTCACGATATGTCGTTGAAACAGTAATACAGATGTTGTGACCGCAAGTAAAATCATACTTAATGTACTTGCCATTGCTGGGTTAGACCCCATTTCACTAATAAACTGATCATAGGCTAAAATGGGAAGTACTTTTTCCCCTTGTCCAATTAACATGGGAGTACCAAAGTCAGCGAAAGAGGCCATAAATACCATTAATGCCCCCGTTGAAATGGTTGGAAATATTAATGGTAATGTTACCTTACGAATGCGATCGAAACCAGATACCCCAAGACTTGCTGATGCTTCCTCAAGAGATACATCAATTGTTTTCAAGGCTCCAGACACATATAGGTAAATATGTGGGTAAAACTGTAATGTAAATACCCAGATCATCCCATGTAATCCATAAATAGAAGGTATTTTTATTCCAAGACTCGCTAAAAAGTTCGTGATAAATCCGTTATTTCCAAGCATTAAAATCCAAGAATACGCTCCGATAAATGGAGGGGACAATAACGTTAGAATAATTAAAATATGGAAAACACCTTTAAACGGAATATTGAATCTCGACATCGCATAAGCAACCGGAATACCTAATAAACAAGCAAAGAAGGTTGCAGATGTTGAGACGATAAAACTGTTAATTAAGGCGGAATAATAATATTTATAACTAAAAAATTCTTGATAATTTTCTAGTGAAATTTTTCCATCCTGCCAAAAGCTATTAACAAATATATTAAATAAAGGGTAAATGAGAAAAAATCCTATTAGGATAAATGCCGCAATAATAACAAAATGCCAGAAGTCTAATCGAAGACTAAACGGTTTCCTTAATGCTTGTGTTCTTGTGTTCATTTAGTACTTCCTCCCCACTTTCATCGAAAATAACGGCTTCGTCAGGATTTAAATCTACTTTTATCCGATCTCCGGTCTTTCTAAGCATGTTGTATCGAATGGAATGCTCATGTGCACTGATCACTGTGCCCGAGTTCAGCCTAATTTTGTAGACAACAGATTCTCCAAGGAAGGTAGCGTCGATAATCTCCCCATCTACTAAGGCTGGTCTAGCTTCACTAGTCTCGTAAATCTTAAGTTGTTCTGGTCGAATGGAATATATTGCTTTACCGTTTACATTTTCCAAAAGATTTGTACCCAATGCTACCCCCTCGACTGTTACAATCGCTTTATTCTCCGCATCTACTACCTCCAAATCAGCATCTAGAAAGTTCGTTGTACCAATAAAGTTTGCAACAAATTTATTTGCAGGACTTAAATAAATTTCATGGGGCCTACCAATTTGTTGAACTTTCCCTTCGCTCATTACAGCAATTCTATCCGATACAGCGAGGGCTTCTTCTTGGTCATGGGTTACATAGATTGTCGTGATATTTAGTCTTTTTTGTAGACTACGAATATCTTCACGCATCTTAATTCTTAGTTTTGCATCTAGGTTGGAAAGTGGTTCATCCATCAATAATAAGCCCGGATAAATCACAATGGCACGGGCTAAAGCAACACGCTGTTGTTGCCCCCCACTCAATTGGGATGGTTGACGATCTTTTAAATGAGCAAGCTCAACCATGTCTAACGCTTCTGTTACCCTTGCTTTAATCTCATCTTTTTTAACCTTCCTTGCCTTTAAACCATAAGCAACATTCTCAAACACAGTTAAGTGGGGAAAGATAGCGTAGTTTTGAAAAACCATTCCGATATTACGTTTATGTGCTGGAACATTATTCATATGCTGGTCACCAAAGTAAAGATTTCCTTCTTCCTGTTGGTAGAATCCCGCAAGTGTTCGCAGTAGTGTAGTCTTTCCACATCCACTTGGGCCAAGCAAGGTGAAAAATTCCCCTTTGCCGATGTCGATATTTATATTATCAATGGCTTTATTCTCACCAAAATATTTGCTGATTTGTTGTATTTTCACGTGATCTTGCACTGTCCTTCCTCCTTCTTAAGAAAGGGATCAAGTATACACATGATCCCTTTAAAGCTGTATTCTATTGTTGTTCAATTAAGATTTGCTGGAACTGTTTCATTACTTCATCTTTATTATCAGCAGACCAAGCAAAATCATAATCTACTAGTGGAATTTCATCGTTATCGACCAATCCTTCTGGTGGATTTACATCATTACGGATGGAACGTCTGTTGAAATCCTCTACGATCATTTCTTGTAAGTCTTTACCTACTAAGAAATCAATAAATTTCTTTGCATTGTCTCCATTTTTCGCTCCCTTAATTAAAGCAACACCGTCTGGAACAGCAGATGTTCCTTCTTCTGGATAATGAACATTAACAGATGCTCCACCAGCAATATAGCGGTAAGCAGCTTCTTCCAATGTAATACCAACTGGGAATTCACCGTCTGCTACACCCTTTGGTACAGCACTAGAGCTCGATAAAATTTTCCCACCCAGATTGGATACAAAATCTCCTACAAAGCCCCAACCATCATCGCCATCATCTTGATAGGCAGTAAGCATGGTCACTAATTGGGTATAAGCAGAACCAGATTTACTTGGATCAACGTAAGCAATTTTCCCTTCCCATTGCTCGTCTAATAAATCCCCCCAACTCTTTGGTGCATCCGCGTCAGCTACCATTTCTTGGTTGTACATAATCACCATTGGAAGTGCTGAGAAACCAGTCCAAATATTACTTGGACTCTTAAACTCGGCTGGGATAGCATCGTCTTCAGCCGTTTTATACGCCTCAAAGCTATCACCATATGCCTCTAATGATTCTGCACCGCCACCCCAAAATACATCCCCGCCTGGGTTACCTTCTTCTGCCGTCACACGGTTTAATAATTCACCCGTACCACCCGTTACAACGTCCACTTTAATACCTGTTCTATCTTGGAATTCTTTTACAATTGGATTAATAATTTCATTTTGATGTGGCGAGTACACGGTTAATGAATCAGCATCTTTACTAGCTTTTTCTTTATCATCAGATCCACATGCAGCGATCACCGCTAGAAGCATACCCATGATAAGAAGCATTAGTACCTTCTTCATTTTATAACCTCCTATAATTTTTAATTGTGCTACAATATTGATGATACAGACTACTGAAAACGGATACAATCATATTTTTTTCGGATCATGTATAATTTTTTTCCTATTAAGGGGTGTGGACATGATAGGTAAACTAAACAATCTAAATTTACGCAGTAAACTCATCATCGTGATTATCATTACATCCCTTATCCCATTGTTACTGTTAGGCCTTTTTACATTTAATTATTTATCAGGGTTACTCCAAGAAGAAGTCAGTGAAAATGAGCTAGAACGAATTACATCGATCAACCATCAGGTTTCCTATTTTTTAAAAGACGTGGAACAAATGACACTTTTCTTTTATAAAAATGAAGAAATACAAGCGATTCTTAAGAAGGATAGCGACCGAAGCCTTAATGAAAAATACGAGGATTACGAATATGTCCGGGATGTTTTTGATACTGTTATGGGAGTTAAGGATTGGGATGTTCATCTATATGTAATCGGTCTAAATGGCGACAGGTACTTTTCTAATGATTACCTCCCAAATCGCTACAACACCATAAGGGAGTCATGGGGAGTATTTCGAAAAGCAAACAACGCAAAAGGTTCCCTCGTCTGGGATACAAATTACTCCGTTAATCGAGTCGATCATCAAGACATTGTACTCACAGCGGGACGTATTCTAATCGATTCTAAAACGAATGAAAAAATCGGTTATCTAATGGTCGATATATATGAATCAGCCTTTTCTAATATCTACGAGAAAAATAACTACGCAACCAATGACAGTTTTCTCTTATTAGATGATCAAGGGTACATCATTTCAAGTTTACCTGACAAAACGAATGTCGGGACAAGGCTGAAAACAACTTACTATGACCGGATTATGAACGGGGACAAGGGATTTTTTAAATTTGATTGGCAGGATACAACCTCCATTTTGACCTATCAAACAGATGAAAACACGAATTTCAAGACGATCAGTATTATTCCAATGGATATCATCCAACAGAAAAACAATCTTGTTCGAAATTTAACCTTAAACTTTGCGCTCATTGGGATCATCTTCTCCATCTGGCTGGCCTATTACTTGTCTAAAACAGTGACAAAGCCACTATACAAATTGATTTATTTAATGAAAGAAGTAGAAAAGGGAAATCTCGAGGTTCGATTTGATCCGAAATACAATGATGATATTGGGATATTTGGCAAACGATTTAATCGGATGCTTGAAAAACTAAAGGTCTCTATTCAAGAAAACTATGAAAAACAGGTTCGTATGAAAGATTCAGAACTAAAAGCATTACGTGCCCAAATCAATCCACATTTCCTTTATAACACATTAGAAACGGTAAATTGGTTGGCGAGACTAGAAGGCGTAAATGACATCAGTAAAATCGTTGTTTCACTTAGTGAAATTATGAAGTACTCTGTGAGGAAGGGGGAAGATTTCGTTACCATTGAGCAGGATGTTAAACAGCTTAAAAACTACTTAACTATACAGGAGTTTCGCTATCGGGATAAATTTGATGTCCATTTACAGGTTGATGATTCAGTATTAAATCAAAAAATTCCTGCCCTATTGCTGCAGCCAATCGTCGAAAATGCGATTGTACATGGTTTGGAAAATAAGATTTCTAAAGGAATAATCCAGATTGCCATTACAAAAGAGCAAGAAAACATTCGCATTGTGGTTCAAGATAATGGAATCGGAATGGATGAGGAGACACTTTCCCTTGTCAATCGAGAAATTAAAGAAGGAATTGAATTTGATGATTTAGGAATTGGAATTGAGAATGTCCGCAAAAGACTATATTTAAGCTACGGAAATCAATTCAAATGGTCACTTACCTCTGAGGTAGAAGTAGGCACAAAAGTAGACATATTCATTCCATATAAGGAAGGTTAAAAAGATGATGTTTTCTATTTTAATTGTTGATGATGAGTGGACAATTCGGGAAGGCTTAAAAAGAACAGTGCCTTGGAAAGAGTGGGGTATTAAAGTCATTGGAACAGCTACGAATGGAAATGAAGCCCTAGAAATGTTAACTCAGTTCCATGTTGATATTCTTTTGACGGATATCCGCATGCCAGGAATAAGTGGGTTGGAATTAATTGAAAGATGTCGAAGTCAATTTCCAGATTTAATACTAGTCTTATTGACAGGACATGATGAATTTGAATATGCTCAGAAAGCAATTAAGCTCGGTGCAGATGACTTTTTATTAAAACCAACCAATGTGGATGAATTAGAAGCAACAATGCGCTCGATTACTAATGATTTATATATAAAGCAGGCAGAAAAGAATAACATATTGGCTTTATTCATTAAAGATGCCATCCAGCATAATACATTACAAAACATCGAGAAGATCCAATCAATCGGGAATATACGCCCCCAATATGGATTTATCATCGTTCGTTCACAAGCAGAAAAGATAGCTCATGCAACATTAGAGTCCGTTCAGTTAATTGACGATAAAGTATCTCAACAAGTGTATTTTTGCCACTCATTAAAGAATGGAGAACACTGGGAAGAGACGATTCAGAAGTTAAAGAACCATTATAGCAGGATGGAATGTCGGGCTACTTTCCATATAAGCCTTCTGGCAGATGATTTAAATCAACTTATTACAATATACAAGCAAGCAAACTCGGCTTCTCAACTTTATAAGACAAGCGAGAATATTACAATCTTCCAATACCACGATGATCAATATACTCTAGACTTTGAGAAAGTAATCCAGTACATTCAACAGCACTATCAGGAAGCGATTAGTCAAACTGAACTGGCAGCGAAACTCAATATGAGCAATAGCTATTTTAGTAAACTATTTAAACAACATACAGGAATTAATTTTGTTGACTATCTTACATTAAAGCGAATGGAAGTAGCAAAGGAGCTACTGCTATCGACCACATTAAAAACATATGAAGTCGCAGCCGAAGTTGGCTATGAGGAATCTAGATATTTTAGCCAACTTTTCAAAAAAACAACTGGACTAACGCCATTGCAATTTCGCGAGAATGGCTCTTTGGGTAAGTTATCAAAGGAATAATATCGCTCCCTTACATTTGAGTAGGGAGCTTTTTTATTCCTTAAATCCTTAAATGCTAGAATTTCAGAATGAATTCTATTCCAATCAACTAAGTTAGGGAAATACATTGACTAACAATTTAATCTTCTTTAACAATAATGTTCTTGTATATATCATAGTTTTTAATCTCCATATCCATATACATCAAGACATTAACCCTTTCTAGCTACCCTAGCAAGACACTCCAATGCTAACAATAATTTATTCGTCTGGACTAAGCGCCAATAAACGTTTTAGATTGTCATCAATAAATTTATTATCAGGATTGTTCATCCCACGTCCGGCAAAATGACCCCAAATCGACTCGATCGGATGAAAAGAAGCTCTCGGTATACGCTTAGCCTCGTATTTATTTTCGTCAGCCGTACAGAAAAGGTCCGTGCTCCCAGGCATGATACAGGCGAGGGCTTTAATGCTTTTGAGTGCCTTATCGAAGTCGCCATTATAGGTTGGGTTTGCACTAATATCTGCAAATTGTCCTGTCCATAACATCGCCAAAACATTATGCGGGTCCATCTTCATAAAGCTCTTTTCCCATACGCCAGCCACAAAGTCTTCTAATGAATCAAATCCCAGCTCATGATAAAGTTCCTTTCTATAAAACGCCTGCGATACGCCCCATCCCGCATAGACACGGCCAACGGCGTGCATATCTGCGGGAGTCAACTGGTTTCGTTTATTTGCATCGAAGCCAATTGTCGCCATAAGCGCAGCCTTCATTCCATCCAGAACCACATACGTTTGCGGCCAAGTCTTTGCACCTCCACAAAAAGGGGCAATTCGTTCCACCATATCGGGAAAACTTGCTCCCCATTGGAATGATTGAATGCCTCCCATTGACCATCCAACTACGAGAGCAATCTTTTGAATGCCGAATTTTTCGGTCACCAGCCGCTGCTGAAATTGAACATTGTCATAGATGGTTACCTTTGGAAAATTAGCCCGGTCGAATGGAGGCGGTGTGTTACTGGGGGATGAAGATAACCCGTTCCCTAGCAAATTTGGCACGATAATGAAATATTTTTGCGGATCTAGGGCCATGCCGTTTCCAATCAACCATTCATTCTGAACATGCTGGTCGCCAAAAGCAGTTGGATAGACGATAACATTATCTTTCTTTTCATTCAATTTTCCATAGGTCTTATAAGCAAGAAAAGCGTTCGGTAACGTCCCTCCCGATTGCAAGGTTACGTCACCCAAATCAAAAATTTCATAATCCATCGTATTGTCGCTCCCTTCAAAGTGAAACACATAATGTATTTCTTGTACTTAGTATAAACCTGTGGTACCCTCAAAAAAAGTGAATGAAAATCAAAGTAGTCTTCAATATTATTGAAGGCAAAAGGGGAATCGTATAATGGAATTACGCCAACTGAATACGTTTCGCATGGTTGCATCAACTTTAAATTTTAGTCGAGCTGCGGAAGCACTGAACTACGTCCCCTCCAACGTCACGATGCAAATAAAAGCATTGGAAGAGGAGCTCGGTGTTCGTCTCTTTGATCGCTTAGGCAAGCAGCTCGTTCTCACAACTGCAGGTAAACGCTTTTTAACTCATGTCCAAGAGGTTCTAAACAAATTGGACGAAGCTCGTAGCGTTGTGCTTGACAACGAAGATCTAAACGGTACGCTCACAATCAGTGCCAACGAGGTTCTTTGCGCCTATCGGCTTCCTGTTGTCTTTCACCTATTTCGTTCGCGCTATCCAGGAGTGCGTCTCATCTTCCGCTCTGTTCCTAATCAGCAACTCAAGCAAACGCTCTTTGAGGGAACCGCAGATGTCGTCTTTATGTTGGATGAACCCATTCGTTCAACAGGACTTGCAGTGGAACCATTAGTAGAAGAAACATTCCGCTTTTTCGCCGCTCCAGACCATCCACTCGCAAAACGAACGGAACTAAAGCTGGAAGATTTTCACGGAGAAGTGTTCCTGACGAATGAAAAAGGTTGTACCTATCGAACCATGTTTGATCGGTCATTTGAACAAGGGGGCATTGATACTATTACGTATTTAGAATTTCAAAATGCTGAAGCCATCAAACAATGTGCGATTACGGGAATCGGTATTGCCTTTCTTCCGGAAATCACTGCAAAAGCCGAAGTGGAACGGGGCGAACTCGTTGCTCTCCCATGGCAAATTCCCGACTTGCACGTATACACACAAATGGGATGGCATAAAGACAAATGGCTTTCCCCGATCATACAATCTTTCATAGAAGCAGCAAGGGAAGTTATTGCTGTAAAGGGGGAATAAAACTGTCTATTTACCGGACTATTTGGAATATCGTCTATAAATCGTGCTGTACATTTCTTCAGATTAACGATCCCTACTTCGCAATGCGGACCACGGTGGGTTATTTTGTTTTATGGAGTGATAACCCATAGATCCTTATGGAAGTATTTGGACAAAATCTCTCCCTGTGGCAATGACAAAGCTAATTCACATATTAGATCACAACCATACATTCCATACAATCATGATCTAGTAAAATAGGATTATCGGTTTTGCTTCTAGAGCAATACCGATAATCCTAATGGATGAAATACTGTGTTTTACTTATTCATTTCGGCAAGGAAATCTCCTAAAAGGCTATCTAAATCATCGTCAGATGGATCCTCTTTCTCCTTTATTTCTTCGGAGTAATCTTCTCTTACGCTTTCCAACTGAAATGAATCTAAATCATCATCGAACGTATTGAACTCATTTGATGAAGTTGTTTTCTCTAAAGAGGATGAATGGATTTCCTCGTTCAATTCCTCTGCCTTGGGTTTATCCATGGCCATTTCCTCTTGGAGATATAAAGCATCATCTATGTTCAAGGAATGACTATTCAACGAAGCCAGCAAGGAAGCAGCACGGCTTGGATCATTTATTAGTTGGTAAATAATGCTGCCAAGCAATGCTTCAGAATGTTCATGCTTTAGCCAATTTCGCTGTGCTTTCGTTAATTTATGGGGGAGGGGAATAGAAAGGACTTCTTTTTCCCTTGAGAGTGACTGACCGACCCCTTGCATCACAAACTCGGCAATTTTGCTGGAAAAGTTCCTTCGTTCAGTTTCCTTTAACCTCTGTAGGTGCTTTAATAAATGATCAGGTGTATCAGAAGGTACGCGAAATGAAATGGCTTGACCTCTCTTCACCTCATTTGAGACAGACTTTTTCACGGGATCACCTTAATTCTACTTTTTTACCGTTTCCTGGGGTACCTTTTTCTTCTCTGTCTTCCTTGCAAAGTCAGTAATGAGCTTATAATAAGCGTTTGCCATCATCCAAATACTCTCTTTTTCATCTTCAAAGAAATCAATATTATATCCATCTAGATTGTTATTGATCGATTTTAGATAATCTTTTAATACGATTGACCCACCACCAACAAAGTAACAAATTTCAGTTTGTGAATTTTTTAGCCATGTATTGCGTAATAAACGATATTGTTTTTTGGCTAACTCTAACAGTATACGGTCTGTAATATCATGAACGCTCGTCCGGTTCCCTTTTACCAAGATGTGATTGCGGTTATTTTTCCTAGTTATAATATCCACAACATCACGGCGACTATCTAATTCTACCCCATGTTTGGATCTAATTTCTTCCCTTATCGCCTCTAGTGATTCAGATACCCCAAGATTAAACCCTTGCGCCTTATCATCATCAACATTCCTGTTTCTTATGACAGCAATATCTGTAGACAAGCCACCAATATCTTGAATTAAAATTCTTTTATCAATTAAATCTTTGTTAATGACTTTAAGGTTATTATCCATTACAAGATTAATAAAGGCAGCAAAGCCCTCAGGATATACCTTTACCTCATTAAATTTAATATTCACCTTAAGTCCTTGGTACTTTGGTGTTACGAGAAACTCTACTTGATGCACAGATCCTATTAATTTCGAACGATATCCAGCATCCTTGCCCTCTTTTACTTCACGAAGAGGGAGGCCTGTTCCCAACGTATAGTTTGCATCCACAACGTTTTTCACACGGGGGAAAATAGCTGCATTCTCTTCCCTTACTGCATCAAGGGCTAATGTGGAAAGCAGCATGACTAATGTTTGATCTTCTTCTGATTTACGACTTCCTGGGTCTAACTCTTGGGCACTACTACTTTTTGTCGCTAAGTGACCAATACGATAAACCACGTTATTTTCCTTTAGAGCTGGAGAATGCACCTTCAAATGAATTCCCTCGAGCGGATCCTTACTGTCTAAATCCTCTATTCCAATTACCGGACGGTCTTCTGTGTCCCTTGCAATAATGTTAGGAATATTTAATTCATACTCTAGTTCCCCAAAAATAGACTTAACCGAATCATTCCCAACATCGACTGCCGCAATTCTCGACATAGACATTCATTATCATCCCTTTTCAATTAATAGATTTTTACGATCCAATTCACTATGTAAAACAAATACCATTTAGTACCACTTCATTTAAGTTTATAAGAGATTACGAAATTCCACAATGACAGTTACTAAATAAAATAAAACTGTAAACTTGTAAACGTTCCGTAAACATAACGACTTTTGTAAACGGATATGTAAACAACAATGACAAGATTGCACACACGCTGTATTCCCGCTATGTAAACATGTTTGTATACACGTAAACCTATTCGTAAACACGACGTTTACTTTTTGTAAACATGTATACTTATCGGGCGGGATACCTATCATTTTGTATAGAGGGACGCCTTTTCCCTCTTGTGAGTGGAATTTATTACCAAAAGAGGAGTGCTATATTTCGTATCTTTTAACCTAATTAGGCACTATGACCGGGGGTTGTAACATAAATATAGCTATGTTAAATTTATCCATACTTGTTAAATTTATTAAACTTAGGGAATACACCTAGGGTAATAGATAGAGAGAAACCCATAAAGGAAGTGAACAGCATGAAAAAGTTAGCGTTACTATTATCCAGCGTGGTCCTCACCTTTTTCCTAGTTGCTTGTTCGGAGAGCGCCACTGCTGACAAGGAAAGCAAAGGGAATGATGAAAAGCCGGCTCAAGAAGACAATACAGCTGATAAGAAGGAGAAACCTAAAAAGGTGGAAGAAAAGAAACCTCCTCAACCATACAAACCAATGGAACCGGCAGAAGATGCCACTCCTCTTAGGGATACGTTATCTGAAGAGGAGTTGGAGCAGATGCCGCAAGCGGAATCCTATGGAGAAGATCGGACAAGAATGGTCGAAGTGGGAGAAACTTTAGTAAAAGGCGCCAAGGATCAAACAGACGGGCCTTTAAAGAATCATAGGCTTGTCGCCTATTACGGCCATCCCAATTCCAGCAATATGGGGATATTGGGGGAAATGGAACCTGATCAATTAATGGAAAAATTAAAAGAACAGACACAAGCATATTCGGATGCCGATCCATCCCGCCCCGCCGTGCCCATGATTGAATTGATCTCTACCGTAGCCCAGCGAGAGCCGGGACCTGAAGGAAAGTACTACCATAGTACTTCACCAGAACAAATTGACGAATATGCCGAGCTTGCGAAAGAGAATGATGCGTTACTAATGCTGGATGTCCAACTAGGAACAGATTCTGTCCTGAATCAAGTGAAATTACTGGAGAAATGGTTGAAGCTCCCTTATGTTCACCTCGCCATCGATACCGAATTCCATGTAGGAGAAGGACAAACACCTGGTATCGATCTTGGTCAAGTGGACGGATCCGAAGTACAAGAAGCGGTGGACTACCTCACGGAAATGGTCGAGGAAAATGATCTGCCAGATAAAATTGTCCTCGTCCATCAGTTCGTGGACGATGCGTTAACAAACAAAGAAGCCATCCAACCAACAGAACACGTAGAAGTCGCCTTAAACTATGATGGTTGGGGTGACGCCAATACAAAAATGTCGCTTTACCGTAAGTTCGTACGAAATGAAGCAGTCCAATACGGCGGATTCAAGATCTTTTATAAAAAAGATGAGCCGGTATTAAGCCCTGAAGATGTCTTGAAACTTGATCCTAACCCGGCGATTATTAATTATCAGTAGGAACACTGTGGTTCGAAATGAACCTTTAGCTATAAGGCAATAAAAGAGTACGCTACTCCTTTTATTGCCTTTTAATACGATTCACCATAACGTTGGATAAGGTAAACTGACACTTGGTTCTATATAACCTATATATAATAACGAAAATCAGATAACTATAATTAATAAGCGCATTTATCATGATTACTTTAATTCCTTATGAATTAAAAAGCGAGGTAAGACCTTAATTAATAAAGGGTTTACCCGCTTCCCATTTATATATCCCTCTGTGAGATAGTCCAGTCTGAAGTTATATTTGTTCGTCAATCTATTTAAATATCCTTCATAGCGGATTAAGCCAAAGCCATGAGATTATTGCACTTCTTAATCCCCCTTATATAAAAGATTAAAAAACTGCCAAAAGTAACGAAATGGAGAGGTACTAGCGGCTTCCCTTACTAAGGGGTACGTTAAATGGCAATAAACATGAAAATTGGAGAATATTGTACATAGATCATGCTGTACATTCTTTTTGATTAAAGGTATACTAAACGTAACAGAACCCACCACGCCTCTTCACAATGCGGACCACGGTGGGTCATTTTAGATTATGGAGTGATAACCCATAGATCCTCATAAAAACAATTCGATTAAAGTTGCGAAAACATTTGAAGAGCAATTAAAAATCCTTCAAAGCAGAGGAGTCGTAGTTGAAGACACAGAATATGCCATTAACACTTTGCAAAGAGTTAATTATTATCGACTTGTAGCGTATGGCCTAACATTAAAATGCTCCCCTAACAGTAATATCTACATAGAAGGAACCACATTTTCGAAACTCGTTTCACTATATGAATTCGATAAGAAATTACGTCAATTATTATTAGGTGCTTTGGAAAGTATTGAAGTTGCCTTTCGAACGCATATTGCTTACCATCATGCTCATGAATATTCTCCTCTCGGCTATGAGAACCCTTCTTATTTTCAAGATCCAACTCATCATGAACGGTTCATAAAAAATCTTGATCGTTTTTATGATGAGAATAAAACTGAGTTATTCATCATCCATCACCGCAAAAAATACGATGGCGTTTTTCCCTTCTGGGTAGCGGTTGAGGTGCTTTCATTTTCGACATTATCTATGTTATTTAAGAATCTCCTTCATGAGGATAAATTACTCATATCCAAAACATATTATAATGTACATTACAAATATACAGAAAGTTGGCTACACACTTTAACGACCATTAGAAATGTCTGCGCTCATCATGGGAGGCTATACGGTAAAAAGTTGACCATCAGTCCTCTATTATTCAATAAGGTGAAAAATCACATACAAAGTAACTCTCTATTTGCAGCTATCATTGTTCTATTCAAACTTTTAAATGAAAAGGATAGGAATATTTTATTGATTTCCTTACATGCATTAATAGATGAATATAAAGAATACATAAACCTTTTTGATATGGGATTTCCGCACGATTGGGAATCCATTATTATGGATTTAAAATAGAGTTTTAGATCCTTTGCCATTTAATCGTCTCTTAATAGGGGTGCCAGATACCGAACCATTTAGAATTGTTTTTGTGCCTGGCACTATGCATCCTTATCTTCTTGGAATGAGCCTAACTAAGAGTACTACCTTTTCAAATTATAACTCTCAATAAATCGATCAAAATCATCTGGACTATTTTGGGTAATTCGAGATTGATTAAATTTTTCATATTCTTGAACCGCTATTTTATCTGCTACAGCTTTTGCTACCTTTCCAGCATCTTGAAGAATTTCGCGCTCATCAAATTCTAAAAAAGCATCAAGTCTTTTCCTCCAATCCTTCATATACATCGGTCTCTTTCTTTCTGCTTGGTCTTCAGCATAGTCTAAATACCTAGTAACAATACGATTAAGTGCTCTTAATTCTTTTTCATCTAAGTAATTCTTAGCGATAGTTACATCTCCTTTTCGAATTTTATTTGCTATGAGTTCACCGCAGTTTGACCGTGTATGGCAAAATGAAGTTTATTTTGAACCGTAGCAAAGAATTCCTGTGTAATCTCCGCCTTTGGGTCATAATCAACAGATGTAGCGTAAATATCAGTTATCTTTTGATAGAATCTTTTCTCTGAAGCACGAATATCACGGATTCGTTCCAGTAATTCATCAAAATAATCTTGCCCGAAGTTACGCATTTCTTTCAAGCGGTCATCGTCCATAGTAAAACCTTTGACAAGATATTCATTCAATCGTTCTGTTGCCCATTGGCGGAATTGTGTACCTCGATGAGAACGAACTCGATAACCAATTGCGATGATCATTTCGAGATTGTAGTGTTTTGCCTTTCTCTTTACCTCTCTTGACCCTTCATTTTGAACTTGTAAGTAATACTTACAAGTTGCTTGTTCTTGTAATTCCCCTTCTTCATAAATATTTTTTACATGAAGAGTAATATTTTGAGGTGAAGTCTGATACAACTCCGCTATAGCTTTTTATGTCATCCACACTGTTTCATTCTCTAATCTAACATCTATTTCTGTATTTCCTCTGTTTGGTAGATTAGTATATTCGTTTCATTTTGCATTCTTCTCACTCCCTATTAACAGAATTTAATTTACTCCCCATCTAAGTTTTCTACTATGTAACTATTATACCATTTATTCGGGATCAGGGAACGTACATTCCTAGAAGAGACAGATACAAAAACAAACCAGACACCCCCCACTGGCATCTGGTTTGCTCATCACTCCCCCTCCTCCCGTAAAGCTAATCCCTTGGATAATTTGCCGCTGGAAGAGGATGAATAATATAATTACTGGGACAGAGGCGACGGCGTTGACTATCATGGATACGACAAAGTCGACTAAGTAGGCTGACATTAATGTAGGAATGCCAATAGATAAAATGATTTCTGGCGATGTTAGCGATAAGCAGGGCCCCTTCTGCCCTGAATTCGCATTTTTCTAACATATCTTTTCGGATAACAGCCCTACTTCCTGTAATCCACGTACAATTCCATCCTCGTCAACATCTGTAGTGACAAAGTCGGCGTGTTTTTTCACTTCGTTATGGGCATTGCCCATTGCAATGCCGACACCGGCTTGTTGTAGCATTTCTATATCATTCAACCCGTCCCCAAAGGTATATACATCTTTCATGTCTATCTTCAGCTTTCGGGCCATTGCTTTTATCGCTTCTGCCTTCGATCTGCCTGCAGGTATAACATCCAAAGCTTTATCACTCCATCTAACGAAAGAGTAATAATCGTTAAAGTCTTTAAGATAGTAATCCTCATCATCTTTTACAAATATGATGGCTTGATAGATATCTGAATAACCTTTTGGCCTATTTTCCATGTGTGCCTTTTTCCAAGCTGCAAAGCTTTCATGGGTTTGTTGCTCCATCTCTAAAGCCGCCTCATTCAGATAGATGATTTGGTGATGATGTTTTTTTACTGCCTTTGATAAGCTCTTTAAATGCCGAGAATCTAAATAATGTTTAGATATGATCTTGTTCAAACATACAACATATTGCCCATTGAAACTGACATATGAAGTCATATTTAACTCTTTTAACAAAGGTTGGATCGTATGCGGGCCTCTGCCCGTTGCGATGGCCGTGAAGATGCCATTGTTCTTTAACGTGACAATCGCCTTTTTGGTTGATTCTGGAAGGCGCTTATCCCGTCCAATTAATGTTCCATCAATATCAAAAAATACTGCTTTTCTCATTTTACAACTCCTATTTCATCATTACTCCTTAATGGAGCCAATCAAAACGCCTTGTACAAAATATCTCTGTAAGAAGGGATAGACAATTAATAAGGGCAATGCCGCAACGATAATCACGGCATATTTAACAAGTGCTGCGGTTTTCACTTGTTCGACTAAAGAATCCCCGAGAGCGGCTCCGCCTCCCGCGGCTGTATCAACTTCGTGAATAATTAATATTTCCCGCAAGATTAGTTGCAATGGAAATAAATTAGTATCTGTTAGGTAGATTAGCGCTGTAAAATATTGATTCCACAAGCTAACTCCATGAAATAGCGCCATGACTGCAATGATAGGCGCAGATAGAGGCAGGACAATTTTGAAAAAGGTATATAAATCCGATGCCCCATCCATTCTAGAGGCTTCAACGAGTTGATCGGGTACATTTTGCTCGAAGAAAGTTCTAGCAACTAGAATCGACCATGCACCCACGACCCCTGGTATGACAATCGCCCAGATGGTGTCCACCATTCCGAGTGATTTGACCACTAAGTAAGTAGGAATTAAGCCACCGTTGAATAACATTGTAAATAGCACAAACCACAAGATTAACTTTTTCCCCATGACTTCCTTTCTGGATAATGCATAGGCACAGGGAAGCAATATAATTAGATGCAAGAGGGCTCCAAGTACTGTATAGAGAATCATGTTTCGATATCCAAGCCATATGGCATCGTTTTCAAAAATAACTTTAAATCCTTTAAACGTGATATCAACTGGCCATAACCACATTTTCCCTGTACTGACCGCAGAAGGATCACTTATAGACGCACTGATAGCGAAAACTAATGGATAAATAATGATGATGGTTACGATCAGGACTACAATTTTATTTACTAGATCGAATGTTTTATCAGATAGACCTCTGGTAGCCATTATGTCACCTCTTACCACAAGCTATTTTCGCTTGTTTTTTTAGCTAAATAGTTGACGGTAACCAATAGAATAATATTGATCACGGAATCAAATAATCCAATCGCGGCCGAAAAATCATATTCCCCACCAATAATACCTGTTTCGTAGACAAATGTTTGAATAATGTCTGATGTCTCTGAGTTTAACGAGTTCTGCATCAGTAACACTTTCTCGAAGCCAATCGACATGAATTTACCGATGTTCAAAATAAACAAGACAACAATAGCCGGCAGGATCGATGGAATATTAACATATAAGATCCTTTGTATTCTTGTTGCTCCATCAATACTTGCCGATTCATGCAGTTCTGGATTTACTCCTGCTAATGCAGCCAAATAAATAATCGTTCCCCAGCCTAATGATTGCCATTCTCCCGACCACACATAAATATGTCGAAACCAACCAGGACTCGTCAAAAATGGAATGGCTTCTCCCCCTAATTTCGTGATGACATTGTTTACGAGTCCACTAATGGGATCCAAAAAGGCAATCAGCATGCCAACGACGACAACGACTGAAATAAAATGTGGTGCATACGTTAAAGTTTGTGTCCATTTTTTAAATGCACCATTTTTAAGTTCGTTTAATGAGAGAGCAAATAAAATAGGTAATGGAAACAAGGCCAATTGATAAAAACTAATTGCGAATGTATTTTTTAATATCCTCCAGAAGTAATACGAGTTATAGAAACGGATAAAATGGTCAAAACCAATCCATGGACTTCCGGTAATGCCAAGTGTAGCAATATAATCTTTAAAGGCGATTTGCACACCGTACATAGGAACATAGTGAAAGATTGTAAAATAAACAATGGCCGGTAATAATAAAATATAGAGCTGCCAACTTTTCACAAACCTCTTTTTTACACTTAATATATGTCCTGGGACCGGAATCACCTTCAATGACTTGATTGAATCAGCTTGTTTGATCTGCACGCTATGACCTCCTGTAAATCGATCCTAAACGGACAACGGAATGGTTATCCGTATAGGTTTATATTGGTAGAATGATAGACTGAGTGTAAGGATGTCATGATTCAATTATTTTTATATCGTTTGTACGCTTCCTCCTGAATGTTCATATATTCGCTCAATCTCATATCCTCAATGGTTTTCACATATTTATCCCATTCTGAAAATGATACATTTCCTGAAATAAACTTGTCTCTCATTTCCTCTACATATTTTTCAATATCAGCTGTTAAAGAGGCCATCTTTTTACTCTCTTCGCTTGTATACGTAAAGGCTGGCCATGTTTCTTGAATAAAGAATGGTTCATTTTTATCCGCTGCTTCTACAAGCGCTGGTAAATTTTCCGTCCCTTGGAAAAATTCCTTTTTAATAATGCCGGGTGCTCCGCCATTTGGATACGTTAAGTATTTTGAAATGGCTTGGGACAGCGTCAAACCGTCTGGGTTATTGGTGATTTCATCCAAAAATTGATAACCACCATCAGGAGTCTCCTCGTACGTTTCGCCTTCCACCCCTAAATAATATAACTTTGCTCCTTTGTCGCTAAAAAAATGGTCAACCCATCTAACCGTTGCGGCTGGATATTGATTATCCTTCGTAATCACAAAACCTTGAATCCCCGATAGTGTGGGATATACATTGGAATATAGTTGATCACCATTTGGTCCTTTTAAAGCGATACCACTGTCATAATCATCTTCTCCCACTCCAAATGCACTTTCGGTGCTCCAATAAATCGTACTCCCATACAAACCCTCGGATCCGTTCGCAAGATAATTATTATGTTCAATGGTGAAAATATTTTCCTCGATTAATTTTTCGCTATATAGCTTGTTAATATACTCAAGCATTTGTTTATACTCTGGTGAAGTAGGAATGAATCTTAATTTTTCCTCCTTGGGATCCATATCAATATAGGGATGGGCTGTCCCGCGATTCCCCAAACCAAACGACCCTTTCAACCAATTGACTAAATGATCCATACTATTGGCACCAAAGGGTACCTCCCGATTTGAACCATCCCCAAGTAAATCCGTCTCTTTGACTGCTGTTAAATATTGGTAAAATTCATCCAATGTTTCTGGAACCTTCATATCTAAAGCGTCGAGCCAATCCCGCTTAAACCATGGCCGTGCGCCCATTCGATAGGAAGTAAAATCTTCGGATGCTATTAAAGGAAACGAATAAATATTGCCATCTGGAAAAGTTAGCCCCTTCTTAATCTCTGGATTTTCTGCAAACAGTTTTGTTAGATTAGGCGCATGCTCTTCGATTAAATCGTTCAAACGAATAAATGTCCCTTGCTCTCCATATTTGAGAATGTCGATATTGGGAATTTCAGCAGAATGAAGAGCATCAGGTAATTTGCCACCTGAAGATAACAACAAATTTCGCTTTTCCTCTAAGCCATCCTGAGGTGTCATCTCCCAATTAACCTCAATATTGCTTAACTCTTCATACTTATTAAAGACCAACACATCATTCCAATCCTCAGCTGCAGCCGGCCTTCTCTTTACAAACATGTTTAACGTAATGGGTTCTTTCACAATTGGCAGCCCTGATTCCGTTAAAATGTCTAAGGACAAATCTTCTGTTTCATTTCCATCCACTTCCGTTTTTTGATTATTACATGCAGATAGAAACAACAAAAAGGATAATAAAACTGCTATCACTTGGATTTTTTTGAGTCCCATGTATTTGGCAAGTGTAAAATGCATGAAACGGCAGCCCTTTTTGTAAACCACTTGCCAACCTCTAATTTTTCATCATCATAGACTCCTTCATTCGTTTACTTT
>NZ_VTQV01000090.1 GCF_008764245.1 Bacillus subtilis
TCGTAGGAAGGCACCGAAAGTTTGCTAGTCGCTGGGCGCTGGAGCCAGACGTCAATACCCACTATTAGATCTTATCCGCAAGCTAGAATTTTATAGTTTAACAAGAACAAAGGCGCAAGCGCCCTGGAATAGGAAGACAATGTCTGTCACACCTATGCACCCAAGGGGTGACAGACCGATCTTCAATTTTACCGAAAAGGGGGTTAGAAGGATGAAAGTGCAAACAAGGATTCACTCTGTAGAGTCTTGCGGGACAGTCGATGGTCCTGGTTTACGATATGTCATTTTTACACAGGGATGTTTATTACGATGCTTATATTGTCATAATCCAGATACTTGGGCCTTTGGCAGAGGAGAAGGGAAGGAAATTTCCATAGCAGAGTTAATGAAGGATATACGAAGTTACCTTCCTTTTCTACAAGCCTCTAATGGAGGGGTGACAGTAAGTGGTGGTGAACCGCTGTTGCACACAGAGTTCATAACAGAGTTATTTACCGAATGTAAAAAACTCGGGGTCCATACATGTATCGATAGTTCAGGGGGCTGCTTCACAAGAAAAGAGAGATTTATCCGATCACTAGATGCTCTAATGGAAGTGACCGATCTTGTCTTATTAGATTTAAAACAAATCGATCCGCAAAAACATAAAGCTTTAACCAATGTATCTAATCAACATATTCTTGATTTTGCTCATTATTTGGAAGAAAAGCAAAAGCCGGTTTGGATTCGCCACGTTCTTGTACCAGGTTGGACAGATGATGAAGATAATTTACGACAGTTATCCACTTTCATTCATAGCTTAAACAATGTTGAGAAAATTGAAATCCTCCCTTACCACCAATTAGGCGTTTATAAATATGAGGCAATGGGATTAGATTATAAATTGAAGGGTGTACAAACACCATCAGAGGAGAAAGTAAACTGGGCCTACAACTTACTAACAAATGAAGATCAGGTTCTACAAACCAAATGATATAAAAAGTAGCCAAAGACTTATAATTCCCTGCAACAAAAAAAGGGGCTGGGACAAAAATAAAAAAATAAGCTCTAAAACCGAACAATGCATTACCTTAGCGGAGGAAATATACGTAGACTCCAGCGGGAGGAAAGGCATCGGTGAGATCCCGGAGTGCGATAGCACGAGGAAGCTCACCAGCCGCCCGCGGAAAGCGAAGTATATTTCCGGAGCGGGGACATGCATCATACTAGTTCGGTTTTTTCTTTGGTGAAAACACTTTTGTCCCAGCCTCTTTTTAATTTGAAGTGTGTATATGGGTAACAGGTAACAACTGTCACTAATACCTATAAGCACTTTCGCATGTATTAGCCTGTGGCTCATAATAACAATGTTGTTTATATTGCCCCGCAAATGGTTGATCATACCATGTAGGTGGACACGGAGCATACGGATTAAAATACCAAAGAGCATACTTAGAAGGATGTTGTCCCCAAGACTTTACTACTTTTCGTGCCAAATTTCTCTCTACATCTCTTGCTGGACTGTAAAATAAATTTCCTTTTTGTACTGCTTCAAAAGAGTAATTTCCACCTTGAACTTGAAAAATTACATCCCGTATGGTTCTTAAATCTTTAAAATCTAAACAATCAGCTACCGTTCGATTGACAATGACATTTCCAACCATAAGCATCCCTAGTCGCCCTTCGCCCTCAGCCTCTGCCCGCATCATCCGTGCAATTAAATCAATGTCACTATCTCTGTACTTTACTCTCGCCACTTTTCATCACCCCTATCAAGAAATGTATTAAAAACGGCATGCAAAAATGTCAAGTGGTTTACTAATTTCTAAAATCCTTATCTACTAAGGGCTTTCCTTCTTGGTGAAGCATATACAGGACCCCGGTTTCATTTTCTTCCAATATCTCTGAAAAGTTAAATAATAGGGGAATTACACTCCCAAATAGGGCGATAAACAGGTATAATATAAATAATTACTTATCATATTGTTCTTACCAATTTGTATTTCAAGTGGAAAGGAAGATCATGAGATGAAAAAAATCTTTCCTCTCCTGCTCATTGTAGGGGGTGGCTTTTTAATTCTTTTTAGTGTTTGGCAGATATGGCAAGCCGATCGATTACAAGCAAAGGCGATTCAGGAAGCAAAAGAAAAGGTTACATCATCCAGTCAAAAACAACAGAATTCACAAGCCAATGAAACAGAGGCTGTTGAATTCCATGCAGATCAAGGTGATGTCATTGGAATTTTAAAAATCCCTTCTTTAGACAGAGAATTGCCGATTGTAGCGGGGGTTGAAGAAGATGAGTTACAACGTGGTGTTGGTCATTATCCGGGGACAGCTTACCCTGGACAGGAAAGCCAAATCGTGTTATCCGGTCATCGGGATACCGTGTTCCGCCAATTTGGCGAATTAGAAATTGGGGACAGCTTTATTGTTGAAATGCCCTATGGTTCATTTGAGTATACGATTCAAGATTCAGAGATTGTTCCGGAAGACGACCTTACTGTGATCAACCCCGAGGAATACCAAGAAGAAATGCTCACGGTTACGACCTGTTATCCTTTCCATTATATAGGAAATGCGCCTGATCGTTATATCCTTTATGCCACACCCCTAAAGGATAAAGAATAAGGTTTTGAAATGACATTGAGGAGAGCCTTCCCCTTTTTACTAAAGAGGAAGGCTCTTGTTAACTATGTTAGCGACGATTGTTTACAAAAAGCATTACGGCAAAAAATAGAGGGGATAAATACAGGATTGAAAACACTTGCGCTCCATTCGGACTATACTAGTTTATCCAAAAAGAAAGAAGCAATGGAAAAATAAATAAATAAAGAGAAGATATCGTTAATCGTGGTAATTAATGGGCCTGAGGCAACCGCTGGATCTATTCCAAATTTGTATAATAGGAGGGGAATAATCGTCCCAGCCAAGGTGCCAATAATTAAAGTTAGTAACAATGATCCTCCTACAACAATGCCAAGATATATATTTCCTTGCCATATATAAGCAATCACCGCGATCGATAGCCCGCAAATGATTCCTATTAATACTCCAACCCATGCTTCTCGTAAAAGTAACTTGGCCGCCTTTTTCAATCCAACCTCTTGCTCAGCTAGACCTCTTACAACAACAGCCAGTGATTGTGTACCAGTATTTCCTGTCATTCCGGCAATAAGAGGCATAAAAAAGGCAAGCGCCACGACCTGTTCTAACGTTCCTTCAAATTTCGCAATAATACTTCCAGAAACAAGCCCAATAAATAAAAGAGCAACTAACCAAGGCAATCGCCGAAGAGTTGCTGTTAATGGCTTAGTCTGAAAATCAATTTCTTTACTAGCCGTTGAAAACTTGCCGTAGTCCTCACTTGCTTCATGAATGAGCACCTTGACAATATCTTCAAATTTGATGACGCCAATAAGCCGACTTTCCTCATCCAATACGGGTAAAGCACTTAAATCATACCTTTGTAGTAACCGAGCAAGTTCCGCTCGTTTCGTAAGAGCTGATACACAAATCATTTGTCTATTCATAATGTCTTTTAGCTTTTCATCTTGTGCAGCTATAACCAAATCTCTATAAGCAATGATACCTGTCAATTGTTTGTTTTCATTAAGCAAGTAAATATAATGTAAACTTTCCGAGTAAAAAGCTAATTCCCGTACTTTAAGAATTGCCTCTTCTACATTTAGAGATTCTTGCAAAGCAATATATTGATTACTCATTAAACGCCCCGCAGTCCCATCTGGATATCCTAGTTTTTTCTGAATAAAAGCGGATTGTTTTGTCCCCAGTCCTGATAAATAACGTTTTAAATGAGCATCTGGGTATACTTTTAACAGATGGGCTAGAATATCTCCGTCGAGCAGCGTTAGTATCTTGTTAGCCTTCTCAGGTCCAATTTTCCCCAAAGCTTCCATTTGTTGCATTGTACCGAGTTTCTTCATAATACTTGCGATCATCGAATCCTCTAGATGCTCTAGAAATGGGGCTCTATATTTTTCTGGTAAGCTTTGAAAGATCACACTTAAATTATAGGGATGCTTCTCTTTCAAAAGATCATTCACTTCGTTAAACTTTTCATTATTCATGTATTCAACGACTTCAAGGGCTAATTGCTCACATTCCCTGTCACTTAACATTCGAACCCTCCTCTACTTCCCATACTCATCTATATCCCCTTTTTTCTTTAGTCAAACCATTTCCATGCTGTTGGACGATTGTTGGTTTATATAAACCAAAACATATTATCCAGGATATTTATACTATTAATCTCTCTGATTCTATTGAAATATTCTGAAATACACCTTATGATAAGGATGGTATTTTTAAATTAGCTTATTTATGAGAAGTGGAGTGTTGTTTATGGACAATACAGAAAAAATAATTATTCAAAAAGAAGAAACAAACGGCCTTGCAACAGCTGCAATGGTACTAGGAATTATTGGTATTATTCTGGGTGTCATTCCTTTTATTGGTTGGTTTACATTACCTTTATGGCTACTGGCTATCATCTTTGGATTTATCGGTATGCGGAACCCGGTGAAAAAGGGATTTGCAATCACAGGAATTATTTTAGGGACCTTAACGTTTGTATATAAAATAGGATTCTGGATTGTACTTATTCTTTCCTCTGCTGCCTCCGGTTACTAGATACAGAATGAGCAGGAAGACTGTCTCTGCCAGTATTTGACATTCTGGTTTATTATGTTAAGATCGATATGAGTTTTTCAAAAAATCAAATCATTTGTTTCTGCTAGGGGAGCCATTGCGGCTGAGATTAAAGAATTCTTTAGGACCCTTAGAACCTGAACTGGTTAATACCAGCGGAGGGAAGTGGAAAATTTTTATCCTGAGAGGCCCCTTTGTTTTGCTACGAGCGCAGAGCATTCTTTTCGGGAAAAAACACCACCCTTCTCCTGTCAGTCGGAAACGATGATGAATTAGAGGAGGATTTTTTTATGCATTTTACAGAGGAATTAAGACAAGCTACTGAACACAGCTGGGAGCTTAGTTTGAAGCATCCCTTCGTATTGGGGATCGTTCAAGGAGATTTACCTTTAGAAAAATTTAAATATTACATTCTCCAGGATATTTACTACCTGAAACATTACGGAAAAATTCACGCGATGGCTGCTGCACAGGCTGATGACTTTAGCCATACGGCATTATTGGCTAAAAAGGCCCAGTTAACGGCCCAGGCAGAGCTAACCGTTCACGAGGAACACGCCAAAATCTTGAATATTACAGAAGATGAAATGGAAAACTTCCGTCCAGCGCCAACTGCCTATGCCTATACATCCCATTTGTATCGAGCCGCTCTTTCTGGCAGCTTTGCCCAAACGATTGCTGCAATGCTACCTTGCTATTGGCTTTATGCAGATATTGGAAAAACATACGAACATGCGACACCCAAAGAGCCGATCTACCAAAAATGGATTGAAACCTATGCTAGTGAATGGTTCCAATCCTCCACACAAGAGCAAATCGACTTATTGAATCATATCGTTGCCACTGCTAGCGTGGCAGAAAAGGAGAAAATTAAAGAACAGTTTGTCATCGCTAAAGAGTATGAGCTAGCTTTTTGGGAGATGGCTTATCAGGAGGAAAAGTGGCTATCTGAACAAACGCCAGTAGTTCAACCCTGATCTAAGTATGAAATCTTATAATCCTTACAAAAATGTAATTTATGTGTAAGTAATCTAGATCGCTCTCTGTGAAACTCCTTGCTAAACTTAGCAATAAACAAGGAGAAAGGAAGGGAGCGAATGAAAAGCTGGCTCATTGGTTTACTTACTATATTCATACTCGTTGGGAGTTTGGTGGCCGCCTCTCTCATTTTTCATAATGAGGTTACGGATCGATTTAATCCTCTTGTTCCGAGGAAAGATATTTACGTTCAAATAACGGAAAAAGGCACCCCGCGTTCTCCAGGCGGGTTTGATTATACGCTTTCCGGTTTTGATGAATCGGGAAAAGAACGAACGGTCACCTTCTATGCTGGAGGGGAATTGCGGGATTTAGCTTTTCTCCGAGTCGATTCGAAAGGAAAATATATCAAAACTTGGGAAGAGGTATTATGGGAAGAGCTCCCAGATGAGGTAAGGGAAAAGCTAGAAAACCAGGCATCTTCTAATTGAAGAGCCTGGTTTTCTAGATCAATGGTTTAAAGGATTTTCCTTTCTTCCTTGATCGACAATATATTCAAGAACAGTATTATGTCCAATCTTCCCTATAGTTGTTAGCATATATCCTGAACTCCAGAGTGAAAAACCAGCGTCATTGTGAATCGTAGTTCGTTTCCATGATTTCGTCGTTTCTAACTTAAAGTGATTAATCATCTGTGATAGCTGAACTTGGGGTGTTGCTGAAAAAACAATAGAGAGGTGATCTTCTTCTCCATTTACTTCTAAAGCCTCGCATCCCCACCTTTCGAAATGAAAATTGGCCAACTGCTTAAACTTCCTCATCATTTCCGTTGTAATAAAGGTATGGATTCTTCGTGACAATCACTAATTGATACGTAACTGACGGCTCCCACGACCTAGACAGCAGGTGGCTTGCAGCCTGTATGCCGCGAAGAATACAAGCGTTTCATCTTCTCAAAGGTACCTTATCAACCTTGCGATTGAGTTTGCATCCTAAGCACTGGATGAATTTAGCAAGTCTTTCACGATAGCGCGTGGCGTATAGCTCGCTTACACATGCCTAGCCTCAAAAGAGACCGTACATCGACTTCACTATCGCATACTTGAGTTTAAGGAGAACTCTCTTGGTGCCAGTCAGTCCAAGCGACAACCTAATTTGATTTTGTATTCCTAGGCTGCTACGGCAGCCTTTTCGTTTTGTCTGGCTTCACAAACCAGTAGAGTGTCTTGCTTGATGATTGTTGAATTCGTGCAATCTCACGATTGTGCAGTTCTAAAAAATCATCCCATTGTGTGTTGCAAAGACCCACATCAACGGTATCTAGGCTATCTTTGGTGTTCCTAATAAGGAAAGCGCTGTATATATCACGTTGGACTGGAAAACCTAG
>NZ_VTQV01000091.1 GCF_008764245.1 Bacillus subtilis
TTCGGTGCCTTCCTACGATAAGTCAACATCGATTCACCCTTCGGGTTCATCGTGTTTCCTTTACTCGTCAGGCCCCTAAAAAGTTTGTACGTCGCTAAACGGGCGCTTGCGCTTTTGTTCTTAAGACGCTTTTTTCTTTTTATCTTTCGTTAATACTTCAACAGCTTTTTTCACTTGAGGATCTTCTTTTTTTAGGTGTTCGCTTAGCTTTGTCATTAACTTTACAGTTGTATCTCCAGAGAGAACGCCCGTAGTTTTTAGTTTTTCGTCCTTTTGGAATTTTTGTATAGCTTTCTCCGTTTTTTCATCAAAAAAACCATCTACTTTTCCTGGGTCATAGCCCAATACTTTCAGCATTTCTTCTGCTGCTTTTACTTCTTCAGAAGTGGAAGAAACTTTCCATTCGTCATCAGGGCTAATATATGGCAAATTCGCATATTCTGGAAGCTTTACCTCGTAGTCAGGCTTAATGCCCTTTTCGTGAATCCAATTCCCCTTCGGTGTTAACCATTTGGCAATGGTATATTTTACGTTCGAGCCATCTGAAAACTTCTTCTGTGTTTGAACCGTTCCTTTCCCAAAGGAGGTTACCCCAATTAAAGGGATATTCGCTGTTTCACTAGCAGCTGCCGCTAATATTTCCGAAGCACTGGCACTCCCCTCATCAATTAACATGACAGTTGGCACATCTATTTTATCAGCTGTTTTAGCAATAGTTTCTTCCATTGCTCCATTTCGATCTTCTACTTGTACAATTTTTTGCCCTTTTGGTACAAAAAGCTCAGATAAGGAGATTGCTTGGTCCAACAAACCACCAGGGTTCCTTCTTAAATCGATAATTAAAGAGGTCATGCCTTTATCATTCATTTCATTTAAAGCTTCCTCTAACTCCTCATTTGTATGCTGTGAGAAACTTGTGATCTGAATATTAGCTACTCCATCCTCTAACATTTCAGCATATACCGTGTTGATTGGAATTTCATCTCTTGTTAGTGTGAGCTTAATTTCCTTGTCCTTCTCTCCTCTTAAAATGGTGAGGTCTACCTTTGAACCTTTCTTTCCACGGATTAATAAAACAGCCTCATTTGAACTCATCCCCTGAATGCTTTTATCATCTACCTTGATAATCTTATCATTTGGTTGAATTCCGGCTTTTTCCGCGGGAGAATCTTTGATTGGTGAAACGACAACAATATTTCCCTCTCGCTCCTGAATTTCTGCGCCAATCCCTTCAAAAGAAGAGGTGATGCTTTCTTCAAATTGATCATTTTCTTCTTTCGTCATATAATCAGAATACGGATCTCCTAACGCATTCACCATGCCATCAATTGCACCATTAATCAGATCTTCTGAATTGATTTCCTGGAAGTAGTTCTTATCCAATTCGTCATACGCTTGGTATAGCTTATTAAATTCTTTTCTTTCTTGGATAATAACATTAGCAGGACTTTCCCCTCCTAATGATAATGCTAGTAGCGTCACACCCGCTGTAGCAAAAATCAAAATGAATATAAGCATGATAAATTTAAATTTCTTCATATGAATATAGCTATTGTGTTCGGGAGAATGATCTTTTGTCTGATTTTCATCTTCCACTTTCCTCACCACTTTCATCTTCCAATTAAATTCAGTTTCTTGTTTATTTTTAACCCTACAACCTCTTCATTCTAACAGTTTTTGCTAAATTTTGAAAGAAGCTGCTACTAATCGTATAATTTGTTTTAGGAAAATAATGTGGAATGCGAAAAAAGCTAGGTTCTTATGTTAAGAAAGAACCTAGCTTTTCACAAATTCGTCAAAATTCATTTACTTTATTGCTGTTTTAAGAGCAACGTGAATCATGTCATTGAATGTGCTTTGTCTTTCTTCAGCCGACGTTGCTTCACCTGTTAAGATATGATCACTCACTGTTAATACGGACAAAGCATTTCTACCGTATTTTGCAGCAAGAGTATAAAGAGCGGCTGTTTCCATTTCAATCGCTAAAATGCCGTACTTTGCCCACTTTTCATGTTCTGCATTATCATTATAAAACATATCGGCTGTAAATACATTTCCAACTTTCACATTTAAACCTTCCTCAATAGTTTGCTCATAGGCTGATTTCAATAGAGCAAATGAAGCTGTTGGAGCATAACTTACATCTCCAAAAGTTAAACGATTTATCTGAGAATCCGTTGATGCTGTCATAGCCAAAATCACATCACGGACTTTCACATCCTTTTGGATCGCTCCACATGTTCCAACCCGAATAAGATTCTGCACGCCATATTCCCGCATTAATTCATCAATATAGATTGAAATAGATGGGATTCCCATCCCTGTTCCTTGAACAGATATTCTCTTTCCGTTATATGTACCGGTGTAGCCAAACATATTTCTTACTTCATTATAACATTTTACATCATCTAAAAAAGTTTCTGCGATATACTTAGCCCGCAAAGGATCACCAGGTAATAATACGGTATCCGCGATTTCGCCTTTTTTGGCCCCAATATGAATACTCAATCACACCGCCTCCTATCTCTCACCATTTTAATTCTTTCTTCCCAGCTATGCAACTAACACTGTGAGTGAAAATAGCATATAATAGGCAATATTAATTCTTAACTTTCTTCCCATTCTTCCTCTATTATATTTTTTGATATTAAATAATCGAACGTAATATCAGCTAATTCCAAAACCTCCTTTTCACCAGGTGTATATCCTCTTTTTATTAATTCACGATAGAAAAATTCAGCAATTTCCTCTGTATCGATAATAACCTCCCTCTCTCCCAATCCTTTTCGCTCCCTTCTGAATTTTCTATCCCTTTGAATTTAACTATTTTTATTCTCGGACTCTACGTATAACTCCCAAACCTGGTCAAAAAGAGAAACAGTGGGTAAGTAATCTACTTGTAATTCTAAATAATTGCTAAGCTCGTGATAGTTACTGGAATACTTAGGAAAGCTATGATCCTGATAAGCGTTATTGGCAAATTGACTGATATCGTCACCTGCAGAATGCTGACGAAACTTCATTAAAAAATGATAAAAAGATTTTTCCATAACAGATACCGCCTTTCTGACTGATTCGATGTTCCACTCACTTGCACATAAAAAACATTCACTGAATGGAGCTTCTTTATTTAATCAGTATAGCGGATTGAATCGGCTACGCAAATATCTTTAATCACGCAGAATATTAATAATAATGTATGCAGGTGGAGACTAATCATGCATGAATGCTAACTCCCAAAAAGTGAAAAGCGGTCACAATAAATAAGCAACCCTACCACAGAGTGATAAGGTTGCTGTTCATTTAATTAGGAAAGCACCAGCAAGCACCGATGATAATCAACAAAATAAATAAGACAACAATCAGCGCAAAGCCACCTCTTGCCGGATAGCAGCAACCTCCGCCATAGCCATAGCCATATGCCGGATAGCCACCATCGCAGCATCCATCGTATCCGCCATAATACATAATAATCCACCCCTCGATTCTATAGTCTTACGCTTACAGCATATGTATTGAGTGGGTGGGCGGTTTGTGTGTTTGCCTAGAAGTTTTAAAAATTAATATACATGATCTTTCCCTTTCATTATTCAACAGGCACTAACATTTTCATCACAATTTCATTTTCGGTAAGATCAAATTTTTCTGCCCGTATTTGGATATCATTATTGAGTCGCATGCTTTGTAAGGATACATAAATTTGCTTCTCACTGGGCTGGATAATTACCCATTCCGGCAACTTGTAGGCACTTCGAATAATCTTAAGAATTTCTGAAACAGGAAGCCTTATGCCACCTAGCGAAAGTGATTTTTGTTCAAGAAGTAAATCGCCATTATCTAAGGCGTAGGCCTCAAAGGTCATTTTTAGTTGCAATGTGCTTGTGAACACATTGAGTTCCCCATTTAATTCCACTTCGTCTGATAATACGATGGAATAATCAATCGGCCCATTTAAATTTTCTTTTTCAATATAGTGGTTAATTAATTCATTTAGATCATTTTTATTCGTTTGGATCAAAAACTCCGACATTTTTTTCGTATTTTCGGCTGGTGATTCCGGAATGGGCTGTTCTTCCCCTGCAAGAAATAAAAATAAACCTATAGCGAAAAAGAAAAGAATATTTATTGATAAAAGGGCAAAAAATAGGACTTTCCAAACATTCTTCTTTTCCATTTCATTCTACTCCTAACGTTTAGCCATTTTAAAAGACTTTTTCAACAATGCTATGTTCATTAAAATAAGTATAAAAACGATCAGCAATTAATTCATATCCCTTATTATTAGGATGAAAATAATCTGTGTATAGAAGATCTTCTTCATAATTATTAAAAATATCCGCTACTGGCACAAAGTATGCTTGCTCAAATTCTTCCACAACTTGTGAACTAGTATCATTCCAAGTTGAAATGATTTGATCCATTTCTTTAATATCCGCAAACCATCTCATAAAAGGATTGTAAATGCCCATTAGAATAATTGTTGCTTGATTATTATAAGTAGAGACCGTCTCAATGATATTGGTTAACCTCTCTCGATAATACTTTTCTTCTTGAAGAAATGTTTCCATTTTTAAATGAGTAAGGTTTTGTTTGAAAACTTTCATAACGTCATTTCCACCAATTGTAATGATGACAATATCAGCATTCTGAATGGCCGTTTGTACTTTTGACTGGTCCAGTCTCTTTAACAACTGATCGGATCGATTACCCTTTATACCAAAATTTATGAAGTCAGCTGTTCTTATATCTTTTTGACTTTCCAATTTTTCTTTCAAATAGGGAATATAACCACCTAATTCTTTTATATCCCCAACTCCTTGTGTTAATGAATCCCCTATCGAGACAATCGTAAGATCTTTCGGGATAAAATCATCTGGTGGCATCTGTTTATATCCGTGTTCAATAGTACGTACCTCTTGCTCTTTAAAGGGGGTTGAGCAACCGGAAATCATAAACATGGTACAGAATAATAATATAAAAATTTTTTTCATCATTTCACTACCCCCTGAACTAAAATCGAGTTTCATTATAACATATGAACAAATTAAACAAACAATCATAACCTATATTGAGGGAAAAAACGGAAAGCTTTTAGAGCATTTTTACCTATAAAAAAACGATCTAAAATTAGATCGTTCCGATTTATTAACGTTAATCAAAATAATACATAAATCCTATCGCTCCAGGACCTGTATGTGTACTAATAACCGGTGTCGTATAATCGATTTCTACTTTGGCAAAACCTGTGATCTCTTCGATTTTCTCTTTCAATTTCACAGCAAGCTCTGAGCCTTCTGCGTGGGTAATTCCAATACTGTTAATTCTTTTCCCTTTTATATCTTCCACAAACCGTTTCATTAAAAAATTCAATACTTGAGTCTTGCTCCTAACCTTGGCAATAGGGGAATATTCACCATTATCTAAATAAGCGATAGGTTTAATATTTAATAAAGAACCGATCATTGCCTTTCCCATTCCAATTCTTCCACCTTTTACTAGGTTTTCTAAAGTATCTACAGCCACATATAATTTCGTGTTTTCGCGGACTTTTTTTAATTTTGCAAGAATCTCTTCCAAACTATGTCCTAATTTAGAGAGCGCGGCAGCCTCTCTAACTTGAAAAGCTAAAGCTTTGGAAATGAATTTAGAGTCAATTACTTTTACTTTAGAACTAGACATCTGAGCAGCACATTTAGCCGTTTCTACTGTCCCACTCATATTACCAGTCATATGGATGGAAATAATCTCACTGCCATCTTTTCCAAGCTCATCATATAGTTTGATAAATTCACCAATAGCTGGCTGTGAACTTTTCGGTAATTCTGGAGACATTTTCATTTTACTCATAAACGCTTCCGGAGTAATATCTACTCTATCCGTATATGTCTCTCCATTAATAAAGATTGATAATGGAATGACATGTATATTTAAATATTCAATCTCTTCGACAGTTAAGTCCAATGTTGAATCTGTTACAATTTTTATTTTTTTCAATGCTTCACATCCCCATGATTGTTATGTTAATTATACAGGTTTATAGCCGTAAACGATAGAATAAAAATTCTCTAATCGAAAATAATAATTGCTATTATCCTTAGAAACCACTATGATGAAGAAGAATGGAGGAATGATGATGAAAACCTCTTATTACACAGATGGTGCAACTTTTAATTGGAAAGAAGAGCTTGCGAATGCTATCACACATGGAATTGGCTTTCTGTTAAGTATCCCGGCCCTTGTTGTTTTAATTGTTTCCGCTGTTAATAATGGAAATGCTATGCACGTGGTGAGTTTTACCATTTTTGGCGTTTCGATGATCTTACTTTACCTGTTTTCCACAATGCTCCATAGTGTTAAACCCTCTAAAGTAAAAAATGTGTTTGCGATCTTAGATCACTCGGCCATTTACATCTTAATAGCGGGAACCTATACACCACTTGCTCTTATTAGTTTAAATGGAGCGCTAGGTTGGACATTGTTTGGCATCGTTTGGGGACTCGCCGTGGCTGGAATCACATTTAAGTGCTTTTTAGTGAATAAATTCAGAGTCTTATCTACTATATTTTATTTACTGATGGGATGGCTTATTATCATTGCTATACAACCACTATATACAAGTCTAAGTCCAACTGGCTTTTATTTGTTGTTAACAGGTGGAATCTTTTACTCAGTTGGAGCAATCTTTTATATATGGCGTAATTTACCATATTCACATGCAATTTGGCATTTGTTTGTCATTGCTGGAAGTGCCTTTATGTACTTTTGTGTTTTGTTTTATGTTTAAACCTTGAATAACACAAAACTGGCTTGAAGAATAACTCAAGCCAGTTTTTTTATTTTTTAGCGTGCCCAGCAAGCCGTTAATTGCTAGTTGGTGGAAGTCCAACCTGAGTAAGTGCCAAG
>NZ_VTQV01000092.1 GCF_008764245.1 Bacillus subtilis
ATACGAACATTTTATCGAACAATTATCCACAAGTCGAGAATTTTATAATTTCCTAGACCATAAAAAAACAACAATCAAAATGATTGCTGCCTCACTTCTGAATTCTAGTTTTCGTGGTAATGCCAGATTCCTCGGATGACCAGTATGTGGAATGTGTCAATTATTTTCTAAAAAGCTTTAAGTCATTTCTTCAATTGTATAATGAATAGTACCATTTGCAACCAGTTTCCCTTGATCATTTAAATAGGCCAGATAAAAGTTGATATTCTTTTGGTCCAGTTTTTCCCATTTATCTTTGATTGGAATTTGAGCGGACAGATTAAATTGCACGCCCTCTGGGGCATTGATACGAATGCCAACTGAATCGTTTTCAGCATGTACCTTTTTGTCCATTACTCGATCCCCTATCGTTGGAATGAAAAACATTTTCGAATTTTGGGACGGCCTCTACGGCTTTAGTTATAGGAGTGGTATAAAATTTAGAACGCTTTGCGTTGATACATAAATTGACTAACCATCCAGGAAAGTAGATACAGTACAATGGCAATGACCGCACCGCTAAGATATAGTGTAGCCGCTGATTGGCTTGTAAGAAAATTGGTAATCGTTGTAAAATGTTCTGCCAAGAATCGGATAATTGGCGGCAGAATGACTGCCGAGAGTATAACCCCAATCAAAACCGCTGTTCCGATATAACCAGGCTTTAATATATAAAATAACGGAAAAACGAAAGCAGCAAAAATGAAGAACAAGCCCGCAGCGATGGCCATATCCCTCATCATATAGCCGTAATTAAATATATAAAGAATAATACTCGCTAGACCGATTGATACAATCATATACACAATTGCTCCAATATATTTTGCCGTAACAATCTCTTTTCGCGTATAGGGTAATGAATTAAGGAAAATATTTGATTCAACCTGTTCATCATAAATATACCCATTCATTGGGATATAAAAACTAGCTATGAAAAAAATGAAAGCCGGACTCATATGCCTGCCAAAAATTGCAAAGAAAATAAGAACTGGAATAAACAGAAATATTTGTGACTTTTGGATAATAAAATCTTTTTTTATCAAGTTAAACATATTGATGACTCGCTCCTTTCGCATAAAACATTATATCCTCTAATGTAGCTTCCTCAATCTCTACTTGATCTCCAAATATGATCCTAACTTTCCGTGCATCATTGGTTAAAGCTTGAAATTCAGTAGAAGAACGATCTACCTTTATAAAGTTTTTTTCAGTGTCGCGGTTGAGTAAATCAGTGCTTCCTTTAACTAAAGCATAACGCTCCTGCACATCATCCATCGAATCATTGAACAGAATTTTCCCTTTTTGAATAAAAGTAATATAATCCGCAATTCGTTCTAAATCGCTAGTAATATGTGTGGAAAAAAATAGCGTTCGCTTCCCATTTTCCATGATATTTTGTAAAATATCTAGCAGCTCTCTCCGGAAAACTGGGTCTAGCCCTGCTGTCGGCTCATCCATCATAATAAACTCTGCATCATGTGATAGGGCCATGACCAAAGAAGTTTTCATCTGCATCCCTTTTGAAAAAGTTTTAATTGCCTTATTTAACGGCAGCTCAAACTTCTTTATATAGTCATAAAATTGCTCATCATTCCAATTTTTATAAGCAGGTGCCACAATGCGACGAAGATCTTTTAAGTTTAAATCTTTATAGAACACATTACGATCATAGACAAACCCCATGCGTTCTTTTATCTCTTTTTCATGACTAGCATAATCCAAGCCAAATACACTTATTTCCCCCGCATCTGCCTGTAACAGATTCATCATCAGCTTCATTGTTGTCGATTTTCCCGCTCCATTTGCACCAATAAATCCTGTTACACATCCTTGTTTTATTTGCAGATTCATATTTTCTAAGGAGAAATCTTTAAAACGTTTGGTTACGTGTTTAAACTCTACTATATTTTTCACACATATCACTCCTCGATAATCCTTGCTTTACTTCATTACCTCTTGCAAATTAGTTTTATAAAATCTTCCTTATCAGGCACTGTTCATTACTTTCTTTTAAAAATAATCGACAGGACATCTGCCAATAAGCTTAAAAGAATCGCAATTAGGAAGACAAATGTGACAAAATTAAAAAATGGGTAGCTATAAAAATGAAAGTATTCGGTAAATAATTTTGCATTTAATATGCGGTTGATTATATCTGTATCTCGAACATTTGGTTCCCAGCCAGTTCCATCCAAAAGTATAAAAATAATTTGCGCAAATATAAAAATACCTAGACCGATTAGTCTGTCCTTGAGTATTTTACCGCGGGGATCAACTGTTTCTTCTGACAAGAAAAACCTCTCCTTTTCAATCCCAATATTGTATATATACTATATTTACACTATATACATTAAAACATCTTTTCTTTCTCTTTTCAACCGTTAGTTTGGCAAAAATGAAAAAGAGATCCTGCCTTCGCGCATAAGATCTCTCCCAAGTGTGTATTCAATATAAAGCCTTATATTTTCTCAGTTATCCTGACGATTCGCTGCTTTCATGTAAACCATAATTTCCTCTAATGACGCTTCTTCTATTATGACATGGTCGCCAAATAATTTTTTCACTTCCTCCACTTTATCGGTTAAGGCTTGAAACCCAGTTGAGGAACGATCTATTTTAATAAAGTTCTCTTCCGTATCTCGATCAAGCAAATCGGTACTTCCTTTCACCAACGCATACTGCTCCTGTAGTTCATAAATTGGTTTGTGAAAGAGGATTTCTCCTTGATCAATCAGGACAATATAATCGGCAATTCGTTCTAAATCACTGGTAATATGTGTAGAAAAGAAAATTGTTCTTTTCCCATCCACCATCACATCTTGAAAAATGTCTAATAGCTCCCTGCGAGAAGTCGGATCCAATCCAGCTGTTGGCTCATCCATTATAATAAACTCTGCATCATGGGATAGGGCAATCGCGAGAGAAGCTTTCATCTGCATTCCTTTGGAGAATTTTTTAATTGGTTTATTGGAGGGTAATTCAAATTGATCCATATAGGCTTTGAATTGCTTGCTATTCCAGCGTTTATAAGCTGGTGCTACAATTCTGCTAATATCCTTCAAGTTCAGGGATCCATATAATACATTGCTATCATAAACAAAGCCGATCCGATCTTTAATCTCTTTTTCATGGTTAGCATAATCCAATCCAAATACATTTATTTCCCCAGCATCTGCCTGTAAGAGGTTCATCATCAGCTTCATGGTTGTCGACTTTCCCGCTCCATTTGCTCCGATAAATCCAGTTACAAAGCCTTGTTTTATCTGTAAATCCATATTATCTATAGAGAATGCCTTCAACTCTTTAGAAATGCCACGGAGTTCTATCACATTTTCCATCCCCATCACTCCTCGTACAACAACTTCAGCAACTCTTGCAGTTCTTCATAGGATAGGCCAATTTCCCGACTATTTGAGATCACCGCACTTAACTGCTCTTCAATCACGGTTAGTTTTTTCTCGCGAATAACCTCTAGATTTTGCTCTGCCACAAACGACCCTTTTCCAACAATCGAATAGATAAATCCCGATTTCTCTAGTTCTTCGTATGCCCTCTTGGTGGTGATCACACTTATTTTTAACTCCTTAGCCAGCTGTCTTATGGAAGGTAATGCGGTGCCTTCCGCTAACTCACCTGACAAGATTGCCGTTTGAATTTGTTTCATAATTTGTACATAAATAGGCTCTTTCGAACTGTTCGATATAATAATTTGCATACAAATACCTCTTTTTCATTGTATATCCTCATTATACACATTATAGAAACCGTGAATAACCTCATCAAATAGCCATTTGCTGAACATCTGTACAATGCTCATCTATATATCGTCCAATTACTTGCTTATCACTATTGTGTATATAACACATAAACACTATATACAACAGTTAAACATCATTGCCTTTGTAATTCAAGCATAAAAAAACAGTTCCTATATAAGAAACCGTTTTATAAAAGTATACTAAGAATCAATTTCATCATTGCTTTTTGTAAAACTACATGCTGTTCATATCCTTTGTATCCTTCATCTACCATAGCAATAACTTTGTCACTATCTATCCAATAGAAATCAGTTCAGATGGTTTTCCACTGTAAATAATCGATAAATGATGGAGCGCTCTTGTACAGCCAACATATAATAATTTTGTTGTTTGCTCATCTTTAGGATAATGTACCTCATCGACATCGACCATTAGTACGGAATCAAATTCTAATCCTTTTGATACGTACACAGGCAATAAAGAGAGCCCTCCTTCGTATGTTTTATCTTCGGTTGTGATCATTTTTAATTCTGCAAGTTCACTTTTCAGTTTAGAATAAATCTGATCGCATTCTGATTCAGACCTTAAAATAACCGCAATGGTATTCATACCTTGGTGTTTCATTTCATTCACCCAGCTTACGATTTTTTCCGTTTTATCTTCTGCCTGTATTTGTTGAATCTGCACATCTTCCCCACTCCGAAATACTGGCTCTGCATAAGCAGGTGGGCTTGCAAGATGACTTAAAATTGTATTGGAAAACGCAATAATCTCATAGGTGGAACGATAGCTTTTCGTCATTTGGAAGAATTTCGCACGGGATGTACCGAAAAGTTCAATAAAACGTTCCCATTGGTCAATCCCTTCATCACGATGAATGCCTTGTGCCAAATCACCTAATATCGTAAATGATGCTTTTTTTGTACGGGCATTTAATACGGAAACTTGATAAGGAGAGAAATCTTGGGCCTCGTCAATCACAACATGATCAAACCGCTCCTCTTTCTCAATGCCAAACCAATAATCATGGATATCCAATAAAGGTGCTAAATCATCAAGAGCTATATTTTTCTTTGGTGGTAAAACGTCCTCTTTTCCCATTCTTTTTAAGATTTGTGCATAAAGCTCATAAGGCTTTCTTTTTTTCCATTTACGTAAGTATTTTCTTAATTGCTTTTTGCCTTCTTTCCGGGCTTGTTCCTGTTCTTTTTTCTCTTCATACATTTTTGCCTCAATCTCAATCCAACGTGTTAATTTTGCTTTAACCCTTTCGTATTTCTTTACAACAGGGTTATCTTTAAAGTCTGTTTCTAGCCAGCTTTTTATTTTTTCTAGAGAAACGCCTTGTTTATTCTCCCAGGGTATAAAATCTTCTGCAGGCAGCCACTCTTTCTCTAATTTTGATAATTGCTCTCTTATTTTCTGTTGAAACGCTAATGTGCCCTTCAAGTTATCCTGATCAACAATCTCTGACTCGAAAAATGCCTTTCTTCTTTTGCTAAGCGACTCTAGCTGACAATTCGGGTCATCGATAATCGCCATTACCCATTCTGGAAAGGTCGTTTGCACAATATCTCCAACGCCCAATTCAGGCAGTACTTGTGAAATATAATCCAGAAAGATCGTGTTAGGGGCAAAGATAATCATTCGATGTGCAGTTAATTGTTCGCGATATTCATACAACAGATAGGCTAGCCGATGAAGGGCTACGGTCGTTTTTCCACTCCCCGCTACTCCTTGTATAATGACGGCCTGGTTTAACGGGTAACGAATAATTTCATTTTGCTCCCCTTGAATGGTGGCGACAATGTCACGAAGTCGATTATCTTTTTGATCGCCTAATTTATATAATAGAAATTCATCTCCTCCAGATAATTCCTGTTTTCCGCGAATATAACGATCGACTACTCTTTCCAGTTCTTGTTCATAAGTAACAATGTTTCTCTTTAAGTAAATTTCACCTTCAACGACGCCATCTGGAGATTGATAATAAACATCACCTTCACTTCCGCTAAAACCATAGAATAAGCTGGCAATTGGTGCACGCCAGTCCGTAATTAAAACATTTCCATTTTCCTCATCGAAAACACCGGCTTTTCCAATATACGTTACTTTTACTTCATCAGCTTCTTCATCTTTAAAATCAAGTCGTGCAAAGTAAGGGTCCTTTTTAGCACTCATTAATGATGCTCGCATTCGCCTTCTACTATCTTCCAGGACTTTTTCATTAAAATCATCCCCGCGATATTCAGGTATTGAAGCTAAGTACTCATATTGTTGGTTAATAATAGCTAATGTTTTGTTTAATACCTTTTTTTCTTCTTCAAATTGCATTTCGAATCCCTCCTTAACTGAATGTCTCGTTATTTTAGCAATTAAAAATAAAAAATTTGAGTTTCCGCAAAATGCAGAGACGCAGGCTGAAAAACAAGATGTAATGTAGTCGCTCCGTTTTTAAGCCGTGTGATCGTTTAAAAAGGGATTTTTGCGATCACTGAACTAGAGCCTTGGG
>NZ_VTQV01000093.1 GCF_008764245.1 Bacillus subtilis
TGAAAATATATATATAAGGGCCATTCCAGAAACTCAGTTTTCACCGACTTTCTGGACAGCCCCCTATTTTTAAAAATCATTGGCCCCATTCCTGCCTTATTTTTCTCTTTGGCATCCACAGATAGGCTAGAATCGCCCCGACAAAGCTAAGGGAGCCAATCAGGATAAAGCCACCCGAAAGCCCCATATATTCTCCAATCCACCCTGCAATAAACGGTCCACCGAACATTCCGAGTGAATAGAGTGCTTGGAAAAAGCCCATCGCTGAAGCTCTTTTTCCTTCATTGACGGATTGAATCGCCAGCCCCATTAATACAGGCATCATCAAGCCTTGGGCAAATCCATTAAAGGCTTGTGTCAAAATCAATAGGCTCAAGCTTGTTGTAAAGGGAAGAAGAATCGTACAGATGGCAGCGGCAACAAAGCCGATTAAAATCGTGTATCTTTCCCCAAATCGCTTCACAAAAATACTCCCACTGATATAGCCAGCAATCGCATTGGGCAAGGTAGATAGCAAGGTTAAGATACTTAAATCGGCATTGGAAGCTCCTAAACTTGTAGCGTGTAATGGTGTAAAACCAAACATCGTCGTAAAGGTAATACATTGAACAACGATTGCGAGTAAGGAGACCGATAACAATAATTTTTCCCCGCCCATTTTGATCAATTCCTTGACTTCAACAGGCTTCTTTTTTACATCGGCCGGTTTTTCAACAAGCTTGATCGCAAGAATTAAACCAAGCAAACCAACAATTGCACCCAAATAAAAAGGAGCGCGCCACCCGATATAATCAGCTAGGAATCCTCCCGCCGTAGTAGCTGCCATTTGGCCAATACTTGTATAAAAACTAATAATGCCCATTGCTTTCGGTGCTTCATCCGCTTCAAAATAGCTGGCAAATAAAACAGTAAAAGCAACCCAACTGGCTGCTGCGACACCTGCAAGCGAGCGAAATCCGAAAATTGCCCACACATTTGTTGAGAGCGCCAAGCCTAGACAACTTAAGACAGCACAGGCGATCCCCGCAAAAATAAACAACTTTCGCTTGCCGATGCGATCAGACCAGATGCCTAAAGGAATACGGACAAGCATTTGCGTAAATCCATAACTGCCGACGACCAAGCCAATCATAAAGACAGAGCCCCCAAGATGCTCTACATAAGGGGAGAGGATGGGTACATACGTATACATGGAAAACCAATACATCATCGTCACAACATAAAATAATATTTTCCTAGATGATTTCACAGGCACACCCCTACCAAATTCTACTAAATTAAATAATATGTATTCTCCCACTAATATATACCATGCGTGAAAGGAAAGGAATATTTCATTTATGCCTTTTACCCTGAAAAATGTCTAAAAAAGTGAAAGAATTTCCCCGGAAATAATCGAAATATGAAAATATCCGATCGGCAGAATGTGAGATAATCTGTCAATTTATTTTCTGTACGTTCGCTTTTTAGATAAACCTCCAACGCCAATAAAAAGAGGTGTTTAGCCACTTATAAGTGCTAGACACCTCTTAGTTTTTTAAAAACCAATTTAGTACTACTACTTTTCCATATTAATGATTTTCCAAAATCTCATTTACTGTCGATTCTACTTCAGCTCGCCCCATTTTTTCCTCACCTTTATTTAATGCTTTTAAAGTTTTTTTAGCAAGGGCGAGCGGGATCTTACAAAACAACAGGATATTTTTCGTATCGATGGATGTGATATACTTATCTGCCATCTCTAAATGAGCATGGGCGTAGTCGAACATCTCATTTCGCCCCCAACCATTTGGGATAAAATGGACTCCGCGCTCTGCATCCTCATCTTGATTCCGTAACATATTCACAGCTTGTAAGCCTCGTCCATATCCAATCGCTAAATCGCGATTTGTTTTTGTGCCATCATACCATTCCCAAATATCCGAAAGCATCACACCGACTAAACCGGCGACATAATAAGTGTAATCATCTAGATCTTCCTTTGTTTTGACGATCCAATCCTTTTCCACCCACTTGGCCATACCGTCCGCCATGATGCTGGTCGATTTTTTTACTTTATCGATAATGCCAGCAGGACAAACGGTAAGCCAGTCATGAAGTCTAAGGGTCACTTCAGGTAAAAGATTCTCATATGGCTTTAGTAGTTGTTGATAAGCATGGGGATCGAATTGTGTTTGAAGAAGTTGGCTCGTTGAACGAAGTAAATGTTGTTTCGTATCAGAGGACAACTCTTCGTGATCCTCAATTTCATCAATGGCGCGCATGCATAAATAAGCAGATCCGACTGTTTCTCTTAATATTGGATTCAATAATTTAATCGGAATGTAAAAGGTTCTACTCGTTAATTTTAATATATGCATGGCTTCTTTTTGTAATGTAGCTCCATAACTCAAGGGGCTTCCTCCTTCACTAACAGGTAGTGTCTTGCTAATTCATCTGTGATTTTTTGTTCGGTCAAATTTTATTATACGTACCTTTATCATACACGATTTACTAGGGTACTTGCTAGGGATAAATTTGTTGGGGAAAATTCGGATGGAAACTGGAAGAATTCTGCCTATCCTAAAATTTGGGATAGATTGTGAAGGGGGAAAAGTTGGCTCGTTCTATGAAGACGTCATTAATCAAACGTTTGATTAAAAACAAGGGGCATGTGAAGCCCTATATAACAAGAGACATATTTAATGTTTTCATGAATAGGGTGTTACAGTGTAGCAAAAAATTCAAATATAAATACACCTGTGATAGACTATACTATACAATATATTGGGAAAGGGAGTGATTTCATGGATTACATAACATTGAATAATGGGCTTCGTGCACCGCAATTAGGATATGGCGTCTGGAAAATACCGAATGAGGAAGCCGAGAATGCCGTTGTACAAGCTTTGGAAACTGGATATCGTTTGATCGATACAGCCAAGATTTATGGAAATGAAGTCGGGGTTGGACAAGCGCTAGCGAAGAGTAGTCTAGCTCGCGAAGAGATCTTCCTAACGACAAAAGTTTGGAATGCTGATCAAGGGTATGAAACGACTTTAAAGGCCATGGATGAGAGCCTTGAGAAACTCGGTTTGGATTATGTTGATCTATACTTGATTCATTGGCCAACACCGAAATATGATACGTACGTAGAAACGTATAAGGCTTTAGAAAAGCTTTATAAAGATGGAAAGACAAAGGCGATTGGCGTTTGTAACTTTGATATCGATCATCTACAGCGCATCATGGATGAATGCGAAATTGTACCAGCAGTGAATCAAGTAGAGTGCCACCCATACTTACAGCAGAAGGAATTAAAACAATTTTGTAAAGAGCATGGCATTTATCTGGAAGCTTATAGCCCACTGATGAATGGAACGAAAGTGATAGAGGATCCAGTGATTCAGGAGATTGCTGAGCAACATGGGAAAACACCAGCGCAAGTGATTCTTCGTTGGCATTTGCAGACAGATGTGATGGTTATTCCTAAAACGGTTACCCCTTCTCGTATGAAAGAAAATCTAAATGTCTTCGATTTTGCCTTAACGGAAAAAGATATGGAGAAAATTGCTTCTCTAGATCGCAATGAACGTCATAATTCTGTACCAAGTGAAATGAATAAAAGATAATAAATCAGATGGTCCTCTATACTTGCATGGTATAGAGGATTTTTCACATTTCTTATAAAATGGAAGAAGAGAAACTGTGCTAGATTTGTATTTGAGTGTTCTTCTTGAACAATGAATACAAGGGGGATAAGAGATGAAAAATTGGAGCGGATCGGCTGCTATTTGTATCAATGACTATCAACAAGTGCTCATGGTCAGGGGCAAGGATTCGGATATGTGGGCGGTGCCATCCGGAGGGATGGAAGAGGGAGAGACACCGGAGCAGTGCTGTATAAGAGAAGTGAAAGAAGAAACGGGGTATACAGTGGAAATCCTCCAGTCTCTATTTATAAAACATACGGATATCAACAAGATTCAAGTAAAAACTCATTATTTTCTTGTTCAAGCGATAGGAAATAGCCAAGGAATTCAGGATCCAGATAAGATTATTGAAGAAAAAGCATGGAAGTCCTTGGCAGAAATTCAAACGCTTAAACATATGTATCCCGAGGATTTGCAAACTTTAGAATCGTTGTTGAAGGAAGTGTAAGGGAATTCAAAAGGAAGGGGCCTTATAACAGATGGGGATCTACCTTACCAGTTGAAATGTAAAGTAAAGATTGGGAGAGAAAATGAATAAAAAAATCTTATTATTTTTGCTTATCTTTTTAATAATAATTGTACTTATTATTGTTTATTCTGCAAAAGGGCACAACCAAAGTGAGTTTGTTCGTGTTTATGGGATTGAAAACTTTTCACCAGAAACAGTACAAGGAACTGGTGATTATTTTCTAATTTATCCAAGGGACTTGCGAGTTTCACAGGATTTTACGTTAGTGAAAGAAGTAGAAAAAAGTGGGAAGGTCATTCGGAAATATAAAATATTTGATGGAGAATTTTCAAGAATGCTACCCCATCAGAAACCCAATAATATGAATCAATTATATATATCCTTTTTTGGAGATACGGCTATTGATAATTATTATTTTACCTATGATATCCCCAAAAAGAGTTTTAAAAAAGTGAATGTTGACTATTTTAATTTTGATGTTGGCATTGACCATCTTATGCACTATGGAAACGACATTATTTTACAGACAATCATGTCACATAAAACTGGTGATCAAAATTACAATGAAAAAATAGGTGGTCACAATGTTTCCATTTCAAACGCTACAACCAAAAAAAGCTTTGAAACAGAATACCGGCGTTCTCCTCTTTTTGCACCAATTTGAAATTTTAAGGAGAAGTTGATATACGGAACAACGGCCACATTAGAAAAAAATGACGAATATGCAGAGCACGGAATTGCCATTGTGGATCTAAAGAATGATTCTGTAAGGTATGAAACTTTTGGCACAAAAGATATTGCGCTTATCCCTCTTTTTTCAACAAGTGAACTTGCTTATATTTTGGGGGAAAATGGAAAAATGTATGTTTATGATAAGGACTTTCATTACACTACTTACGAGCCCTTTAAAAACTTACCACAACAACAATATTATGATATTTATGAAAATGGCCAATTAGCTTTAGATGATCACAGGATTTTATATTGCTTAAGGGGAATAGGGGCGGAAGAAACTTACTCATTGGGTATCTTAAATGTAGAGGGTGAGCCAAATTTTCAATTATTCAATGCCGATTTTGCCAATACAAAACATTGGTATGAGCCCCTCTATCAGAACGTAGAAGAGAAAGAAATATACGTGAAAGAAATGAGCAACAATAAAGAGGACAATCGTGTCATTATCCTTGATAGTGAAAGTCTTAAAGTAAAAGCCAAAATACCTGTTGAATCTAACCATTTGCTAGATTTTATTGTGAAAATTAATCACTAAAGGAAATCCCAAAGAGACCACTTATGTATAGGATTAATAAAAAATTTCCTGCAAAGAAGAAACACAAAAACGGAGGGGAAATCCCCCCTCCGTTATTTTTTTACCAGCTCAATAAATTGTTCAAGTTTATCTAATGACCGTAAGTTCTGGTTGCATGTTAGGCTATCTACACAAATATAATTTCCCCGATTTGTGTAGGTTTCTTTGCCACTTTTGACGTTGGCCATAAATAATCCAACTTCTTCATGTCCATTACATAGAGCACAAATGCCTTTTGTTGGTTGCCGAATAGTTCCGTGGATGCCAAGCAATTTCCCCTTATAGTTGAAAATAAGGAATTTCTTCTCCGAACGGATATCGTACCAGCCCAAGTAGGTCAGCTCTCTAGGATCAACCTCATCCAGGGATGGGAGCTTTAATTTTTTAGCTTTAGGAAATAACTTACTTACTGTTTTTTCCGTTATCGTCTTGAATGGAATAACATATTCCTTTAGCCCAGTTAAATATTGTTCGGCTTGCTGTTCTTCCTCGATTTCCGTGATTTTATTGAAAATCGCTTGCTGTTGCTTATGAATCTCTGGAAACAAATCGATCACTTTATCGAAAGCCCCATATTTGACTGCCTTCAGAACATTGGGATCGTTCACTGTCGCATGTGCATGCACCAGATTTTTCATGGTCTAGGAAATTATAAAATTCTCGACTTGTGGATAATTGTTCGATAAAATGTTCGTATAC
>NZ_VTQV01000094.1 GCF_008764245.1 Bacillus subtilis
TTATAAACCCTTTTAAGTCAAGGATGGATTAACTTTTTACTATAGATTTTTTGACAATACGTTTAATTAGATGGGGACTATTGTTATGATTTATTTAGTTTTATTAGGGACCCTACATTCCTCCGGAATTGTCGGTGACCAAGGCAGAAACTGATTTAAGTCTTCACTGTTTGTGTAATCCATATTGGGAAGCTTCTCAAATAAGTATTCCAGATAATGAAATGGGTTCAGTCCATTTTCCTTTGCAGTTTCCACAATACTATAAACAATTGCGCTGGAGGTTGCCCCTTTGGCTGTATTACTGAACAACCAGTTTTTCCTTCCTATAACGAAGGGTTTAATGGAACGTTCTCCACGATTGTTATCGATTTCCAAACGACCATCCTTAAGGAATCCTCCTAAACGATCCCATTGATTACGACAATACTTGATTGCTTGGCCAAGAGCGCTTTTAGGCAGAACGCGTGGTGTCTGTTCACGTAGCCATGTTGAAAAAGCCTCCAGCACTGGCTGGCTGCGCTCTAATCGTTTTTTATAACGTTCGTCAGCACAGACGTCTTTTAATTCTCGTTCAATGCTAAACAGCTGATTACAGAAGGCAAGTCCCTCTTTCGCTTTCAAGTTGGTCGTGCTCGCATTTTCAGGTAATGCCTTGAGGGCATCAGTAAATTTACGGCGCGCATGTGCCCAACATCCAACCAGCGTTACTCCGGGAAGGCCGTTGTAACCAGCATACCCATCGACATGCAGGTATCCTTGAAAGCCATCTAGAAAGCGACGTGGATGCTTGCTTGCTCGTGTCTGCTGGTAATCATACAAAACAATAGGCGGACCTTCGCTTCCTGTGCGATACAACCACATATAGGATGTCGACGTGGCAGGGCGTTCCGGTTCGGAAAGAACCTGCAGCGTTGTTTCATCCGCATGGAGGCTATCCTGGTTTAAAAGATGTGTGTGCAGTTGTTCGTAAATAAGGGAGAGCCAGGTGCTGGCCCCATAAGTAATCCAATTGGCCAATGTCTGCCGTGGAATGGAAATGCCAAAGCGTTCCCAATGTTTCTCCTGCCGATACAGAGGCATGCTCTCTACATACTTTTGGTTCATGGTATAAGCAATGGCAGATGGAGATGCCAGACTTCCCGGAAATACAGGTTCTGGCATACTTGCTGTCACGATAGGTGTTTGTATGCCATTTCGCTCGCAATAACGACAACTATAAACATGACGTACATGCTCCACCACTTTCACTTGGGCGGGGATCACTTTTAATTCTCTGCGCACTTCCGTGCTCATCGAATGGAGAGAACCTTGGCAACACGAACAGACCTGTTCCTCATCGGATAAACGATACTCAATCGTTTCCTTCGGCAGGTTCTCCAGTTGCTTATCTCGCTGGCCACTTTGCTTTTTGCGCTTGTAGGTAATCGTCTCGACCGAGGGCTCCTCAACAGCCGAATCAGCTGTTACCTCCGTTTCGTTAAAAAGGGAGAGTTGATCCGGGTGAATTCTCTCGCTGGAAGATCCGAATTGGCGCTATTGGCTGAGTCGAAATTGTTCTTCATACCATTTTAGTTTCGCTTCCAACGCTTCATTCTCCATTTCTAACGTTTCCGTGCGCTCCATGTAATATTCAATTGATTTGTTGGATTTTCCTTCGTTCGTTTTCATAGATTAAGTATACGAAAAAGAATCCGACTTGACTAGTCGAATTCTCGTATTTATATCTTTCACTCTTTTATAGAATGGTACGGGCTTTTACTTCATGGTGGGCCTTTTTCTGTTCTAGAGACAAACCATCCAATAACCAACGAAGTTGGCGCGGACTGACATCCATAGGGGAAGCGTCTTTCTCGGAGGGCCAATGAAAAGTTCCCCGTTCCAACCTACGGTAATGAAGCCAAAACCCATTGTGTTCCCACTGTAGGATTTTCAACTTATCCCGTTTTCGATTACAGAATACGAAGAGGCTGGGAGAAAAGGGATCCAGGTCAAAACATTCTTTCACGATGACCGCTAATCCATCAATGGACTTTCGAAGATCAGTACTCCCACGGGCTAGATAAACTCGATCATAAGAGGTATTGGTTAGCATTGCTTATGTAAAAGATGCATGATATCGGATAGTAAGCCCATATCAGCTCCTGGTCGTACTTCTACCGAGAGAGAATCCTTATGAATAAAGATCGGCCCTTGTCCTTCTGAAGAAAGGGATTCTTCTTCTAATTGGACTGACAGCCATTGAGTGGACTCCGATTCTAGCGAAACCTGTTCGGTTTCAAACTGCCGCACCCAGTAATACATAGGATGAGCATTGATTTCTTGTTCACGGCACCATTCTGCAATATTCTTGCCACTATCTTTCCAGGCATTATAGCGCGCTTTCCATTCTATTCTTTTGTCTTTCAGGGTCATTGCGTAACCTCCCGAGTTAATTTCTAAAGAGATTATCTCATGGCGGCCACCTGATTCCTATGTGTGTTTTATTTTACGCTTACGTTAGAAGAAACATGAGTTTTTGCTGGTGTAGGTTTTTGTGGTGCATTTACAACATTCTCAACTTTTGGGTACGAAACTATAACTCTAATACAATCAAACAAAATTAAATTAGCACTATATATGTCATTACCTCTATTACAGTAGGCGTCATTTCAGCAATGATTGGTTTATATATATAGAATGTATAGATTGTTCAATATGTGTGAAAAGGTGATCTAAAAAACAATCACCTATTGTGCTATCGGGTGCGAAAAAAGCACCTTTTCTTAATTGAATTCAATGAGGTAAGTAGTGCAATAGCAATTAAGATTTCACTTAAAAATAAGAAGTAATTTCAGTAAATCAACTTTTTTTGATTTAGTTATTGTATTTGAATGTTAAAAGCATATTCTGTATTAGGATCAAGATAATCCTTCCAATAAAACCATAAAGACTACACCAAGTATTTGTTCGTTTTCATAGACTTCTTTACAAATAGTGATTTGTCCTGCATCTCGTTTAATTTTTTGACTTTTAGAAGTTATAAAACTAAAGTTCCATGCTGAATTTAAATAAAAAGATAAAGTATTATTAAAATAACCTCCCTTTATGAACGTGTTAGGGAGGAATTTTCGTCATCTATATTTAAGTTGGCGTTAAATTTGTGATAGTTGGCGACCCTTTAGAGCGATTTTGAAAATGGGCAGTTTTTTTGAATTTGTCTTCATATATCATTTATTTTCATTATTCTAAGCTTCCCTTTTTAGCTTGAAATATATTTTTAGGAATTCTATAAAGCATTTAGAACAGTATTTTTCGTTAAGGCACGTCAGATCGTTTTGCAACAGAATTTTACAACAGGAACATCTCCCTTTAACTTTCAAAAGAAACAACTCTCCTTTTAACTTTTATTCTTTTTATAAATTTCATCTATAAATTTAACCATGGTCTCGGAATTAGATATTTTCCCTAAATTTTTAAGGAGGCATATCAGTGATTCAGGCGTTACCCCAATAAATTCTAGTATATTCTTCTAAGGCTTTAGGATAACATTGTGGACAGTACCATTTATTAAGAAGAAATGAACCACTTGGTAACATTGAAAGTTGACTTTTCCAGAAATAATCTTCACAAGAAATACACATTCCCATGTTCCTCTTCAAAAAAAACATCCCCTTAAATTCCTTCTTTGAAAAACTTAAACCATAATATGTTCCGCAATTGTCATAGGGATAGGTATTTACCTACATTTCGCCTAAATTGGTTTATCACCCATATCCTTTTCTAAACGCTTGACATGAAAAAATGAATTCAGTGAAATTATCTACTTCTCTATTCGATTGGCTGTAATGCTTAAATTTTCTAGCCTAATTACTTGTTAAAAGCGATCATAATTTAACATTTATAGGGAATGATACTATTTATAGTTTTAAACATAATACTAAATCATGAAAGGAGGACATCCATGAACAAAAAATGGTTTCTTATACTAGCCGTTGCAATTTTATCTACCATGTTAATAGTCGGTTGTAACAATAATGATCAGAATCCACCACCAGAGGATAACAATAATGTTATTGAAAACGGTGATACGAATGATGATAATGCAGATCTTGAAGATGCACCCGGTGTTGACGAAGATGATAACATGTTTAAAGATGATGAAAATGATAATGATCCAGATCCAGAAGATCCAATAGAAGATGCAGAAGATATAGGCGATAGGGATAATAAAGATGAGTAATAGGGATAACTAGTAAAAAGCCGATTCTCCTTTTATGTCAAGGAAAAATCGGCTTTTTAATTATTTCGGATCAATTTGATTTTTATTAGATTAATGGAAAACTTTATTATAGCATTAGCCTTTTAGGCATTTGACTGTTTTTTCGGGAAAGAAAATTAATTATTAAACAACAACCACACTCAAAGTTTCACTCTTTATATCCCCATAGTATGGAAAAAGTTATAATGATGCATTTGGTTTCTCATCTTTCTTCAAAAATACTTAGAACTTGATAGTTTGATAAGGTACTGTACTAAGAAAACCATATTTATCTAAAACCGTTTATCTAGGATTAATATAGGGAGGGGAAATCGTTTTAAGATTAGTCGCTAATATCAAATGTGTTAATGTTTAGTGAATGGTCGGTATTCTAACAGAAGCGTAAAATATATCTTTAATTTGATGATATCCCTTTGCCTTTAGTTCTTGCTTAAGCCACTCTTCATTCTTGTTGATTAATTTTAAATTACGCTTCTGAACTTTCCCTTCAATTACAACAGCTATTGGGAATCCATGGTATTCTACTTTCATATGTAAATCCTTTGGAGTAACAGGAACTAATTCTTTCCTTGGTAAAATGCTGATTTCACCTGTTGCTTCCAAAATCGCATATTCAATATCTTGAATATCTGGATATCTTGCTGTTCTTAAACTTGACAACAGCTCAGATAAAGGATATCTATTTTTCCTTAAATTTTTATATACAATTTTTCCATGTTTAACTAAAATAGTCGGTTTTCCTATAATAAAAGGGTTTAACCAATTTAATAAACTTAATTTTGATATAACTAAGTGAACGCCCGTTATAACAATGGTTCCAATAATCCCCTCTGTTACTCCATTTACTTTAATGGACCCAAATGCTAAATAAGATAAAAATAGAATCGCTCCAAAATCGTGAGGGGTAAGTTGTGCTAGGGCTGATTTCCCTAAAATTTTTATGGCTACAATAAAAACAATATATATATAAAAATTAATTTAACTAAAAAATTAGACACTTCTAACATCTCTTAGGGAAAATCACCTTAGTCTGAAGTCAGACTATGATGCTAGTATAGTTTCATGGACACATCTAAGTTAAATTTATACAATGACTTTTAAGGAGG
>NZ_VTQV01000095.1 GCF_008764245.1 Bacillus subtilis
CCTCCTTAAAAGTCATTGTATAAATTTAACTTAGATGTGTCCATGAAACTATACTAGCATCAGATTTATGATGTACTTTTATTATTAAGCAATTAAAATAGAAATTCCACCACCTTTATTTAACCAATAAAAATACATCCTCTACCTAATTTAATTTCATACTGTATCAACATACCATTCCTCTTTTTTTTACCCTTAACTGCTAAATTAATCTCCCCCTTTAAAACAATCTTTATAAAGAAATAAACACTTATAGATGCTTATTTGTTTACTAAATGTAATATAATAAGTTTATTCCTATTAGTTATTAGCTTTAAAACTAACTTCATTAAGTCCACTTTCATTAAGTCCACTTTTTTGTAGATACCGTACAGATTGTCACTTTATTACCGACAATGAATTTAATTATGTGAAAGAAAAACTATCCGAATACCAATCCTGTTTGGGTATTCAGTTTGATGTAGCCTATCCAAATGCAAGAAAAGGATATGTTGATGGAGCAAAGGTTCAAGAACACTATGCACTAATACCAACAAAACAAGTCGCCCATATAGACGACCTTTCGGAAAAAGAAAGAAATATTTATAAAGAGATCCTTTCTACCACGCTATCCATGTTTGCCCCTGATTATGAATTTGAAGAAACAATAGTTGAGATTGATGTTAATGGGCTTATGTTTCATAAAACTGGTAAGATTGAAAAAAGGAAAGGGTGGAAAGTTTTACTTGGAGAAGAGTCCGAGACAAAAAAAGAAGATGAACCTGTCCTTCCTGAAATGAATGAAGGGGATTCCTGTTCTGTCACTGTGTCGATTAAAGAAGGAATGACCAAACCGCCCAAATTGTTCACCGAAGGGAATCTTATCCAAGTTATGAAGAATGCCGGAAAGGAAGTCGATGATGAGAACGTTAAGGCAATTTTAAAGCAGACAGAAGGGATTGGAACGGAAGCGACAAGGGCAAACATTATTGATACTTTAAAGCATCAGGAATATATTGAAATTAAGAAGAATACCGTTTACGTGACGCCAAAAGGAGCATTGCTTTGCCAAGCAGTAGACGGCACTCTTTTAGCTAGTGCTGAAATGACGGCAAAATGGGAGCAGTATTTATCAAAAATCGGTAAAAATGAAGGATCTCAACAAACGTTTCTTGATACAATTGAAAAATTCATTTTATCTTTATTGGATACTGTGCCGAAACAAGTAGAAAATATAAAAGAACAGATTGACCAGGCAATGGAAAAAACATTCATTGGTATATGCCTTCAATGTCAAAATGGAAAAATAGAAGATAAAGGTACTTTTTATGGTTGTACTGGCTATCGGGATGGGTGTACATTTACTTTACCAAAAATTTATTTAGGAAAAAAACTATCTGAAACAGATATAAAAGCATTGTTGAACGGTAAACGTACAAAATTGATTAAGGGCTTTAAAAGTAAAAAAGGCAAAAAATTTGATGCTTACCTACGAATTGAACATGGAAAGATAAAGTTTGATTTTCCTTAATTAAAATGGCTTATTCTGTAATTTGTCTTTGTAGTAAAGGTAATTGGATTGTGATATAATATAACAAAGAGGTGATTTCATGGAAATTTGCGGAGTGAAATTTACGGATCAGAAACAATTTGAAGCTGTTAAGGCAAGCATTCATTCATCAATGATTGAAGGGTTTAAACCTACAAAAGAAAGTGTTGAACATATTAAGGCTGTTCTGGATGGTAAAATGACAATGGAACAATTAGCTGAATTTCATAAACAGAACGAGAAAAATATGTACTTAAATCAGAATGCTTTTTCTAACTGACGAAAAAGCATTTTTATTTTTTGTTGAGGTAAAGAAAATGAATTTTTACGATAAACATTTTGATTATAAAAATAATGTTTTGAAAAATAAAATTGGTTTGAAAAGAAGTAGTGAATTGGAAATTTTTGAAGCAAAGGCTTCAACTATTCGTCTAGCTGAACTTAGGAACAAGAAAATAGCAAAAAATTTGTCTATGAAAGATTATAAAGAAATTCACAAATATCTGTTTCAAGATGTTTATGATTGGGCAGGGGAATATCGTACAGTCGATATTCATAAAGGGAATACATCTTTTTTGCCTTGTCAATTTATTAACAAAGCCGAAGAACAGCTCGAACAATCAATCCAGCTTTTTTTAAGCAACAAAAACAACTCAAAAGAATTCATTTGCAAAGAGTTAGGAAAAATCTTATGTGATTTGAATTATATGCATCCGTTTAGAGAAGGAAACGGAAGGACACAAAGGGAATTTATAAGGCAGTTGGCTGATTTAAAAGGCTATGCGTTAGACATAACTCCTAATAATGATCTGTATATGATTGCATCAATAAAAGACGATGAAATATTAATGTATGAAGCATTAAAAAAAGACATTAAAAGTAAAAAAAGTATCGAAAAAAATAAATTTAAAAATGAACACGAAAAATGATGTATCCTCTTTTTTTGCTCCTTACGTCATACTACAGTATGATTTATGTCTTTATTGGAAAATGAAATGTGATACTATATAGATACTATATAGATACTCTATGAGCTTAGAAAGGTGATAATATAATAGTATGAGGGTTAAACGCCTTAGAATCCCCCTTTTTTAATCCTATACGAAGTTAGCAAAACTTTGTATAGGATTATTTTATTATAAGGACTTCTATTTAAATAGGAGTCCTTTTTTGTTTAGTTTAGAAAGTGGTGATATTGATAGGTATTTTTAAATCTTTTATTATGAAACATTAAAACACGCCTATTATGATGAAGGGGTGATAAAAACAGAAATTGAAATAACGGAAGATTCTGTTGATTTGGATGAATGGGATGGTCGAAATTGGACGGGATGTTGAAGAATATATGAGTGCGATTAAGTCACTGGACTTAAAAGTAGGATTTACCAAAGAAAAAATTCGGAACAAGAGTTGGAACGTTAAGGGCTTAGATTATTAAGCTCTTTTTCTTTTGATAAAAAATTTAAAAAAAGGAGAAAGAATATGAGGATTTATGTAGCAAATTTAGCGAAGTATAATGAAGGTGAGTTAGTCGGTGGTTGGTTTGATTTACCAGTAGAGATTGAAGAGATTTATCAAACAATTTTTGAACCTCATGAATTGGATTCAAACGGTCAGCCGCATGGAGACTTTGCTATTCATGATTATGAGTTGCCGTTTGAAATTAGTGAGTATGAAGATATTGAAAATCTTAATAAAATGGCGGAGTATTTACAAGGATTGGATACCGCTGAACCTATATTGGCAGGTAATTATGATATGGGGGATGTTATTAGTTTTGCTCAAGAGACTGAAAAAGAAGAATATGTTGAGGATATTATTTATACAGAGGATTTAGATGAATATGTGCAATATCGTTTAGAACAAGGTGGTTGGCAGGGTGTTAAGTTTATGTTAAAAGATATTAATTATATTAACGATGATTATTACCGAATCAATGGTTATGGGAATATAGAAGAGGTTCCACAAAACTATCATGAAGAGTTAGTTCAAGAAATAATGAGTGAAATAAAGGGCGATTTTTTAGAGCAAAAAATATCTAAATCTATGAATAAAAATAAACAAACTGAATTAGAGCGATAAGACCTCTACTTTTATGTTGTAGACGTGGAGCGATAGAACGAAAGAGACTTCACATAATAGGAGTCTCTCTTTTATTTTTTTAGGAGTGAGGTTTTCTATGGATTTGTCTGTTATATCTTACGGAGAAAATTTAAATGTTACGTTGGGTGTGATAAAAGAGTTTCGAGAGGAAAGTGTGGTGTTTTCCCTAAATGGGGAAGAAGTTGTTATTCCTACATCCACTAATACGTTGAACCGATTAAAGGAAATGGTGGAGGAAAATGAATTTGCTCTCATTCCGATCCATATGGAGACAAAAACGGTCATTTTGGATTTTAAAATCCCTGAACAGGGATTGGCTGAATTAGTAGAAGGGATTGATGAACCGCATTTGTTATAGATCATGAATTTCAGAAGATGGAGTCGGCTCGTACCGGCTCTTTTTTTCTTTTTTTAATGATCAAGGAGGACACAAAATGGCAAAGACACAATATAAGGGAAAAACATGGGAAGATAAACGGAAAGAAATTGAAAACTTGACCAATAAAATGGAAAGGCAAATAACTGAATATTTCCATAGCCCTGAAAGTATTAAGGAATATTTGAACTTTATGGGGAAGTTCCATAACTATTCCGTAAACAATACCTTATTAATTCAAGATCAATTCCCAGGAGCCACGGCAGTAGGTTCTTTTAAGTTTTGGAAGGATAAAGGATTTGCTGTTAAAAAAGGTGAGAAAGGCATAAAAATCCTTGTGCCTAAAATTACCACATACTTTGAGCGTGGGGATAAAGAAGTTCAAGTAAAATACGCAACGAAAGAGGAAAAGGAGCAGATTGCCAATAAAGAAATCAAAACGTATACACGCACTTTTTTCGATGTAGGGCATGTATTCGATGTATCGCAAACGACAGCGACACCGGATGACTTGCCAAAGATTTTTCCGAATCGTTGGTTAGATGGTTCTGTTGAAAATTATGAATCTATGTATCAAGCACTTGAAAAGGTTGCTGAAAATAGTGGAATCAAAATTGTGGAGCCTTACTCTGAATTAGGAAGTGCAAAAGGAGTTAGTTATACCTTACGTAAAGAAGTTGCGCTTAACCCACGTAATACGGAGTTGCAGAATGTAAAGACATTGGTTCATGAGTTAGCACATGCCGTATTGCATACCGAAGAAACATATGATCAATATAGTGCGCAAGAAAAAGAATTTCAGGCTGAAATGGTTGCTTATACAGTGTCTAGTTACTTTGGGTTGGATACTAGCGAATACTCATTACCGTATTTGCATCATTGGACAGAAGGGAAAAAATTAAAAGAACAGGAGAAGTTGTTAAAAGAAGTAAGGGAGACAGCACATGAGTTCATTTCCATCATCGAAGAAGAAATAGTTAAGGGTAGTGTCAAAAATTCTATGAAAACAAAAGCCTAAAAGTAGCTCTAAGGTCTAAATGTGG
>NZ_VTQV01000096.1 GCF_008764245.1 Bacillus subtilis
TAATTTACTTGGAGAATACCATTTTAATTCGGAGAAAATGGTCTCGTTAGATTCTTTAAGACCCTTGAAACTTTCTTAACGTTGTTAAAACTGGGGGAATAGTCGGGGAAATGGGCTTAGCGTTGTAAATCCGCATTTTCCTGACTGTACCCCAAGTATAAATGTATTTGATTTTCAACATAGCCGGCTATTTTACACTTTAAGTCTTTATAATAATTCCCATCTCTCATCACATTTGCCTGAATCAAAACCGGTGAATCTGTTATAAAAGCTTGATACAACACTTGGGCTATTTCTTCTTCTGTCATTTCTTTTTTCGTCTTAACCTCTAGTAGCTGGTTATTCACTTCCTCTTTTTTGAGTGCTTCTGAATGGTCGCTTAGCATCATCCCTAACCATTTAACAATTCCCCTATCTTTATATCCAAACTGTTCCGGTGTGATGCGTGTGATCGATATTTGCTCCATTTTCACTCCTCCTTTCCAGATCGATGACCACCAAGCAGTTTCGCACGATATATAGCCATTCCGCCTTCAAGTAAGCTGGAAGTGTGTAGCAGTGACGTGTACCCATGTTTTCTTTTCACAAAATCAATCGCCCTATCCAGCTCTTCATTTCCTATCGTTTCTTCTGCTGGTTCAAAGAAATCCAACTGCAATGATTGCTTTGGTTGCAGTTTTCCAAAGGTGATATTAACCACTCTTACCGGCACATTTTCTTGATAATATTTATGAAAAATCATCAGCATATACTTCTTTAATTTTTTTGACGAATCGGTTGCATCAATCTTCATTTGATGATTAAATCCGCTTTGCGCTATCGTTTTCGAATAGCCAATGGCCAATTTGACAACACCGGTCACTAGATGGTGCTTCCTTAGCCTTGCTACATTCTCATCTGTCATTTCTCGAATAACAATCTCAATGTCATGTTTCACTACATAATCTCTGTTTAGTATCTGGTTTTTGCTGAATGACGTACTGTTAGGTTTGTATGCATCCGATAGTGATGTTCGGTCAACCCCGTGAGCGTGAAAAAAGAGCTGTTCTCCAATCACGCCAAACCTTGCCTTTAATACATGAATATCATACTGAGACAAATCATAGATACTTCTAATACCTAGCCGATTAAGACTTGCTTCTGTTTTCTGTCCGATTCCCCAGAAATCATTTAATGGTGCTATTTTCCATACGGTACGTGGCACATCTTCATAACGCCACTCACCAATAAAACCATTTTGTTCGTCGTGTTTCGCCTGATGATCGAGCGCTAATTTTGCTAACAGCGGATTATCGCCTATTCCTACAGTCAGTACTAAGCCTAATTCTATCCATACAGCACGTTGGATTTTCTTTGCTATATCATGTGTGCTGCCGAAAAGTTTATGCGATTTAGTCACATCAATAAACGATTCATCAATAGAATAAACAAGTACATCATCTTCCGTTACATAACGCTTAAAAATACTTAATATTTCTAGGTTTTTTTCTACATACAATGCCATACGAGGTTCCACAATTTCTATATTTGCTCCCCGCGGGATCTCGTATATTCTTGTTCCTGTTTTAACTCCATACTCCTTCTTTACCAAAGGGGATGAGGCCAAAACCAAACCGCCTTGGTTATCCGGTTTAGATACAACCGCAATCCGAGATTTTAAAGGATGCTGATTGCGTGCGGCAGCTTCTACGCTTGCAAAAAAAGATTTGACATCTATGCACATAATATCTCGTCTTGGCTCATTAGAATAATCCATCATAATAATATTCTTCATCGTCTCACTCCTGATAAGAATATATGTTTGTATCTTTATTATAAGAACGTATATTCTGTTAGTCAAGATCAACACGATGAAATGTCGATGCCAATATATGGAAGAAGAAATGTAAGCGTCAAATAGACCTCACCTATTCTTTTACTAATCATCTAACTTCCATAAAATTTGATTATTTCATCTAACTTATGCTATATTCGATTATATAATCAAACTTCTCTATATTGGGATAAAGAAGGAGCTGTTTATTCATGACCAATGAAGTCTCTGTCTTCATCATGGATATAAGTAATTCGTCTAAAGGGAATAGCGGGAATGAATTAAGTGAATATCTGGAGCAATTAAAAAGTGATATTACTGAGTGGACACAAAATACAGCTGTGACAAAGGTTAGTCACCGCGCCGGCGATGAATTAGTGGTTATAACCAGCGGCTATGCAGGGGCATATACACTTGCCTTTTATATAAGCCGGATTTGGAAATTCACCAATCATAAACCTTATTTCGGATTATCATTCGGCGATATCCAAGAGGATGTAAGTGAAATAAACATAGAAACTTGGATTCACCCATTAATGAAACAAGCAAGGAACGCCAATGATTACCTGAAAAAACAACAAAACAGGATGCTGTTTCGCTTTGCATTACCTCATTTATCAGAGAAACAAAGTTTCACCGTTTTTAGCAAACAGTTCGAAATATTAATCAATACGATTTTAACCCTCAAGCAGGAACAAATAAACGGGCAAACTGAAATACAATCCCTCGTCTGTTCTTTATATGTCATGCTCGGCCAACAAAATAAAGTAAGCCAATATCTCGAAAGAACAACAGCTACGATATCCCATCATATGAAACAGGGTAAAACGCAAGTCATCTTACATGCTTTTTATGACATTGTAAAGGTGCTGGATTCATTAGGAGCGCAAAATAAGCACAATCTAACAGATAAGCTGCAAACAAACATTAAACAACATGTCAGGAATCATCTAACCGATTATTTTCCTAAAGAAAGGAAATTACCATGACTGTACTATTGCTACTTCTCGCGCATTTAATCGCTGACTTTTGGCTGCAATCAGACCAGATGGTGAAAAATAAAATAAAACATCTGAAAAAACACTTATTTCACCATCTACTAACAACGGGAATCGCACTTGCGATTATATGGGGGTATCAATATGAATTTCAACATATAATCTCCTACTTTATTCTGCCTTTAGCTTTTATTATGATCACACACCTTTTGATTGATTTATCGAAAATAAAATTAGTAGACTCCATTCCAAATAGTACAACGGATAATATGAAAAGGCTCGGATACTTTCTATTAGATCAAGTATTACATGTCATTATGATACTGATAACCTGTATTCTCTTCTTTTCTATGAAAGTGACAGAAATGACAGCGAGTTTGTTAGACTTATATGGGACAAGTAGTTTAAGTGTGGTCAACACAGTATTATTTCTTATCATCATTTACATTTTGGCGACAAGTGTCAGCGGCCATATCGTAAAATATACCATTGGCTCCTTGCCCTCCGAGTTTGCCAACTTTGAAGGCGAACTGACATTGAACAATCAGATCAAGGCTAGACAAGAAAAAAATCAACCAAGAACAGAAAGCAGTTTTACAGAGAAATATCATTATTTTACCTACTCCACCCCGCTTCGTTCGCGCGGAAAATTGATCGGCTATATAGAAAGATTGCTTGTTATTATATTAACGGTAATTGGCGCCTATCCATCTATTGCTTTTATTATCGCAGCCAAGTCAATTGCACGATTCAAACAGTTGGATGATCGCAACTGGGCGGAGTATTTCTTATTAGGTACACTGTCCTCTATTTTTCTGGGATTAGTGCTTGGACTTGTTGTACAGGGAATTATTATGTAAAAGTTGAGGCTGGGGCAAAGGTATTTTCACCAAAGAAAAAACCGAATTCCTAGGATGCATATCCCCCGCTTCGGAAATATACTTCGCTTTTCCGCGGGCAAGTGGCAGCCCAGCTTCTCTTTCCGGGATCTTGTCGAACTCTTGTTTCCCATAGGAATCTACGTGTATTTCCTCCACTGAGGTAATGCATTTTGGAGCTTAACGTTTTAATTATGTCCCAGCCTACTTATACAAAATAGTAATTAGAATAAAGTTTTGTTACGTATAGTACGCAAAAAAGCAGTAAACAACAATTGTCTACTGCTCTAATAAGCCTCATCACTGCGTTAAATCGTAGCTCAAATCTAAAAGGTGAAAAATTTCTTCATCTGAAACAGAACCATCCAATACGATGCTAATCCAGTGTTCTTTATTCATATGATAAGCGGGTAATATTGCATTCTCTTTTCTTAAGATGCTAGCTAATTCCGGGTCACATTTAACATTTAGTATGCCTGTCTCTCCCTCCCCTTCAATACCCAATTTATTTCTGTCCACATTCATAACCAACCCATACCATTTGTTATTTTTCTTATGTCTAAGCACAGCATAGTCGGATAATTTACCCCAAGGATAATCAGGATCTGTATCATATTTTCTTTTTGCATAATCTAAAATAGCTTCTCTGCTCAATGGCATCACCTTCTAATCAATTAAATCTAATTCAAATTTTAGGTGAATCATTTCAATTATTCTACGGATTACTCTTTTTTCAGCTCAAGGATTAGCCAATAATGGCTAATTACGCACATAAAGAATCAGCAGCGTTTTGTCTGGGTGCACAAAATAGGATTGTTACTCCCGTCTAATTTGTTCCAATATCTTTAATATCAAAAACGTGTATTGCATTTTGTGTATTTGGCAAGTAAAAAATGTATGAAATGGCATTTAAAAATGCATGCCACTTACCGCCTCC
>NZ_VTQV01000097.1 GCF_008764245.1 Bacillus subtilis
ATGAAGTAACTAAAGCCTAATTTTTCACTTATAACACCGAGAAATTAGACTTTTTATATTTTGGTTTCCTTAACGTTGTAAATCCGCATTTTCCTGACGCTACCCCTACTTAAAGGATGGGCGAGTTACAAGTTGCACACTTGAGCAAATAAGAAATGTGGAAATGATGGATTCGATGGATTGGTATGATAAAAGGAAATAAGAAACTTTCCAAGAGCAGACTGCTGCTCTTTTTGTAATTAAGGCACTTCGTATTTAGCGATAAAAGTTTTATCACTCAACAGCACTCAAAATTTAAAATTAGAAGTCCTAGCTATTCTGATACATTGCCAAAACTTCTTCTAACTCATTGGTTACTTGCTGTATTAGAGATGGTGGGGAGACTACTTTAATATGTTTACCCATTCTACTTAGTAAAGAGGAGATAAAATTCAAATCCTTTTCATTTACATAAGTTTCAAAGAGAAACTTATTATCGCCTATGGGAGAAGTCGTTATGCTATCCCACAGATGATTTTTTAACATATTGAGACCTCTCTCTTGGCAGTGAATTTCTATTTTGATTTTATTATTGGTATGAAACATATACTTCTGAAAGTTATCCATCGTTATCTTCGGTATTTCTTTCAGTTCAGTTATTTCTTTAAGTTCATTAATTTTTTCTGCATTTAGAATCTTGGTATAGTTCATTGATTCATTTGCAATAACCATATACCAAAGGCCATTTTTAAAAAGAAAGCCGATGATACAATAAAGCCCGTTCATTTTTGTGTCAGCATAAATAATATGCAACCATTTCTTTTTAGCCATAACTTTAATAAAAGGAGTTACATCAAAGTCGCTCTTATTTACATGGATATGATGGTACTTCACTTTATTTTTAAAGAAATCAATGCTATTCCTTTGTTCAGTAGTAGAATTGGTGTATATTTTATGAAAAATATCTTCATAGGTAGCGCTGAAGGGCAGAGAATTCATATTTGAAATGCTGGTTAAGGCAAATAACAAAGCGCTACTTTCCTCATTCGTTAAAGCGATTTTTGTTAAACTTCTTTCTCGGATGATTCGATAGCCGCCGTTTTTTCCGGTTTCACTATATATGGGGACACCTAGCATTTCCAATTCTTGAATATCTCGTAATGCCGTTCTTCTTGAAATATTAAATTCCTCCATCAAATCAAAGAGGTTGAAGACGGTCTTAGTATTGACAAAGTGAATCATATGATATAACCGCATTGATTTTTTCATACAAAATTCTCCTTAAGGTGCCGTAAACTGGCACCATTTAATTTTACACTTTAATTATAGCAAAATGATAGGAGGAGTTATAATGGAGTTTGAAGTATCGCCTTATTTTTTAATAACGACAGACGCAGAAAAAGCACGATTGTTTTATGAAGAGGTTTTTAAAGCAACAACAGTATATTTGCAAAGAGTGAAAGACAGACCAAAACAAGCAAAGATAGGTATTTCTGAAGATGAGTACAATCGAATCGACCAATCCGTACTACAATTTGGGGACATTAAAATCATGCTGGCTGATGATACAGAAGGTCTTCCTATTACAGAAGGGAATAATATTTCTATTTGTCTCACCTTTAATACAGTGGAAGAAACAAAAGCCGTCTATGACAGAATGATCGAAAAAGGCTCAAGTATATTAAAAGAATTCACAGACGATTTTTATACAAAAGGTTATGGATATGTAAAGGATCCATTTGGGGTATGCTTCCATTTATTTACGAAAAGGGGAGCGTGAATTAATCTGCTTGGTTTGAGCATTAGGTTATCCAAGTTTCACTTTATGGAAACTAGGTTTTCATGGTGAGTTATTAGTACAAGGTTTGAGCTGCTTTTTCATTTTCCTGACAATTAAATTGAAAAATATTCATCCAAGTTTACAAGCTAAAAAAATGGGTAGACAGGAACTATACATTGGAGAGGGAGGTGTTATTATCAAGTATATTTCTTCGATTATTCTTTCTTTGGTCGGATTCGTGCTCTTCGCGGGGGCAGCAGCTGCTGAGAGGCATTATGAAGTACAATCAGGAGATAATGTATATCGTATCGCACAAAACTATCAAGTAGATTTAAATGCTATCATTGCGGCAAATCCATCTATATCGGATCCTACATATATTAAACCAGGCCAAACAATAAAAATACCAGATGAAATAGGGACTCCTTTTACAGTTACAGCTTATACGGCTGGACCTGAATCAACTGGAAAAGAACCTGGTGATCCTGCCTACGGTATAACAGCATCTGGTAAAGTGGTAGAGGAAGGAAGGACAATTGCCTGCCCACAATCTCTTCCTTTTGGCACGAAAATACATATCCCAAAGTTAGATGAAACTTATGTGTGTGAAGACCGGGGAAGTGCTATTACAAATGGACATTTGGATATTTATAAGGAAGACTTAGACGATGCACTGGAATTTGGAGTACAAGAACTTCAAGCTAAAGTGTGGACCTATTAACCTAAGAACTTGATTACAGATTGATAACAGTGTAACTGGTTGTAAGACTCCCACTTCAAGAATAGAGAAAATTCTAAGTGGGAGACGGGCAGCCAGTAAAGGCCCGGGGGAAGGTATTGTGCCGTAAATATTCGGATTATAATAGATTCGTTTTAAAATATGTAAATGTTTTTATATACACTTGCAAAAAACGAACATTAGTTTCTATAATATAATATATAGAACATTTTAATCATACTATCGGCTAAGCATGTATACTTTCTGAAGAGGATTGAAACGATGCCCAGAAATCCAGGTATTACGGATGAAATGATTATTAGTATGTACAAGAGTGGAATGCCTTTTAAAGAAATGCAACCGATCATCGGACTTTCTGATCGGGCAATTCGAAATGTGCTCTATAAACATGGAGTAAAGATGAATCGGGAGCAATCTTCGGGGCGTCCTAGGATCCATAAAATAAATGAAAATTTCTTTAAGGTATGGTCCCATGAAATGGCATGGGTCTTAGGTTTGTTTATTACTGATGGCCATATTAACGAGCAGACTCATAGCGTATCTTTATCCCAAAAAGATGAAAAGATTCTTAAAGTCGTAGCAAATTATATGGAGGCAGACTATATATTAGCTCCTTTTGGTAAAACTATGACAACTCCAACCTTAATCATCAATTCCAAAGAAATAAAAAAAGACCTTGAAGTATTGGGAATAAAATCAAGAAAATCCTTAAATGTGCCTTTTCCAGTTGTACCCGAGCAATATTTACCCTCTTTTATAAGAGGGGTGATTGATGGGGATGGTTGGGTGGATAAGGAAGGATATGTGACACATATAACATCCGCTAGTCTTGATTTTGCAGAAGGGGTACGTTCTGTATTTTCAAATTGGAATTTATGCTCTGAAATTACGATGTTAGAGGGGAAGACAGGGCATACAATTTATCGTGTTTGGGTGAAAGGTAAGGAAAGCCTACTAAGACTTGCTAAAATTATATACGCTGATGCAGATTCTAATAATTTTCATGTGTATAAAAGAGTTTATATGACACAGCATGCCAAACAAGCTTATTATTTGGATGATCCTCGATGGAAGCTCATTAATGGAAAACTACTTCATACAAATAGTTCTCGAACACCATTCCGAACAACTATCAGTCGTTCTTTAATAGAACATCTTAAACAAATGGCTAAGGAACAGAAATGATGTAATTGAATACAGTGTAAAATTTATAGATGATTAATTTATTAGGGAGGATCATTATTAGTTTATTAGTCATCTATTTTCCTTTTAAGTTTCCTAGTTTACATAATATATATTATCGGAAGTTGGTTTTTGTTAAATAACTAAATCTCATATCAAAAGTATACTACTATTAATGAGACAGAATGAAAAAATATTAGGTTGAATGACAATTGCTAATAGTTTAGTTTTGCTCAAAAATAAAACCGGAACCTCAATTGTCCGGTCTAATTTAGATCAAGTTCAGCTTTTTCCTTTAACATATATTTTCGTGGCGTGCCAAAGTTTTCTATTTTTATTAGTTGTGAACGGTGATTGTATAATTCAATTAATATAGGCGCATCCATTAACCATGGCACATGTTGAAATAAATAATAATCTGATTTAATGATTAGTGTGAGCATTTTCGTAATTTTATCTTTCCATTTTCGCATATGCTCCCGATTTAACCCAGTTTCCTCAAAATAATTGATTTTTCCGGTAAGAACGTATTCTCCTAACTTAGGCTTCCATTCTAGGATGAATGATTTATTGTTCTTATCTGAACATTGATTAGAAGAAACACCAATTGTTAACACGCGATTAGCACCAATTGGCGGTTCCATTATATATTGTCGTCCATCCACAGGAGCGAAATTAGTTGCTGGAGGAACAATGATCACAGTAAGCTGCCCTATCTGTAGCTTTTCCATTTTCTAACTCCCCCTTATTTTTACGTATTGTCAAAACTTATATAGTAAAAAGTTAATAACACCTTGATTTGTAAGGCTTAAAAT
>NZ_VTQV01000098.1 GCF_008764245.1 Bacillus subtilis
TTAATTGTACTAGTATTAGAAGTAGTTATTAACGTATCTTGCGATAGTAACTACTTCTTTTATATTTCATTAAAGAATTATTATTTGTACTATTAAATTTATGAATATATAGTATCTTACGAATTAGGGGGTGGAATGTTGAAAGTACAAGAAGTTCTCATTCAAGAGAAGAAAAGATATCTGTTAATTGATAAGAGAGGCTATCCGGTCATACCGGTTGCAAAGTATATAAAGTATTTAGATAACATTGGAAAAGCTGAAAATACACTAAAGTCATACTGTTACCATCTAAAGCTTTATTTTCAATTCCTAGAGGAAAGTCGGTTAAGATATCAAGAAGTGAACCTTGATATCTTGGCTCAATTCATCGGTTGGCTGAGAATTCCCGATCAATCTACAAAAGTCATTTACTTTGAAGAAACCTTAGCTAAACGATCAGAAAGAACAGTCAATACCATCATAACTTGTGTCATAGGATTCTATGACTATTTGACTCGTAATGAGGATTACGTGGGAAATGTAAATAATCAATTAAAAAAGCAGGCCCCAGGGCGTTTTAGGACGTTTAAACCCTTCCTCCATCACATTACAAAAGGGAATTCTTATGATAAAAACATTTTAAAAGTTAAGGAGCCAAAGCGTACAGTTAAAACGTTAAATAAAAACCAATTACAAGTAATTCATAATGCTTGCAGCAATATACGGGATGAATTATTGTTCCGTATTTTATATGAAGGTGGATTACGTATTGGAGAGGCCCTTTCTCTGTGGGTAGAGGATTTTGATATTGGTAAAAATGCTATTTCGGTTAGGAGATCCAAAACATCCGATGGAGAAAAACGAAAAGTCTATGTATCTATTGAGACTATGAATCTCTTTCAAGATTATCTAATAGACTTTCATTCTTACGAAATTGATAGCAATTATGTGTTTATCACCTTAACTGGACCAAATCGTGGTAAACCAATGACTGATGGTTCTGTACGTTCTTTAATTAAACGGATGAAGAAAAAAACAGGAATAGATTTTACCCCTCATATGCTTCGGCATACATATGCCACAGAGTTACATGAAGCAGGAGTAGATATTGCCATCATACAGAGATTATTAGGGCATGCACACGTTCAAACAACGATACAGACTTATATCCATGCATCCGATGAAACCATACGTGGAAGCTGGGAACAAGCTCAATCAAACAAAAAAATAGGAAGAAGAGATAAATAATGACACAGAGTACATTGAAAATAAAACCCCTTCCCCACCATCTGGAACAGATAAATGAACCATTACATGGATATTGGGCAAATGATGTATGGAATGTACAAGAATGTCCCATCCTGGATAAACATTATGATTGGAATAGAAAATTGATTTTTGATAAGGTACACAATCTTAGATTGAAAAATGAATTAAAATACTATTTTTATAAGGGATTAAAGGAGACAAGGATTTCGATTACCTATGCTTTCATGCATTATTCTCCATGTCTTAAAATTTTTACAGAATTCATCTCTCGATACTATGCCAATTTAGATTCTATTATTGATATACAGAAGGAAAAGTTTCTAACAGAATATCGAACATTTCTTGTAGAGAATGGAAAATCAGTTGAAATTGTACACCGGAAAAAGTCATCACCATGGTTGTCACCAACAGTTCAACCATCTTTGTATATTAGACTCTTTCTTCAAGTTTATGAATTTTATTATCAGCTTTATGATGAACGTGATGAAACAGACAAGGATTGTTGGGATGTACGAAAATTGAATATTAATTATAACAATACAATTAGTAGATATTCATTAGACTTTTCGAAGGTTCCACAACCTTATAGACAATTATTTAAAAAATATATAAAGACTCGCCTAGTTGTTCAGCAATCCATTAGCTTTTCTACAGCAATATGTTATTTAAATAGACTTTCGTTTTTCTTCACCTTTTTGAAGGGTAAACATCCTGAGTGGAAAGAATTAAACCAGCTATCCAGAATGGATATTGAGGAGTACATTGAATACTTGCGACATTCCACTATTAAAAAGGGAAAATATTTAATTAATCCAGATCACAATTATGTAAATCGTTTTTTAATAGACCTTAAAACGTTTATCTCATACATACAGAAATTCGAATGGGAAGAAGCTCCGACAAAGTCAGTAATTTCACTATTGTCAATTGAAGATATCCCTAAAAAGAAAAGAGCAAAAGCTGATGAAATTAAATATATCCCGGATGAAGTATGGGAACAGTTAATTTACCATATTAACCAACTTTCCTCAGATCATATACCTATAATTCTTCTAATGGAAGCTACAGGTTTTCGAATAAGTGACGTTTTATCACTTAAAATTGACTGCTTAGTAAATCAAGAAGATGGCTGGTGGATTATCGGAGATCAAAGAAAAGTAAGTTATAAAAATCATAAAGTTCCTATTTCAGAGGAAATTGCAAATGTGGTCCTAGCGCAGCAAGAACTTACAAAAAAGAGATCAACTTTGGACACGAACCCTAAGAAATATTTGTTTCCAACACTTAAAGGGAAAAGGATGGGTAATCCCATATCGCAAGATTCCATTAAGTTGAACCTTAATAAACTAGCTAACAGATGTAATATTAAGGACAAAGATGGAGAAATTTATTGGTTTAAAAATCATGCGTTCCGACACCGTTACGGTGTTAATTTGATTAATAACGGAATGAATATTCTTCATGTTCAAAAACTGATGGCTCATGCCAGTCCTGAAATGACGTTAGTCTATGCCCAAATTCATGATCAAACACTCCGTGATGAATGGGAAAAGGCTCGCGATATTGGCGCAGTAAGACTAGATACACATGGAGAAGTTATTGTCGCTAATTTAGCTCAACAGGCTGAAGAAAACGGAGTTGAACTGGAATGGATACGTCATAACATGGACTCCATTCGTTTAGATCATGGGTTTTGTGTAAAAAGCCCTAAACTTCATTGTGATTTTCTTGAACAGACATTAGAACCACCCTGTATTAAAAACAACTGCCGAAGTTTTCACGTTGACAAGACGTTTCTCGACTATTACCAAGAACAGATATCTAAAATGGAAGCTGATATTGGAGTATACAAAAAATCCGGAAGGTTACGTTCCGTTGAGTTAATTGAGCCCAAATTAAAAAGATATAAAGAATTAGCAAATGGTTTACTACATACTGGTGGTATCTTTGGTTTAGATAAAACCAGGCGTGAGTATGTTGGAGATGAACGTGAGAAGGTGATGCAAAATGTCTAATGAAAACCCAAATACCGAAGGTATTATAAAACATGCAAAGTTAAAAACGGAAAAGACCATTCAAAAAGTTGAAGAAGCGATCAAAAAGATGATAAAAAAACAAATAAAAATCAATTTTAACTCTGTTTCTGCAGAATCAGGGGTTTCAAAAGCATTTCTATACAGAAATACAGAACTCCGAGAACGAATCGAAACACTTCGCAATCAACAAGAAGGTCTCCCTTCAATAAAACAAGCTAAAAGAAATATGAGTGACGCATCTAAAGATGTAATTATTTCTTCCTTACGGAAGAGAATCAAAGATTTAGAGAAGGAAAATAAAGAAATTAAAGAACAAATGAAAATTAAATTTGGGAAGATTTATGAGGGAATTTAAGATCTACGATTTTCCCTCCCTGTTTGATTTTCTGTGTAATATGACAATGCCGTTAAAAGATAAGTTGTATTCAGCAATCGGGCCATTTTCTGGAACAATAGCTTTAAAGAAAATTGAATATAATGATAAAATTTAAGAGAGGTTGTGAAGCGTTGTACTTAAATTAACGGGCAAATTTAGGAAGGAGTCGTTTAAGATAAATAAAATTAAAACAATAGTTATCTGTACATCTATCGTACTAATAATTTTGTTTGGTATTACCTTTTTTGAATACATATTTTTAAGGTTACTCGGATTACAATATAATTCAATCAGTGCTTTAGTATTTTTCTTTGTTATGTATGTATTCCTTGAAATACCTCTCTCACTCATTACAAATGCGATACCAAAAGCTTTGAGATCTGTTGGTATTATTCAATCAAGCAACGGCTGGTTGTCATTTATTTTGAATACAGGTCTCACTTTTGTGTTAATGGAGTTACTCGATACATTTATGGTGAATATTGAGATTGCTTCGCAAGGTTCACTCATATTTGCATTGATTTCTGGATTTTTTAATTGGACATTAAGAGAAAATGATAAAGAACCACCAGATATTGATAGCAAAGACTTCAAGGAAATAGAGAATAAATTTGGCTCTCAAAAGTAAAGGAAGCGTTAGTAATAACTAAAGATTAATTTTGAAGCTTTATTATTTTTTAAAATCTTCCACAATCGAGCGCGATTGTGAAAGATAATGGCTAACGACTTTAAATCGTTAGTCATTTTTAAATCTTTCGTTAAGTACATGTCTACAATGAAAGAACACATAATAATTTTAATTTTTTTACAAAAAGGTATTGATAACC
>NZ_VTQV01000099.1 GCF_008764245.1 Bacillus subtilis
GAGGTTGGCAAGTGGTTTACAAAAAGGGCTGCCGTTTCATGCATTTTACACTTGCCAAATACAATTTTTTATGAAAGCGCATTCATATAGAAATAGTACAACTAAATCGCAACAAAGTCAATTGCAAAATGCATAAAAACAACAAATACAACATTATGATTAACTTAGTTATATAGAAAATATGATTAGTCTTAATATGCATGGTTTTCAGTGGAAAGGGGAAAATTTTACTAAACCAGAACAATGGCGCAAGCACCCGTTTAGCGATGTACAAACTTAAGGTAATAAGGTTGAACGGCTAAAGTCGTGCCGTTCTGACCAACGTCCTGTTGGCCTGTGATAAAGGAAACACAGCTAGTTGCTCGGCGCTGGAGCCGGAAGTCAATACCCACTTTTAGAACTTATCCACAAGCTAGAATTTATAGTACGCTAAAGCATAAAAAACCTCCCGATAGTCTATTCGGGAGGCTGACAATTATTTATTAAAGTCTTTTAATTTATCTCCAATCATATCACTTAATTGGAAGCCTGAAGTTTCTTCCGGAAGCTCAAAATCTTGATTGTTGTCTTCCTGTTCTTCTAGTTCTTTTATACTTAATGAAAGACGTTGTTCACCTTCATTAACATCCAATACTTTGACATGAACAGTTTGTCCCTCTTCTAATACTTCATGTGGTGTCCCAATATGTTGATGGGAGATTTGCGAAATGTGAACTAACCCTTCTACGCCAGGAAGTACTTCAACAAAAGCACCGAAAGATACGAGTCGCTTTACAGTTCCTTTAAGAACAGAACCTACAGGGGCTTTTTCAGCAATATTTTCCCAAGGCCCAGGTAAAGTTTCTTTAATAGACAAAGAAATGCGTTCATTATCTCGATCTACTGATAAAACCTTAACGGTCACTTTTTCTCCTTCATGAACAACTTCAGATGGTTTGTCAATGTGTTGATGGGAAAGTTGTGAAATATGCACTAAACCATCCACTCCACCGATATCAACGAAAGCGCCAAAATCTGTTAATCTTTGTACAGTTCCTTCGAGAACTTGATCTGATGATAGTTTTTCTAATACATTCTTTCTTTCTTGCTTCTTCTCTTCCTCGACAACAGCACGATGTGAAAGAATAAGTCTGTTTTTATCCTTATCCAATTCTACAATTTTAAAAGAAAGCGTTTTTCCTTGATATTCCGAAAAATCCTCAACATAATGATCTTCTACCATAGAAGCGGGAACAAACCCTCTTACTCCTAGGTCAACAACAAGACCACCTTTGACAATTTCGTTCACTTCAGCATCAAAAATTTCATTATTTTGATAGCGTTCTTCCAACTTTTCCCAAGCTTTTTCTGCATCCACTTTTCGCTTGGAAAGAACCAAAAGTTCTTCTTCCACTTTTGTCACAATTAAATCAAGAACATCTCCCTCGCTGACAACATCCGATGCCTTTTCAACATGGAGGCTGGATAGTTCACTAATCGGGATAATACCATCAAGTTTACTTCCCTCAATATCGACAAGAACTTGTTTTTCCTCGATTTTAGTGACAGTTCCTTTCACTTGATCTCCCTCAGAGAAATTTCTCACTTCAATATCATTCATTTCCTCGGGCATATGTACTCCTCCTATCGGCTTTAAAATACAAGAATTAATGAAATTTCTTCTTTTTTAAGTTAATTTCAAATCATCCTCTTATTAACTTCTTACAAATGAATACGTTTGTCAAGTAATTGTAACTATATGTGACATTCAATTAACAAGTATGTTCATTTATAAGTTTTTGGATTTCTGACATGATCACTTCTGTCGCGACATCAGCCGATGTTTTATTTTTACGAATTTCCGTAAAATCTATTGGTTTTCCAAAAACAACCTTTTGTTTTTTAAACGGCTTATATGGACCAATCACTGCACAAGGAAGGATATGGGCATTTGAACGTAAAGCAAAGAAACCCGCACCAGCTAGTCCCTTACCAAGTTCCCCTGTTACACTTCTAGTTCCTTCCGGAAATAACCCAACGACTTTATCTTCCTTTAATAATTTTAATCCATTTCTTAAAGCTTCTCGATCACTCATGCCCCGTTTAACTGGAAAGGCATTGATCGCATTCATTAATTTCTTTGTGGCTGATTTTTGGAATAGCTCCGCTTTTGCCATAAAATGAACGGGTCTAGGTGCAGCGATGCCCACTGTTGGTGGATCTAAATTACTGATATGGTTGGAACATAGGAGAACCCCACCATCTTTTGGGAAATGTTCAAGTCCAATTACTTCAACACGATAGAGAGGCTTGAAAATGCATTTCACAACCCCTCTTGCAAAATTATAAAAAGTCACTATTTCTCCATCCTTTCATTAGCTAACTGATAAATTCGGTCAGCCACTTCAGTAATTGAAAGTGATGAAGTATCGATTTCAATCGCGTCATCTGCTTTTCTTAATGGGGAAAATTCCCGTTCGGAATCTTGTTGGTCACGCAAACTAATTTCTTTTTTGAGCTTTTCTAAATCTGAGGAATACCCCTTTTGAATATTTTCAAGATGCCTTCTCTCTGCTCTTACCTCAACACTCGCGACTAAAAATACTTTTAATTCTGCATTTGGCAAAACTTCGGTACCGATATCACGTCCGTCCATCACAACGCCACCAGCTTGGCCTAATGCCTTTTGTTGTTTCACCATTTTTTCCCTAACCAGACGGTGGGCTGCTACAGTTGACACGGTATTGGTTACTTTATCTTCACGTATGACGTCTGTAACATCTATGCCATCTACAATGACAAGTTGTCTTTTTTCAGATGGTGATAGTTGTATATTTGTATGGGATAGTAGATCAGCCAACTCTTGATCGTTTTGGATATTGACATTTTCCGCCAAAGCTTTGTATGTTAAAGCTCTGTACATAGCTCCTGTATCAACGTATATGTAGGACATTTTCTCAGCCACAATTTTAGCCACAGTACTTTTTCCAGCACCAGCTGGACCATCAATAGCAATACTAATTTTATTCAATTTCAAATTCCTTCACCTGCTTGCTTCATATAAATATGATTTTAGTTTATGTTTATATTATCATATAACACACTAAATTCCTCCTAAATACATGTAGAAATTTATTTAGGAAAAGCTACAGGTGATCATGATTACATGACAGAACGAAATCAGTTGTATTAGAATCCCCTTACAATTATTTATTCGTACGGATTGATCTTTTGATGAAATACATCCAACTTATCCTGCTCTTCCATACCGGAAACGCCTTCATATTGAATTAATTTATTTACATAGTCAAACCAGGTTACATGTTGAAATAACGTTTGAACACCAATTAGAATAAACAGGTGGAATAAAACTAGTTTTAAGAAAATTCGTTCCAATCTTTTCATGTTCACCACTCCGTTTTTTCCTTTATTATCGTCCAGTTTGTATTAATTTATTTCATTCATCCCTCTTTTTCGATACTCTAATTGTTTTTCAAACGTATAACGGATTAGCTGTTGTTGCTCCTGATTAGATAAATTTAAAAATTGCAAAGAAATAAGATGTACTCCTTTTTTTTCGAAATTCCTTACAACTCTACACGTAATGGTAAGGTAGAGATAGTCCTGTGATGAAAATGGCAACACAAGCAAAACTTCACCCAGCTCTCCCTTTTTAATTTGGGCATAACGATTTACAATTGAACAGCCTCCCGCACTTATATCTTCTGTTACGGTTGGAAAGTATTTACCTGCAATTTTCAGAGAGGCATCTAAACCTGTTTTTACACGAACAAATTCTCGGCGTTGAATCTTCATTAGTTGTTCCTCGTCCGGAAAAAATAAAATCAATAAAGGAATCTTATTTTTCATTTGCCCTAACACCTTTGTTCTGAATAAATAGGCATTTCCTGTTTCTTTAACAGTAAAACTCGCAAATAATTCTTCCTCTTTTAGTAAAAAAATGACCCGATTTGATTCACTTCCCACCGGATAGGTTATATAAATTTTGTTCTCAGAGTAATCAGCTATTTTTGTTTTAAAGCTTTCCGTTTTATTTTCTCTATCTAATTCCAATGTTAGCTCCATACCCACCTTGATCATCCAATATCCCACCTATTACTTTTTTACTATTCATTTAGTATTATCTCAAAGAAATTTTTTAATTTCTAGTATTTTAAAAAACAAGAGGCTGGGACAAAACCCCAGTAAATAAAAATGAAGGCGTGGGAGCTTACACTAAAAAAGT
>NZ_VTQV01000009.1 GCF_008764245.1 Bacillus subtilis
TCCTACTGCCAAGTCTGTAGTGGACTTTCACCACCAAGTTATAGCCCATGCCGGGCGCACAGCGAGAGCCAGTTCCCGCATCTTTGGAAACTGGCCGTTCAATCTTATTGATTTTTTTCGACAGGAGGAATTTCTTTGTTTAGGGCCTCAAAGAATTTTTGCACTAAAAAGTAAGTTGCTCCTAAATCTCCCAATCCATCATAAGCTGATACGATATCCACACTGCAACGTAATGGCTCTACCTGTACAATCGTGATAACGATTTGATTGCGGCGGATTCCCCGTTTTTCGATGAGCATTTCGCCCCGATCATAATCAAAATGGGTCACGTTCCAGCCCGTCATTTTATTGTTCACAACGGATGTAATCGTTTCAGATATTTTGCGTTTCCCCGTCTTATAATAACGTGTTTTCAATTTAGGATCCTTTGCCCTGTCACTTGTTTCCGTACTGTTTCGCCATAATCCTGTAATGACGCGCATAACTGACACAGCATATCCCCCCTTATATTCTATTTAAAAATATGTATATATAATCTATTATATGTCTTTTCCCTACTCTATGTCCATTATCGCAAAACAATTCTGTAAAAATCTTTATAAAAAATGGGTATTTATTCCAGACAAGAATAAATACCCATTCTATGATCTAAGATTGTTCGCTTCAGAAATTAACCATTAATCAAAATAGATTTCTTTGCCCTTTTCGGCGGATTCGTAAATACCACTAAGAATTTTTGTCATTTCGACTCCGTCTGCTACTGGACTAAGCGTTTCTTTTTCTCCTAAACAAACATCCACAAAATGATCGATTTCTGCTTGGAAAGCTTGACCAAAATCGAAAGTTGTACTATCTACCTGCGGAGCAAGGTTTAAGATGGTGTCATATTTCTCTGTCACAATAGCTAAACTAGGTTCTACTTCTGCGCCACCTTTTGTGCCATATAATTTAACGGAGATTTCATCTTGTTTCGCATGTAAGGTAAAGCTGACATCCACAAGTAGAGAAGCACCGTTTTCAAAGCGAATCATTGCATTGGCCATATCTTCTACCGTGTTTTTGTCTGGATCATAATCTGCTGCCTGATAGAATGAGAGATTTTTTATATTTTTTCTATTTCCTAGTTTATTATAGGTATTTCCGGAAATCGATTTTACTTTTGGACAACCCATTAAATACCAAAGAACATCGATCACGTGAACTCCGATATCGATAAGCGGGCCACCACCAGAGCGTTCAATATCAGAGAACCATCCACCCGGATTTCCGAGTCGACGAATACATGTTGCTTTGGCATAGTAAATTTCGCCAAGATCGTCTTCTTCGATAAATTTTTTCAAAATTTGCGTATTAGAAGCATAGCGACGAACAAAGCCAACCTGTAATTTCTTCCCTGTCTTCTTAACGGTTTCTTCCATTTCATAAGCTTTTTCCATACTTGTTGTCATAGGTTTTTCGACCAAGACGTTTTTCCCACTATTAAGAGCGGCAATCGCAATATCAGCATGAGTATTGTTCCAAGTACAAATGCTCACTGCATCAATATCCTGATCATTCATTAGGTCATGATAATCAACATATGTTTTACTAGCTCCATATTTCTCCGCTTTCGCTTTAGCTCTTTCCTCATTTAAATCACAAATCGCATACAACTCTACCTTATCATTGTTAGCATACGCATTTAGGTGCGCTTCAGAAATAGATCCCGCACCAATCACGCCAATTTTAATTTTAGACATCATGATTCCTCCCTTAAGCTTCTTCTAAAAATCGTCGGACATTGTCCATTCCAATTTTCGAACCTTTTCTGCAATCTTCCATACCTTCAAATTCAACCGAAATATAACCATCATAGCCTGATTCTTTGATGATCTTGGCTACTTCTCGCATATCAATATCTCCATGCCCAACAATGGCTCCTCTTAAGTGATTGCCATTGATTGTTTGAAACCAACCGTCTCCAGGATTTTGATAAGACGGACGCCAATAAAAATCTTTAAAGTGAACAAAAGAAGCATATGGTAGATTCTTTTTCACTGCGGCAACGGAATTTTCGTCTACACACATGAAGTTTCCAACATCGACGGTCGTTTTGAAATTGTCGCGATTCACTTCATGGATCAAGCGTTGGACACGATCACTTGCTTGCACATAAAGCCCATGGTTTTCAATACTTGTTGTAATACCCAATGGTTTTGCATAATCCGCAATTGCCTGGCATGCTTCCACTAAGATAGGTAAATCTTTTTCAAATTGTAGAATAGACGCATCTTCTCCGGAACGCCATGCAACATCATGACGCATAAGCTTGACACCTAATTGCTGAGCAATGTCGACATGTTGCTTGACTCTTGCCACTTCCGCTGCAAATTCTTCACGACTTTCTGTAATAAAGTTTGCGCCAATCAGATAATGTGAAATATCGATTCCTACATCATTTGCTTTCTCTTTGATTTGTTCAATGAGTTCAGGCTTTTTAATTAAGTCCAATTCCCCCATCGGAACAATTTCAATATGCTCGCCACCTTGATCTGCTACCCATTGGATCGCATCCAAAATACTCATTTCTCCAGTGTTCATTGCTTGCGATAAACTGTATGAACTTAATCCGATTTTCATTAAAAAACACCTCTTTTTGTTGAGTTCCAGCGAATAGAAGGATCGGAAACTGTTAATTTATTAGTCTATATTTTGCCTATCTATTTACTAAAACCGTTTCACCTTTTTCCTGTGATTGATAAGCAGCTTTCACTACCTCCAATGTGCGTAATCCATCTGTTCCTGTAATAGATGGTGATCTGCCTTCTTTTACACAGGCAATAAAGTCATTGACTAATCCATCATCCATATCTTCCGCATACGGTAGTTGGGTAATAGAGTTCGCTTCATCATTATAGTAGAGAGCAAATTGCTTAAAGGCATCGACTTCCAGATTTCCTTTTGTGCCGACGAATTTAATAATCGCGTCTCCCCATGTTGGGAAAGTTTGCGGTCTTGACCAACTATGGTCAATCGACACGATGGTGCCTGACTCTAGTTCGATGCTAACGAGTCCACAATCTTCTACATCGATATCATAGAAACGAGTGTCCATTTCCGCATAAACGTTAGTCACTTCTTCTTCCATTACCCAACGAATAATATCCATAATATGAACGATATGGTCTGTTGCCGCCCCACCCCCTGACAATTCTTTTTCGATAAACCATCCACCAGGCATTTTCCCATGGTTCATACCTGTAATCGCTACGACTTCCCCAATGGCTCCCTGTTGAATGATTTCTTTCGCTTGTTTAAAACCTGGTGCAAAACGAACTGGATAAGCAATTTCAAAAATAACGCCTGCTTCTTCACAAGCTGCAATCATCGCTTTGGCGTCTTCCACTTCAGTGGCGATTGGTTTTTCGCAAAGAATATGTTTTTTCGCGTTAGCCGCTTTGACAACATGTTCTTTGTGATTGGCATTCTCAGAGCAAACCACCACCGCATCGATATCAGTCCCTAAAAAATCATCCAAATCGGAAAAATAGTCACAGTTGAATTTTTCGCTCATTTCTTTCCCGCGCGCTTTATCTTCATCCCAAATACATGTCAATTCTGCATCAGGATGCTTGATAATATAATTGGCATAACTTGATGCATGCATATGAGCAAAACTGATAATCCCAATTTTCATGTTAACGTCCCCCTTCCGCTAAAGTGACAGGTTGACCTGTTTCACTAGATTGAACAGCAGCTTCTGCTATTTCAATGGCTTTAAGCGCGTCTGTTGCCGTGACAATTGGTTCAGCTTTCCCAGCAATACAATCTAGAAAATGCTCGAATTGCCGTTGATAAGGATCCTTATGCATCAGACTCTTAGGCATTTGTACAGCCTGACCTGAAGAACGCAGGTTCAAGGAAATCGGAATCGTCGCATTATGATCATAAGTGATCATCCCTTTATTGCCTGCTAATTCATACGTCGCTTGAAATTTTGTCTCCGCCCACGACAGCTCTACATAGGCGATCGTGCCATCAGCCATTCTTAAAGTAACAAAGCCGTATTCCAGTTGTTCATCCTGATGATCACGCTTTACATGTTTGGCCATCACTCTTGTTACATCCCCAAATGTCCATTGTAACCAATCAAATTCATGTGAACCTAAATCTAAGAATAAGCCGCCACTTTGTTCTTCATCTGCATACCAATCTCTTCCTGTCGGAAAAGGCACCCCTCTTGTGAGGCGAACAACACCTGGCTTCCCAATGGCTCCGTTTTTCACTTGCTCTCTGGCATTCGCATATTCTGGGAAGAAACGGAGTGTATGCCCTACTAGTAATTGAACGTCATTTTCTTCACATGCTTGAATCATTTCGGTTGCTTCATTGCTTGTTAACGCCAAAGGTTTTTCACAAATCACATGTTTTTTTGCCTGAGCCGCTTGTTTGACAAATTCACCATGTGTCACGGTCGGTGTACACACATCTACTACGTCTACATCCACTTGATTCAATAACTCTTCCAAACTAGTAAATGGCTGCACATTATATTTTTCCGCGACTACTTGGAGCTTATCCTTATTCCTAGCAACAACTCCAACCACCTCAACATCTGCTACTTCTTTCCATTTGTCTAAATGTCTTTGCCCAAGTTTCCCTATACCAACTACCGCAATTTTCATCAATCTTACCACCTCACCATTGATCTATTAGAGGATGTTCAAAAAGTCCGGTAAAAATGACACTGCGAATTTCTTCGTTGGCTTGTTTCTGTGCTGCTCATGTATTTAAAAGCATACATTCCACTGCTCGAAACTGCGCCGCCTCGAACTTCTTGGTCCTTTTTATCCTCCTTTTTGAACACGCATTTTTATATCGTTTCCTATTACTTGTGATATATGAAAATATTATTACCTAAATCCATCGCTATTCGTGTCTCGTTTCTATTTAGATTGGCCAGTTATCAAATCGTAGAATGGAATAAATCATGTAATAAAACGGAGGCGGCTCCAATCACCTCGGAATCTGCGCCAAAGGAACTTGGCAGGATGGCAAATTTCTCCGTATGCGTTTCCAACGAATGTTTTAACACAAATTCATTTAACTTGCGAATAAAATAAGGGTTATCATTGGCCAGTTCCCCGCCTACGATTATTTTTTCCGGATTAAATAAGTTGATCAGGTTCACAAGTCCGATTCCTAGGTAGAAGGCCACATCATCCAAAATTTCCAGTGCCAATGGATCCTCTTGTAAAACGGCTTGTTGAAACTTTTCGATCGTAAGTTGCTCATTATCTTTGAGCCACATCGACATGGTAGATTTTTTCCCATTTGCCATTTCTTCTTCCATTCGCGATTGAATCGTTTGCCAGCTTACATAATTTTCCAAGCAGCCAATATTTCCACATTCACAGATCGGCCCATTAAAATTGATCGTTGTGTGCCCGAATTCTCCAGCTCCCCCAAGATAACCGCGATAAATCGCATCATTGACAAGAACACTTGCCCCAACCCCATCACCAATCGTCACATAGATGAGATTTTTAGCCTGCTGATAATGACCATATCCTTTTTCTGCTAAAAGGCTTCCATTTGTATCATTATCTATGTATGTAGGGATGTGCAAAGCCTCTTCCATTTTGTCTTTCAATGAAACATTGGACATATTTAATTTAGGATTATACACAACAACCCCTTTATCAGCATCCACAATTCCTTGAAAAGTGATGGATATTCCTAAACAATCCTCCTTTTGATCAAAGTCTTCTAGAAAATCTTGCAGAAGCGTAATCAGAAAGTCACTAAGATCTGAATAGGTTTCGTTTTGTAATGAATGGGTGATCTTTTTTTGGACATTGGCATATAAATTGAATGCTGCAATCGTGATTTTTGAAGCATTTACTGCCACGCCAATAAGAAAGCGGTCATTCGGGTTTAATTGTACAAGTATGGGCTTTCTCCCACCACTCGAAACTCCTGTTCCGCTTTCCATGACAAGTGAATCTTTCATTAAAGCATTGATACAAGAAGCCACCGTCGTTGGACTAATCTGGACAATTTTGGAGATTTCTGCACGGGAGATGGGACCTTGTTTCCGAATGATATCCAAAATAATCGCTTTATTTAGTTCCCGTATTAACTTGGCATCACCTGTTCTGACCAATGTCATCCCCCACTCTTTTCTCCACTGCTACAACTACTTTCTCCAACAACTTTATTAAGTCTAGAATAGCATAAGCAATATATGGAATTCAATGCTTTATACATTTTTATTATTTATTTTTTATCTATGATGGCTTGCTCTAAAAATAGGCCCTCTGGTACCTCAGCCTCAAATTGTCCAGGCTGTTCTATTCCAAGAGCTTGAAGAACGATCGCTGCAGTATCCATAATTGGAAAGCCTTCTTTTAATTTCATTTTCGTATTCATTCCTGGTCCATGGCACCCCCAGAAAACCGTTTTATCTTGATGATGATCGCTTCCATGAGAATAGTGGTTTTCCCCTCCACCGCCATGATCAGCTGTTATAATCACCAAACTACTATCCATTAGATGAGCCTTCCTTAAGGCATCTAGAATGGTTCCCACGTATTGATCAGCTTCTGTAATACTTGCTAAATAAGACTTTGTTCCATAACCATGTTGATGTCCCGCTGCATCCGGTCCATCTAATTGAACAAAAATCAAAGCAACATCTGGGTTTTCCGAAATATAGGTTGCAACGGATTCCACCAATTCTGCATCAGGTTGAGAAACAGAGTGATCTTGAACAGATTGCTCAATAATACCATGATTGATCGGCCCCCATGCACTAAATGCTGCTAATTTACTAGTAGGGCGTGCTTGTTTGATGATTTTAAAAATAGACGGATAACGAGAATCTTCTGGATAGGTTTTAGTGGCAACAATATCATTATTTAAACCATGTACATCCGGCGATACGCCGTGTAATAAGGAACCCCAACATTCTGCACTAATGGTAGGTGAATTAGCTTGAGCAGAATAGGTAAGCACCCCTTTTTCTAACAAGCTATGAATATTCGGTGTCTCCGTTTTCTTAATAAAGTTCCCTGCACCGTCTAAGCCAATAATAATGACTCTCTCAATCTGCTTCGCCATTTCCTTCACACTCCTCCTTCGATAATTCTACCTCGTCTATTATCATACTAATTTTACCAATTGATGAGCATAAATCGTACTATCTAGAGAATGCCTATCGGGTTCCTTGGCTTGACAACGGGTAAGCGCGATCACAAAAAAGTAATGTCCCCTTGGCGCGTCTTCTGTCACATGTAATACGCCATCCTTAGAAATGGTGATTCCCTTCATTGTTGTAATATCTTTCAGCGTGGTTCCTTCCGCAATCGCCCAATCAATCGATTCATTCTCTATTTTTTCCCCGTACTGATCCAATAAATTAGCGTGGAATGGTTGTCTTTGAGTTTTCCCGTAGCTCGGAATAGCTACTTCCATTACTTTTTGCTGTGGGACGATTTGTATTTGCAATGGTTTTGGAACCGCAGTTGACACTTTTACATGACACACTTTTTTCACCTTAGGGTTGGATTTTACTTTTACCGTGATAAATAAATCGGCATTTTCAGCAATATTTTTGGTTAAGACGATCTCTCCGGTTTCTGCGTCAATCTTGGCACCTGGAATTTCCTTAGCATAATCCCCCGAAATCGTTTCGGAAAATTGCCATATAAGAGGCGTAGCCGTGAAGGGTTGATCAAATTGATCGAGAACAACGGCTTTCAATTTAAATGAAACGGAATCCTGTCCTTCTGGTCGTTTGACACAATACCGTGGGCCATCTTTCTCAAAGCGAATATCATTGGGTTTAAAAGGCTCATCTTTTTTATACACTCGAAAATAATCAATAATAAACTCTTTTGGAAAAATCCGATTCGCCTTGCCCATTCCTCCTTGTGGATATAACCCTAAAAATGTCATCATTCGATAATCAAATGTCCGGTCAGTTGTTTGAACAAGTTGATTATCCACATAGTATTTTGTACCGTTTTCATCCCATTCAAATCCATAAATATGAAACTCGTTCCCTGGGTCAAAATCAAGCTTAGTTTCAGGGACATGCAAATACTCCAGACTTGTACTCTCATTTGGATGCATAACCGGACGCCATGACGTTAAATTGTCTAGGCCGATTTCAATAATATCCACCTCCCCTGTTTCATTCGAAGTTCGTTTATCTATTACAGTTGGGTCCGTTATTTCTGCGTATAGATTTTGGTCATCTTGCACTCCAATCATCCACCATGCTACATGACTTCCATCCCCAGTGTTTGGCAATTTTGCCCGAATTTCGAAATAGCCGTATTTCGTCGCAAATCCATCAAACTCGGGTATCATTCTACTATTATCATATTTATTATGTCCAAATCTATGAAGATATGTTTTTTCAAATGAAGTGATACTTGAATTTTCGGCATTATCATAAGGGCTCCACGGTCTAGAATCAATATCAGCCCTTACGACAATAGCTCCATCTTCCAAAATATAATTCGTTTTTGACCTCTGGTCATCGGACCAATTTCTTAAATATTGATCCGTCCACATCGAGCGATCTAAATATTCCCCGTCGAACTCATCATGTCGATAGAGTTTCCAACCAGGTTTTTCAAGGGGATTGGGTGGTGTGTCCCTACCTTGTGTTTTCATTACCTTCACCTGTAATGACGCCTGTACATTACTATGCTCCCGTGAAGTTGCTAGGATTGTAAATGCAGTTTCTTGCGCCTCGGGTGTTATCGTTAATAAACCTTCCTGATCAATCGATATCCCTTTGATCTCATTGTCTAAAGACCAAAGCACCTGTTCCAGAAATACATTTGTTTTGTTTTTTACTCGAAACCTTCTTCTTGTATATCCAGAGCAGGGAATCTTTAATTTGACCTTACGAGGCATTCTTTTCTCACGATCAACAATCTGGATTTGCCTAATATCTGCTTCTCTTTCCTCTTTCAATCAAACCCCTCCTATTCTTTTACACTTCCAATGGTAATTCCTTTAATAAAATATTTCTGTAGAAAGGGATAAACGAGTAATACGGGTAGGATTCCCATGAAAATTTGGGCTGTCCGCAATGTCTTTGAACCCATTTCTTGTAACTTACTTAAATCTTCAACAGAAATCGCCTGTACGTTAATGGAGGTAATTAATGTAGACAGATAGGATTGCAATGGGTAATTTTCCGGTCGATTCATGTATAAAATCCCATCGAACCACGAATTCCAATGCCCAACAATCGTAAACAATAAGATCGTAGCCAAAGAAGGTAAGGAAATCGGCAAAAATATTTTAAACAACAACGTCCAGTGTCCTGCCCCATCTACAATGGCCGCTTCTTCAAGGTCCTTTGGAATATTACGGAAGAAATTTAACAACATCACCATATAAAAAACATTCAACGCGCCAGGTAAAATCAATGCCCAAATCGTATCAAGGATCCCTGTGTCCTTTACAACCATATAAGTAGGAATAAGCCCACCGCCAAAAAACATCGTAATTGCGAAAAACCATACGTACAATGTTCTTGCGCGAAAATTTTTATTTTCTCGCGATAAAGGATAGGCCGTTATCACGACTAATAACATGTTAATTGCGGTCCCAATGACAACTCTTTTAATGGTTACCCATAACGCAAGGAAAAACTCTGAGTTCTCTGCCAGGTATTGATACGAAACAGTTGTAAAATCAACCGGTAGAAAGAAAACTTTTCCTGCTACCGCTGCACTATTGGAACTTAAGGAAACAGCAAGTAAGTGTATAAATGGTAAGATTCCCAACAGAGTAACCATGGTTAAAAAGACCATATTCAAAATATTAAACGTTCTCTGCCCTAATGATTCTTTATAAAACATGTAACCACCTCCATCTATTCTAAAAAATGCGGTAATTTGTAAAACGATAAGCTAAATAATATGAAAATCCGACTAAGCCTAGTGAGATCACTGATTTAAATAGCCCTACCGCTGCCGCAGGTGCATATTGCTGGTCAAATAATCCCAATCGGTAGACAAATGTATCAATCACATCTGCTCCTTCGTATACCGTTGGGTTATACAAAATTAAAATTTGATCAAATCCCGCATTTAAAATATTGCCGATACTTAATGTTGCCAATAAAATGACCATCGGTAAAATACCTGGGAGGGTAATATGCCACATCTGCTTCCATCTGGTTGCACCATCCACTTCAGCGGCCTCATATAAGCTCGGATTAATGCCAACAATGGCCGCCAAAAAGATGATCATATTATAGCCCATCCCTTTCCATACATCCGAACCAATGATAATCGATCGGAACCAACCATTACTTCCCATAAACATAATCGGTTCAATATTAAAAAATTCTAATATAGCATTCACCGGACCATTCAAAGAAAACAATTCAAAAATAACGCCCCCTAAAACGGCCCATGATAAAAAATAGGGTAAGAAAACGCTTGTTTGAATAATCCGCGAAAATAATGCCTTTCTAACTTCATTCAACAACAGGGCTAGAATTAATGGAACTAAAAGTCCTAATATGACCTTTGAGATCGCAATAAATAAAGTATTATAAAAGATTTGTCCAAAATCTGGTAAATTAAAAATATATTCAAAATTATCCCAACCGACCCAAGGGGATTTAAAAAATCCCAAGTATGGCTGAAAATCTTGAAAGGCCATTATGATGCCAAACATAGGTCCATATGCATAAATTAAACTTAACACCACTGCTGGAATTAACATAATATGCATGGGCAATTCCTTTTTGAAATCAACTTTAAAAGAATAGCTCTTTTTCAAGGGCCGTTCTTCTTTGAAACCCGATTTAAAAGAATAGGCTTTTTTCAACATAACCCCTCATTTCTATCTGTAATACTTCTCCCATATTCGGAGCTTCGGCCATCAATACAAAAAGGGGTTTCCCCCTTTTGTATTATTGATTTTCTTCATACCATTCGTTAACTTCTTCTGTAATTTTATTTCCGCCTAATTTGCTCCAGTTTTTTACGTAGTCATCAAATTTATCAATCGATTCTGATCCCATAATCATTTTCACAAAAGTTTCATCCGTCATTTTTTCTAATGAACTCCCCTTTGAAACCATCGTTGGAGTGGTTCCTCCAGCAAACTCATCATAGACAACGTTTCCCTTTTCCCTAATTCTCTCAACGGTTGCCCAGCCACCATCCTTTGCTGCTCGACTAAAATATAATCCCCACATTGATTCATCCCCATCAAGATATTTTTTAGCACCTTCAAATACTGTTAATGTTGTTGTATTAGTCGAATCAACTTTATCGGCATTTTGATCTAGAGCTTCATTAACTTCTTGAAATGCAGTCTGAAAATCATCTGGCTTATAAACTCTTGGCTGAAACCAATTATATACATAGCCATTTTCTGCGGTGACCTCATCATCGTATTCCGGCTTTTGCAATTCCTGATAAAAATTGATCATTTTGATGGCGGCTTCAGGATGTTCAAAGTCTTTTTTGACAACTGTGATATCGCCGATTCTAGAAGTAGGAATAGACGTCTTGGACTCCTCCCCCTTATAGGTTGGAAGCTCAAGCGGAATCCAATCTGCCTCTGGATCTTGTTCTTTCGACACATTCAGCGGATGATTCGGATACCACCATTCACCAAAAGATATGCCTACTTTCCCTGCCACAATATCTTCCACTACTTTATCCGTATCTTTCAAAGCGAATTCCTTGTCAATGATGCCAGACTTATACCATTTGCTCATTAAATCCAGCGCTTCTTTTGTTTCCGGCTGTGTTTCACCTGGGATTAGTTTCCCGTCTTCTCCTTTAACCCAAGTTTTCGGATAGGCGCCCATGGTATAGAACAATCCGCGGGCATCATAGCCCCAGCTAATCAAATCTTTATGCAAAGCAAGGCCATACGTATCATCTTTCCCATTTCCGTCCGGATCTTGATCAACAAATGCTTGGGCCGCTGTCTCTAACTCTTCTAGACTCTTTGGCACAGCCAAATCTACTTTGTCTAACCAATCCTTCCGAATCCAAAGGAATTGAGCCGACATATATGGATCTTCATAACTGGGAATCCCCAGAATTTTCCCATCTTCTGTAAATAAATCTAATGTTTTTCCCTCATCAAATTCCATAAATGCCTTAATTTCATCTGAGGCATAATCATTATAAGCATCCGTTAAATCTGCCAAAATACCCTGTTGTTTAAATTTTTCAAATTAATTCATATCAATCGACATAATATCGGGGAAATCACCAGAAGCAATCGCTAATGAAAATTTTTGTTCAAATTGTTCGTTTGGCACTTCCCAATCATATTTCAAATCAATATTAAGCATTTCTTTTAGCTTGGTCACATAGCCATTCGTCTGCGGTGTAATCCCTTTTGGGGTTTTCGGATCCTCAGGTTTACGGTAGCCGGATACCATTGTGACTGTAACAGGATTTTCATATTTTCCTAATGGCTCTTTATCACCCGTGTTTCCTTCCGCATTATTCGTTGGCTGATTGGAATCCCCGGAACCTTCCTTTGAATTGCAGGCTGACAATATCATTCCGAAAAACAACAACATGACCATCAATAAAAGAGAATATTTCTTTTTCATTTTTACCCCCGCTTTCCTTGTTTTATAGTACTTCTTTATTTATTGTAGCTACATTTAGAAAGCGTTCTCAATGATAAAACGTTTACATTCTTACACTATCTTTACCGCTTTCTTCTATTCTCTCTAAATGCCTGTGGGGATTGTTGGACATTTTGTTTGAAATATAAAGTGAAATAAGACGGGGAGTTAAATCCTAACTTACTCGCAATTTCATGGATCGGAATTTCAGTCTCGGTTAAATAATATTTCGCTTGTTTCAATCTTACTTCGTTAATCACATCTGATAAATTTACGCCTGTTTGCTCTTTATAAAATCGGGACAGATAGGAGGGATTGAAGTGAACAAAATCCGCCATAGCGGTAAGCGACAAGTCTCCAGCAATATTTTCTTGGATATATTTATTGACAGCTAAAATGATGTTTCTTTTTCCTTCTGCTTTCCGTTTTGCTTGGTATTGACAAATTCTTTTAATAAAAAAAACTATTTTTTCCTTAGAGTCAAGCAGAATCGGTAGTTGCTGCATGGATGGCAATAACTCCTCATCCCCCTTCATCACCATATGATATAAATCTTTATTCCGCAAAAATTCCAAAATTAATTGTGACAGCGAAAATAGAAAATCACTTATTTCTATGTGGGAATATTGTTTACGGACCAGCTGATTAAATATGTCCTCGATCATTTTTAATGCCTTCTGTTCATCTCCTTCTAAGATATCGTTCTCTATACTGAGTAATTTCTTTTTCCAAAACAGAGAATCATGTAAGTCTGCCTCCTGTTTGTAGAATGCATTTTCCTTACCTTGATCCATAATGAGCATATCTTCGGAAAAACAAATAATCCATTTACAGATCCCTAGAATTTGTTGGAATTGATCGCTTACACCTGTGACATCAACTGGCTCCTTCCCGATCACAAAATTCACTTTTCTCTCCGTCCTCAGATAATAACTCTCCTGAATATTTTCCAAGAAACGCTTACTATATTCTTTCATGACTTCCCATTTTACTTTTCCAGCATTATAAAATACGCCTTGGATTTTTTTCGGTTGTAAGAACCAAGCCGCTAAATGATTGTCATACATAATAAATTCTACTGATAAGTGTGGATGAAGTTCTTGTTTCAATATTTCATGGAGAAGAACGATATTCTCCATTTTTGTGGTTTTGGTTAATTCGATTTGCCCTGCGATGATATACCATTGATCATCTAGGTCTATTTCAAATACAGTTTTATCCAGCGCAAAATTTTGTAGCAATTCCTTTATATCGTCGTTTCCATTGATAAGCGTCTCCAAAACTTCTTTTTTCAAAAACGGCTGCAATTCTTCCATTTGCCGCCTGCTTGCTTCAAGCTCCGTTTGCACGGATCTTTCCTCTTCTATTTTCTGAATGGACTTTTGCACAGCAGCGATTAATACCGCATCATCCTCTGTTTTCAAAACATAACTATCGATATTACGCTTAACGGCATCATACACATAATCAAATTGGTCATAACCAGATAAAAATATAATCCGACATTTTGGCCAAAGTAATTGCAGTTCATCGATGAATTGCAATCCACTCTTTTCGGGCATTCTCATATCGGTAATCACGATATCTACTTTCATTTGCAAGACACGCTCCATGGCCTCTGCAACTGAGTAAGCTGAGTAAATCTCCAGCTCTTGCTCCACTTCAGAAAATAATTGAACAAGTCCATCCACGATAATCGGCTCGTCATCTACAATAAGCAATCGATACATTTTTCATCCCCCTTGATAGACAATTTTCATCTCTATTTTTAAGCCACCCAAATGGCTTCTCTCCGCATATAAACCACTTTCATTCCCATACCTTAACTTCAAACGAGTAGAGACATTCAACATGCCGGTTGTTTCCTCTTCCCTTTCAGGATTCCTTAACCTTTGTTGAAGAACGGATAGCTTTTCATCTGTTAATGAATCACCGTTGTCTTCGATCGTCACTACTAGAACAGGCTGTTCGTAAGTAACCGTTATATGCATTATCCCTTTACGACTATTTTCAAAAGCATGTTCAAAAACATTTTCAATGACCGGTTGTAAAATTAAGCGTGGGACGATCAGCGATTTTACGTCATCATTTAAGGTAGATGCTTGAAAGTCGATCCGATTGGAAAATCTAATTTTTTGAATATCGCAATAATCTAGAGCATGCTTGTATTCTTTGGCAAATTCCACCTCATCCTGACTATTTTTTGTAATAAATTGATAATAACTGGCGAGCTTTTGTGAAAGTACAGCTACTTGCTGGACATCCTCCATTTTACTTAGGCGATAAATGCTATAGAAACTGTTATACAAAAAATGCGGATTAATTTGTGATTGTAATTGCTTTAATTCGGACTTTTGCACGGCTAATTTTTGTTGATAATTTTCTTTGATCGACTGGTCTAATCGTTCTGCCATATCGTTAAAACTCGAATATAAATAGGAAAATTCCCCTTCACGATTTGAGTCTAGAGGTGCCGTCTGACTGTTTTCTTGATACGTTTTGAATAAGGAAACGAGTTTATTAAGGGGTTGATGGATCATTCGATTGATCGACCAAGAAAATAAAACAGAAATGATTAAAAAAACGACTGTTAAAAGAAGGAATCCGACACTTAAATGGGACATCTCTTCTGTTAACTCTTCCCTGTTGATATATGTGTATAAAGTCATACCTAAATCGTTAATTTCATTTCTTGTGACCTGGTAGGAGGCATGATCTTTTTTCACAATAAACGTTTCCGGTTTTTGCTCACCCTCGTCGCTAGTCTCTCTTTTGATAATTTCTTGGCGTATCGCATTTCGAAGATTCCCATCGCTTATTATAAGATCTTGCGAATGATCAACTAAAAAAACTCCTGCATCTTTTTTTCCTTCAACAATATTAGATACATTTGCTAATAATCTACTTTTTGACAACTCAATATAGGACAAAATGCTTTCACTTTTATCTAGCGCAATAAAGTAAAATTTCCCCTGATAATTTGTTAAAACATTTTGTCCGTTTTGATCAATTTCTTTGTTCAGTTGATTCCAAGTTTTCCCATTATCCTTTATCCAACCATGATCGAAAGAGAGGACGCGACTGTATGTTTCCATCACAATCCCATTATTGGCAATTAAATCACTAGCATTGTTCAAATTGTTTAAGTTTTCTTTTATTCCATTCAATAAAGCCACTTCTTCATACCCGGATACTTGATCGCCTAAAAAGCTTAGTTTTTTTACATCTGAATTGGAAAATAGTTGTAATTGCCGTGTGCGAATATAATAAATTTGATTATCCAATAAATCCCCATAAAAACTGGCTTTTGATAGAACGGAGTCTAAATACTGTTCTTCAAGATTCTTTTTTCCGTAATTCGTCAAGATGATGCTTACTAAATAAAATAAGGATAACATCAACACAAAAATCATGATCATTTTTTGATAGACTTGTAATTCCCTAAATAATTTGAACATATTACCACGCTACCTTCTTCGTAGATGTATAAAGAATAATGCCTGGTCTCTCTCAAAAATGCGTTGGAGAGGCCAGGCAGCAGCAAGAGTTAGAGGTTAGAGAAATCTTTAATGGAAAACTGTATAGACAGACAATCAAGATATTAATCCCTATTTTCCGCATTCCCCACCTCTTTAGTCATTGTTTGCGGTTAACGCAAGAAGGAGGGAACGCCCCTTCTTGCACAATCCGTCAACCTAAATTCGCTGTATCTTTCAATGTAACTTCCTTTTCATGATGATGTAATTCCAATAGAATAATTTCATTCTCCCCTTCACGAAGATATGGGGCAGGGACATATAGTGTTTGTTGTGGGCCGATTTCCCAATAACGTCCAAGGTTATGGCCGTTGACAAACACAACGCCTTTCGCCCACTTCGAAACATCGATAAATGTATCTGCCACTTTGTCTACGTGTAATGTTCCACGGTGGAAATATGGATGCTCCTCTTTCGTTGCTTGGCTTGAAAAAGAAAGTTTGCTTAAATCTGTTAATGGCAACGGATAGACGGTCCAATCAAATAAAAATTGATTGCCTAAGCGTACTCCTTCTGTAATCCCTTTAAAATCAACTAGGAAGGGACCATAATTGATTCTTCCCATATTTTCTACGATGATCTGTAGCTTGCTTTCTTTTTCAGTTAGATCCACGTCTAATGAAGACTTGCCGCTAATGCGATCCACCAAACCAATATACTCTCCGTTCAGATAAACTTGTCCGCGATCATGAACATCTTGAACGGTTAATCGTTGTTTCCCATACGCGCCTTTAATCGTTGTTTCATAGACGATAAATCCATAGCCCTGTCCATATTCTTCCATTGTTAACGGAGCTGCGCTATATTGAGGCTCGGAAAGTTGATCTAAGGAAGCTAGCAGTTCCGCACTTTCCGTCAATTCTACTTTTCCATAGGCCTTTTTCGGTAATGGTTCCGGTAGCACCATCTCGGGAAGATCGACATACTTCTCAAATGTTTTTCTTACTTGATAGAGCTTATCTGTTACTTCCCCTGACTCTGTAAGTAGGGCATCATAATCATAGCTGGTAATCGTTGGCTGATAGACTTCTTCATTATGATTAGCGCCATTGTAAAAGGCAAAGTTTGTTCCTCCGTGCGCCATATAGAAATTGACGGAGCCATTTTGGTCGAGAATTTCTTCCAATGATTCTACAACATTCTCAGCTGGTCTTGTATGATGTTCTTCTCCCCAATGAACAAACCATCCATGCCAGAATTCCATACACATTCCCGGACCATTCGGTTGGTATTCTTTTAATAGATCAAAGGCTTCATAACCGCGAGATCCAAAGTTGGCTGTTTCGAATACTCCCTCTATCATTCCACCGCAAAACATACTGTGCGTCGGCCCATCAGATGTAAAGAGGAACGTATCACCTGCTCGTTTCTTTAGCCCATCACGCATATACTCTAAATACTTCTTATCATTTCCAAAGCTTCCGTATTCGTTTTCAATCTGTAAGGCAATAATCGGCCCATCATTGGTAGACAATAATGGCTGCAATTTTTCAAACAAAACATCAAAATAGCGATCTACCTTTTCGAGATACGGTTTGTTAAAGCAGCGTAATTTAATACCCGGAACGGTCATTAACCAGTATGGAAATCCTCCAAATTCCCATTCTGCACAAATATATGGTCCCGGTCTCACAATAACATGCAAGCCAACCTTTTCAGCCGTTTTTACAAAACGAACAATGTCAGCGATACCTTCAAAGTGAAATTCGCCTTCCTCAGGTTCATGAATATTCCAAGCGACATAGGTTTCCACCGTATTAAGACCTGCCGCTTTTAATTTCAGTAAGCGATCTTCCCAATATTCCGGAACCGTTCTAAAATAATGCATCGCCCCACTTAAAAGCCGGATTTCTTTTCCATCTAGTAAAAAATTCTTTTCATCATAGGTTAGTTTTGACATCTTTACACCTCATCCAGTTGTCATTTTCTAAAACAAGCAAATAATCTGCTCTTTTTCCTTCATCTCTAATTGAATATAGCCCTCAATCGGTTCTACTTTTCGTGCTTTTTTTCCTTCCACATGAAGAGAAATAGTTTGATCTGTTTTTATTGCAATAGAGCGATTGGAAAAAGATTTTATTTCCAAGCGTTGGATCATCATCCGGTCCCAAGCTAAACTTACTTCAAAGCCGCCACGGATACGAATGCCAGAGATGAAGCCCTTGAACCAAGCGGATGGAAGAGCTGGCAATAACTCGATATAACCTTTATGGGATTGGATCAACATTTCGACTACAGCTGCCGTATAGCTAAAATTGCCATCAATTTGGAAAGGCGGATGGGCACCAAATAAATTAGGATACAGGCCGCCGCCCATAAAATCTTGATTATTCACTGGCACGACGCGGAATAGTTGTTTAAACAGTCCCTGAATCCTCTCACCATCTTGTAGCCGAGCCCAAAGACACATTTTCCAACCAAGACTCCAGCCGGTTCCTATATCTCCCCTTCTATTCAATGTTTGGCGTACGGCATCGAGAAAAGGTCCAGATGTAATTTGTGTCCCCGGAAATGCCCCATATAAATGCGAAACATGACGGTGATGTGGCTCAGCATCCTCGTAATCTCGTAACCATTCCTGCAATTGGCCATATTTCCCAATTTGAAGGGGGTGTAGGCGTTCTTTTGCCGTGCGGACTTGTGAAATCAGTTCATCTTCTATTTCTAATACAGATGCCGCCTCTAGATAATTGCTAAATAGATCCCAAATGATCTGAAGATCCATCGTAGCACCTTTTGTTACGGAGCCTCTTTTTCCATCTATTGTTAAAAATTTATGTTCAGGTGAAGTAGATGGAGATGTAATAAGGTATCCGTTTTCGTCTTCGATCAACCATTCTAAACAGAATTGAACAGATCCGGTAAGAATTGGTAGAGCTTCCTCTAAGAAAACTTGGTCTTGTGAATATTGATAATGCTCCCATAAATGTCGACATAGCCATGGACCGGCCAGTGGCCAAAATGCCCAAATCGGGTCGCCATGCCGGGGTTCACCAACCGGATCAGCCTTTCGCCAAATATCTGTATTATGCTGGGCTGTCCACCCATTTATCCCATAGCGACTTTGCACCATTTCCCTTCCCGTTATCGATAACTCTTTGATTAGTTTAAAAAGTGGTTCATGACATTCGGCCAAATTGGTTACCTCAGCAGGCCAGTAATTCATCTCCGTATTAATATTAAGTGTATAGTTAGAGGACCATGGTGCCCGTACTAATTCGTTCCAGATTCCCTGGAGATTCGCTGGTTGGGTGCCTGCTCTTGATGAACTAATTAGGAGATAACGACCATAGTTAAACAACAATGTTTGCATTCCCAGATCATTGGAACCATAGGTGGCAATTCTTTCATCTGTATCGAGTGCCTCTTCGCCCCTTTTATCTCCTAAGGTCAAATTCACACGATTATACAATGCTTGATAATCTTTCACATGCTCCTTTGATAGTTGGTCAAAAGAAAGTTTCAACGCATTTGCAAGAATTTGTTCATTTTGTGCGGATAAGGTGGAAAAATCTCTGCCTGGTAACTGATTAAAGCCGTTAAATGAAGTGGCAATCGCTAGATAAAGAGTCGCTTCCGTTGCATTCTCAATAAAAACTTGTCCATTTGTAGTGTTTATTTTTCCGCCTTTTGTAGCTACTCCTAGTCTTCCTTCAAAATGAACCGCTTTCGTTTTTTCGAATGCCCCATATACAATTGGCTTATCATGACCCTGAACATAATTGGGTGCACAATATTCCGGGCAAATCCCCTGTAATGCAATTTTTTCTTGATCATTTTTCACTTGAGTTTTTAATAGACTATCAAAATATACCTTTGTGTTAATACTGTTTTCCTTACTAGCAGATAGCCGAATCACCAAAACTTGATGTGGATATGAAATAAATGCCTCGCGTATGTATTTTGTTTCTCCAATTGAATAGCTGACGGTCGAGATGGCTGTCTGAATATCTAAGGAACGTTGGTAATTATGGGCGATATCCCCGTGATCGTGTTGAATATATACATTCCCTAAAGGCATATACGCCTGTGAATAAGGACCAAACATGTTTTTCGTTTCGTCAGCTGCAGCTTCATAATTTCCTTGATCAATGAGTGCTCTAACTTTCCGTAAAGATTCTTGGTCATTGTATTCTTTCTTTTCTGGCGGTCCTGACCAAAGCGTCTCCTCGTTCAATTGAAAACGTTCTACCTCCACACCGCCGAAGTGCATAGCTCCGATTCTTCCATTTCCAAGTGGTAAAGCTTCCGTCCAAGCGTCTCCCGGTTTTTTGTAAGATAAAAGATGCATTTTAGAGGCTCCTATCTATTATTATTAGACCATTTCATTATATCATTTTCGAACGGAAAGGATATGGTTATCTACCATTTAGTCGATCAATCTTTTTGGAGAAATTCCACAAGATCATAAGGGAAGGACAAGCTGCCATCCGTCCATTCCTTTATGATTTTAACCACTCTAACGAAAAGGAAGCAAATGGAATATCCATCTTATTCCAATCACTGTGATCATGGATTCGTTCATATAAAATACCGATCTCCCCATTTTTCATTACCGTTAGGCATGAATAACCGAAATAACCTTCCTCAATCACTTTGCTATATGACCATGTTTTTCCACTATCTTCACTTAGACGGATTGTGCCTGTGACCCTTTTCTCTTCATTCGCAGGATTCGAAAATAAAACACGGACTTTGCCATCTCCGAGATCTGGGTAGAGAATTACACTTGATTGACAAATCGGGTCAAGAAGTTCCTCATCAAATAGGACTTCCCCCCAAGTTTCTCCGCCGTCTGTGCTTGTTGTAACTGCTGTTCTTTGTTTTCCATAATGATTCCGTAAATAATATTTCAACTCTCCTGTTGGTAGTTGAATCACCTGAGACTCTGTTAAATATTGTTTTTCTTGTGAGATCGTTTCTGCCGTCAACTCTTCCCCATCTAATACTCTTCCGTCATTTGGCGATTCGCCCCGCTGCCATGTAGCACCATGATCATCACTATAAATACAAGCACAGGACAAACAACCAGCTTGATTGGAAAAATAGATCGGAAAAACTAAACGGCCTTTTTTGCCCCCATATTTTAACTGAATCCCACATCCAGGGCCAGAACCGATAAACCGCATCCATTCTTCTTTGATCGCAAGATTGAGTTCTCTTGGTTTTGACCATGTTAAACCATCATCATCACTTTGGATCATTTGCAAAAAGGATGTTCTTTCCTCTAGCAAACTTTCATTTGGGGCACTCCCTTGTTTAAAATAAATATTTCCCTTTGTCTCCCGGCCCTTGAATACATATCCTGCTTCATTAACTGTGAAACCTGTTTCCTGTCCTTTTTCATCGATAACTCTTCCATCTGTTTCCAACAAAAATAGATTGCCGACGCGATCATATAGTCTTCTGCGTCCCTCTGTATCAAACCCAACTCCAGAGACACTATTTAACAAGCCAATGCCACCAGGTGTATGACAATAGATCATAAAGATAGAGCCTGTTTCCTCATCCTGGAGTAAAGATGTATCAATCGCGGCGGCACCATCTAGACCTTCCCCGGCAAAAGCGACCAAATTTTGAACAGGTCCCCAAGTCTCGCCGTGATCTTCACTACGTCTAATGGTCGCAACAATTTGGTTTGGATTGTCAGTCTGATCGACAATTCTAGCATCAATTCCAGCAATGACAGTTCCCTTTTTTGTTGTGATCATGGATGGGATTCGATAAGCTTTCGAACCAGCCAAATTTGGATAAAATACTGCTTGTTTATGAATATTTTCCATGTTTATACCTCCAGCTCGTCTCTTTTCTCTGCCACACTTTTTACCAATTATATTTATAATTAAAAAATTCATGCTGCTTTACCAACATGAATTTTTTCCTAAAATATCTATCCTTTCATCGCGTTATAACAAGAAAGATTAGCAATAATAGGAGGTGCTGCCGCTTCAGTCACTTTTAACTTTAACTGTTTCGTTTTAATAGATGGTATTTCTTTTATATAACGATGCCCAATCGCTGTGCCCGTTACAATCGTCCGCCATTCTCCATCAACCAGTGCCTCTACATCAAATGCTCTTACCCGTTCACCGAAGGCAATGTCCTCCATCAGCATAATATGGTCGATCTCTGTTTCCTCTTCTAACTCTAATTCTAGTTCTGCCCCGTTTCCAGAAGTTGTCGCCAATGGGTGAGAAAATCTCCTTTTTATTTCTTCCGCAAATTCTAGTAATCGCTTCGCATCCACTTCTGGAATGAGGCCTCGATTGTCAGGGGATACATTTAATAACAAGTTGGTCCCATGGCCAACAGATTGATAATAAATATCCATAAGTTCCTCTAACGATAGTAGGCTTTCTTCATCATTTGGGTGCCAGAACCAATGGCGTTTCCGGATTGGAACATCACATTCTGCTGGCAGCCAATCAGGAGTCCCTGGAAGCCAGTCCACCTTATCATCCGAAAACATACTGATTTTCGCCGCATTTTCTGTATTCCAGCAAGGATAAGGTGCAACTCCAATTTCATTGCCGACCCAACGAATCGTCGGTTGGCCCATATTAAAAATCATCGCATTCGGATGATGCTTCTTGACAATCCCAATGATCCGTTCCCAATCATACACTCTGCCTTCTGACCCTGCACCATCAAACCATACTTCAAGCAAGGGACCATATTGTGTCATTAATTCAGTTAACTGTTCACAATAAAAATCATCATAGGCTTCTTTATCCGCATAACACTCTGCATTCCGATCCCAAGGGGAAAGGTAAACCCCGAAATGCATTCCCTCTTCTCTACATGCATCCGCACATTCCCGGACGACATCCCCTTTTCCATCTTTCCATGGACTTGATTTCACTGAATAATCCGTTGTTTTGGTTGGCCATAAACAAAAGCCATCATGATGCTTCGCTGTCAAAATAAAATATTTAAACCCCGCTTTTTTTGCTAATTTTACCCACTGTCTTGCATCCAATTCAGTTGGATTGAATAATTCAGGAGAATCATTCCCCTCTCCCCATTCCTGATCACAAAACGTATTCATGCCAAAATGACAAAAAATACCTCGATCAAGATTTTGCCAAAAAATTTGGGAAATGGAAGGCAATGGTAATTTGCTAGTTTGCAAGAAAATCGACTCCTCTTCAAATAAGTATCGCGTTTTGTAAAAAGTTTTTACAATATAAGTATAAAATGTTAGCGGTAAAATAACCATTAAAACGCTTGCATATTTCCGGAAAACTGGCACCCCCTACTTCGTCCAATTGCACAATGACTTTATTGACGGCTGGAGGTGCCTGTTAGCGTAACTTATAAAATTTTAACGATCATAAGACTCTTGGTAGATTTCAAGATAGCGATCTAGTTGCAAACCTTCAAAACCTTTTAGATACGCATCCCAATCTTTTTCAAAGTCCTTATCTCCTGTGACAAATTGGGCCAAATTGGTTTCAATATAATCCGAAATCGTTGTTTTTAACTGAGCCGCTTCACTCGAGTCTTCCAAACTAATAAATATACCGCTTGGGTAGTTTTCTGTTGTGGCATATGGCTCATAATTATTTTTCGTTTCTTGATGAAGACGGGTACCGTAACCATCTTCGGCTAATGGATCCTCAGGCGCTGTAAAGGATGCTCGGTACTCAAACGTACGCAAGGAAGGCCCCAATTGCTCCCATCCATCATTATGAGTTTGGGTCGTTTCACCTGGAAGTTGGGTATATTTTGCTTGGTTTCCATTATAATCAAGCTCCCCTTCTTCCGCCTTACGCCATCTTTTGCCTTCTGGTCCATACTCCTGCAAAAGAATCGCTTCCTCCGTAAATAGAAAGTCTACAAGTCTCATTGCCGCAATTTGTTGTTCCTCCGTTGCTTTATTAGTCAAGGCAAATTGCCCAGCCGTCACGCTTGCTTCAATATTTGCCTGTTGCACACCTTTAGGTCCTTTTAATGGTGGTACTGTTACATATTCTTTATGGCGCGGTGTTTTGTCATCAGGTGATAGAGCATAACTTAATAACGCGGTTGTGACAGACCCCATCACATTCTCGTCACGATTAGCAAGTTGATTCACAGCGTCATTATTTTGGGTAAAGGCACCCATATCGATCAGTCCTTCAGAATATAATTTATGCATAAATTGAAGGCCTTCTTTCCATTCATCGGTGTTGGCGGCGAGTGAAACCTTATCATCTCGGACGATAAGATAGGTATCCCCATCATTATAGATAAATGGATCCATCAAATACACGGCGAAATTACCACCCCACATCGTTGCTTCAGTTGCTGCCGTTAAAGGAACTTCATCCGCTTTTCCATTTCCGTTCGGATCTTGCTCTTTAAAGGCTTTTAATACAGTATATAAATCATCTGTTGTCTCTGGAATATCAAGTCCCAATTCATCCAACCATTTTTTGTTAATCCAATATTTATTAGGGTACGAACAATGGAAACATTCATTCACCTGTGGAATCGAGTAAATATTACCATCTGGTGCGGTCATCGACTGTTCTAGATAATCAAGCTCTTCCATTGCCTTTTTCACATTTGGGGCATATTGATCAATTAAATCATTCAGTGGTAAAAATACCCCTTGTTCTCCATATCGCATTTGTTCCTCTGGTGTCAGCTTCCCATTAAAAATAACCTCAGGATAATCTCCACTTGCAAGCATTAATTGTTTGCGATCGTTTAATGCATCGTCCGGGACAAGATCCCATTCAATATGGATATTCGTCTTTTCCTCCAACCATTTTGTATACGTATTTGTTTTCATATTTTCAATTGTTGGTAACTGGGGAGCAAACATTTGTAGAGTCATCGTTTCCTCCACAATCGGTAATTCCCCAACTGAATTAATCGTAATATTTTCTGTACTTTCATTTTCTTTTTTTCCTGATTCCTTTGACTGACAAGCAGCAAGAAACACCATCGCTAATATTATACTTATCGCAACAAACTTTTTCTTTTTCACAACATGAACCTCCCTTTTTTTTATAAGAAAAACGCAACATCCTGTTGGCCTTCATCCCTCCTTTCAGATGAAGTACAACTTACAATCGGCTAGGATTTCAATGAACCAATCATCACCCCTTTGGTAAAATGCTTTTGCACGAATGGGTAAATGATTAAGACTGGGACACTGGCGACAACAATTAATGCATATTTTAATTGCTCCTTTAAGCCCGCTAAGGCCAGAACTTGATCCACATTGGACATCATTGATGGGTCAACAGAATTTAATACGAGAATTTCCCGCAGAATAATTTGCAATGGAAATAAATTAGGATCTCTTAGGAAAATCAATGCCTGAAAGTAGGCATTCCAATGTCCCACTGCATACATTAAGGTCATCACCGCAATAATCGGCTTCGATAAGGGAATGACAACACTTGTGATAAAGCGCATATCACTACAACCATCCATTTCCGCTGCCTCATACAAATCATCCGGTATGGTTGTCTGAAAAAAGGTTCTCGCAATAATCACTTGAAAAACAGCAACCGCCCCAGGCAAAATCATCGCCCATGGTGTATTCAGCAATCCAAGGGCTTTGACAACTAAATAATAGGGAATGAGTCCACCATCAAATAACATCGTGAAGACGAGAACGGCCATAATAAGACCTCTTCCATAAAAAGTCTTCCGGGATAGCGGATAGGCAATCATAATCGTTAACACAACATTCACCAATGTACCGGCTATCGTATACAAAATCGAGTTTCTAAAACCGAGTATGATATTCGGGTTGTCAAAGACTGCTTGATAGCCAGCAAGCGAAAAGTCGACTGGAAAAAGCCAGACTTTCCCTGCCACAACGGCACTTGGGTGACTAAAGGAAGAACTGAGAATGTTCATTAAAGGCAGTAAAATAATCAGTAATACGAGTATTAAAAAAATGTAAATCCCTGTCAGAAATAGACGATCGCCAAATGTTTCACGAACTTTACTTGTTTTCTTAGCCATTTTTTCACCTCTTTACCACAGACTGTTATTGGATATTCTTTTTGCTAGAAAATTGACGAATACAAGTAAAATCAGATTAATGATGGAATTGAATAACCCGACTGCTGCTGAGAAACTAAAGTTTGATTCAATTAATCCAACTTTATAGACATAAGTGGAAATCACTTCCGATGTCGGGACATTCAATGGGTTTTGCATTAAGTAAATTTTCTCAAACCCAATCGCCATCATATTGCCGACATTTAGGATCAACATGATCACAGTCACAGGTAAAATACTCGGGATATCAATATTCAATATTTTCTGCCATCTGGAAGCGCCATCTATTTTGGCCGCTTCATACAATTCAGGATTAACACCTGCTAATGCAGCCAAATAAATAATTGCTCCATATCCCGTTTGTTGCCAAACATCTGAAAGAACATAGATCGTTTTAAAGAGTCCTGGTTCCCCCATAAAATTTCTTTGTTCAACTCCAAATAAACCAAGAATGCTGTTGACAATCCCTGTATTCGGAGATAGCGCTACAATAATGATTGAAACCATAATCACGGTTGAAATAAAGTACGGAGCATATGTCACCATCTGCACGGAACGTTTAAACAACCCTTGGCGTACTTCATTTAAGGCAAGTGCTAATATAATCGGTGCAGGAAAACCGACAACCAGACCATATAGACTAATCCCAAGTGTATTTTTAATAATATTCCAAAAGATGGGGAGATGAAAAAATTGCGTAAAATGTTTTAAACCAACCCAATCACTTCCCCATATCCCTTTGATCACATTGTAATCTTTAAAAGCAATCACACTTCCGAACATCGGTACATACTTAAATGTAATCAGAAACGCTAAAGGGATTAACACTAAGAAATAAAGTTGCCAATGCTTTTTAACTAATTTCCAATTTCTTGCGTTTTTTTTCTGGGTAAAAAGATGAGGCGGGTTTTTCTCGATAACAGCTTTCCCAGTTGCCATTTCATCCTCTCCTTTCTGCGAGTTATGTAAGGGATTACAATCATCATAACGATTACCGACAAAATCTGACAACAAGCAATTTTCCCCTACTTACCCTTTTTCGCCATCCCCTTGTTTTAAGTATAAACATCGCCATTTTCTCTATGATTCTTTTTTCACCTTCCAACAATAAGTAAAAAAGCTAGGTATCTCGCTTCGTTATGTGTTGAAGAGGAGATACCTAGCATTATGAATTATGTGTCATCCACTTTTTTGTGTAACTTTCTGTATTCTCCTGGAGAAGTTCCATGTACTTTTCGAAAAACTCTTGTAAATGAATTGGGACTAATATAGCCAACCTGTTTACTGATTTCCACTATCGGATCATCAGTCGTCTTTAATAGCTCCTCTGCATGTTCCATCCGAATTCTCGTCAAGAAGTCGACGAACTTTTCACCAAAATGCTCTTTAAAAAGTTTGCTAATATATTTTCCTTTTAAATCGAAGACATCACTTAAATGATCAAGGGACAAATCCATTTCCCCGTAATGACTTTCAATATATCGTTTAATTTCTTGTAGTATTTTATCATAGCTTCTTGTTTGTCGATGGGTTATGATTTGCTTGAACATCTCATCCAATATCGTGAAGATGTTTTCTTCCAATTCTTCTACCGTATCAAACCGCGCCAACTGATCGGCTAATCGAGAAATGGCATGTTTGCTCCAAAGCTCTTGAATATCTTCTGGAAATAAATGCCTTTCCCGTTCCAAATGAAAAATAAAAAAGTTGATAATATGAATCATTTCCTCTTTACGCAGTTTCGCTTGTTTAATTTGCCCGAAAAGTTCATAGTATTTTTTATACCAGTCCTGATCACTTAATCGATAGGCAAATACGGTCTCTTGGGCGAGTTTTAAATACTGGTAAACATCTACTTCTGTTAATGTCATTTCCTCGTATTGGATGATTTGATCCAATCCCAAAGCGGCTTTGTAGGCAAGTGCTTCTACCGCTTCATCATATGCTTTGCGCATTTCCTCTGGGATTGTAATCCGTCTGCTAAATCCAAGCGTAACAGAAACCGGCAATTGTTCCGTTATCGCTTGTTTATATTCGGTGAAGTAGTGATACGGATCTACATCCTCCTTAAGAATTTGCACAATCCCTGCGAATCGATACTCATTCTCCCACCCACACCAAAGTACAGACACGGAATCACCGCTCATTTCGCTTGCCCGCTTTTCCATCATAGCCTTAACTTGAAGGAGTTTTTCTTCCCCTAATTTTTGCTTCCATTGACCATACTGGTCAATTTCCAATAGAAACACGATCGATGGGGAAAATTTGGGCGGTAATTGCATTTTTTCCATCTCTTTTTCCCAATCTGGGAACGCCTCTTTCCCTTTCAAAATTTTCTCAAACCCGTATTTCCTGCGAAACAATAGAACTTCATCTTCCACTTGATCATAGCGATTTGACTGCTCCATCATTCGGTCCAATGTTTGCGCAATCAGCGTAAATTCATTCTTTTGCGAGGGAACAAGTTGCTCTTTTAAAAAACTTGCATGAATTTTTCCTACCAGTTGTTCCAGCGGTTTGTAGGCTTTTTTGGTTATATAAATCATCCAGATGATCCCAGTAATCACAACAAAGATCGCGATGATCATCCATAATAAGCGAACAGATCCCACAACTCTTGCCAAATTACTTTTGGAGAGACCACTTTCAATGGTCCAACCCGTATAATCCGAAGTGAAGCGCGTAAGGACACGATCTTTTGGCGGATGAATTTCTTCATTCAGTAGCTCCGTTCCACTCCTATCCGTAAGCTGAACAAAACTAACTTCAGGATCATACATCTCCTGAATTCCTTTCTTTAGCTCATCTACACTTACATTGACAACGATAAAACCCTTGGCTTTTCCATGGAAAGGTACAGGCCGTTTTAGTGATACGACGGCCTTTTTACTTTGCTTTGGAAATTCTTGAAATAAACGTCGATCAGTCCAATGGGATGTATGTTCATTCGGAGAGTTTTCAATAAAGGAATGATCTCCATAATCCGATATTTTTGTAACGGTACTAAGACTCAAAACAGTTTTATCATGATCACGAACTAAATAAGCAGAATCAATCATCGGATAGTTTATTTTCAACTCCTGCAATGCCTTATAGGCCTCAAGGTTCACTGGTACATCGGCTATATCTTGTTCATCTAAAAACGCTTTAAAACTTTGATTGATCAACGATTCTCTTAAAACTCTATGATCAATCTCTTTCAAACTCCGATCGATATATCGATACGCTTGTCCAGCCAATGATTCATTTATATTCACGGCTTCCCGCTTGCTTTGATCATTTAAAACCTGAAAGAAAATAAAAAATAAAACGAGAATAATAATAAAAAAGACGGGTGTATACGCTAACAACATCCGGTGAAACCAATTCCGGTTCATAAGTTCTCCCCCCTATAGTCGGAGAATTTTAAGTTTTACTATGTCCCTTAATAATAAATCACCACACCTCTATAAAAATAGAGATATGGTGATAAGTTGCGTGGGCTTTATTTAACGACACCTTTTTTTAAGATAATATTGGCATATTGGGCCGCTTCTCCTGTAGCCACAATCGCATAGGCCTTTTTGGCGCGTTCGTAAAATGTGAAACGATCTAAGTATTCCATTTGGAGAGCAGGACCATGTTCTTTTTGAATCACTTTTTCAAAATCCTGCCAAATGGTCGGTTGAAATTGCTCCCCCTCTACCACATCCATTAGTGTGACAGGGTGTTCTACATATGTGTCAAGAGGGAAGAATTTTAATATCGCTTCTAATAACGCTGGGATCCCATGACCATCACAACGGAGCAGATTCTGGGCATGGCTAGCGGATGGGAAATTTCCGTCCGCTAACACAATTTCATCTCCATGTCCCATTTCCATCAGAACTTTCATGAGGTCTGGTGATAAAATAGCTGGTATTCCTTTTAACATAAACAGTACACCCGACCTTTACTTTTCCTCTACATAATAATTCGTTAAAGCACCTAGTTTTTCGATCTCACAGGTAATCACATCACCTGGTTGAATATAGCGTTGTTGATCTTCTGGTAATCCTAACACAACCCCTTCAGGAGTTCCTGTTAATATGACATCCCCCGGTTCTAGTGTTAAATATTGAGAGATATAGCTGACGATTTCGGCACAGTTAAAAATCATATCGGATGTATTCGAATCCTGTTTGACTTCCCCATTTACAATTGTTTTCAATTTTAGATCATTAGGATCGCCCACTTCATCCGCTGTGACAAGATAGGGTCCCATTGGACTGAATTTATCGCCAATTTTTCCAAGCATCCATTGCGGTGTTCTCATTTGTAGATCGCGAGCGGAGAGATCATTCGCTGTGCTATAGCCAAATACATAATCAAGGGCATCTGCTTCATTGACATTTTTGGCCTTTTTCCCGATCACAATCGCAAGTTCGACCTCATAATCGAGCTTTTCGGTCACTTTCGGCACAGGGATCTCACTATTATGACCCGTTAGTGTATTATCAAATTTATTAAAGAGGATGGGAAACTCTGGATATGGGGCATTCGTTTCATCTGCATGCTTGCGATAGTTTAACCCCACACAAATAATTTTATGAGGTCTTGTCACACTTGGTCCCCACACTAGATTTTCGGAATTGACATAAACTACTGTGTTTGCTTCTTCCGCCTGTTTCAATAGGTTCGATAATTGATTGATTGCCTGTTCTCCCCCTGCAATAACAGCCATGATATCCGTTTCTACTTCTGAAATCCCCGTTTTCTCTGCAGTCGCTTGAATATCAATAATCCCTTCGTCCGTTTGAACGCCTAATTTATGTAGCTCTTGCACTTCATATGTTAATAGTTTCATGAATGATAGCTCCTTTTCTATTTGTTATGCATTTTTACCAAATACGACGCCACCATCAATATACAATGGAGAGCCCATCATAAACTTCGCTTCATCCGAAGCTAAAAACAGGGCAGCATTGGCGACATCTTCCGGCTTTCCTAAGTCTCCACTAAGTTGTCTTTTCTTAATCCCATTAATCGCCTCTTCGGGGTCATCATACGAATTTTTCAAATAGTTTTCCACAAATGGTGTATAAATGGTGCCAGGAAGTAAGGCATTGACACGGATATTATAAGGCGCATAATCGACTTGCATTGATTTTGTTAAAGATAACACCGCTCCTTTAGAGGCCGCATATAAAGCACGCTTTGCTAGTCCCATTTCAGCTACACAAGAAGACATATTAATAATGCAGCCACTCTGCTGTTCGATCATATGTGGGGCAACATACTTACAGCCTAAATAAACACCTTTCACATTGACATCCATCACCTTATCCCATACATCTGGATCCACTTCATCCACTCTACCAACATTACTTATGCCCGCATTATTAAAGAGAATATCAATCTTTTTATGTCCTTTGATTACATAATCTACTAAAGCTTGCACAGATTCTGGGATCGTCACATCTGCTTCGAAAAAGGAAGCCTTTCCCCCTTTTTCTTTAATCTCATTGACGGTTTGTTGACCATGCTCCGGATTGACATCATTGACGATCACATGGGCTCCTTCTTCGGCGAAGCTTAAGGCTGTTGCTTTGCCAATTCCACTGCCTGATCCTGTAATAACTGCCACTTTATCTGCTAATCTCATTTTATAACCTCCCGTGCTTCCTGCATATGATCCTCAGGTTGGGCTGCTTTCACCGTCAAACCGCCATCTACCATTAATAAATGACCATTGATTTGCATCGCCTCATCTGATGCCAAAAAGACAACGGCATCACCAATTTGTTTTTCGGTACCTAAACGCTTCATTGGATTTGCTTGGACTTCTTGTTCCCGAATCTCAGGGTCTGCTAAATAATCACGGCACATATCCGTATCCACTGTACTAGGACCGACTGCATTCACATTGATATTATGTCTGCCAAGCTCGATTGCCAAAGCTTTTGTAAGCTGATTAGCAGCTGCTTTGGAAGAGATATAGTGAGGGACAACCGGACTTGTGACAAGCACACTCGCCGTCGAGGCAATGTTAATGATTTTTCCATATTGTTTTTCGATCATTTTTTTAGCGACCCGTTGAGAGGTTAAAAAAATCGATTTCACATTTGTTCGATAAGTCTCATCCCACAGATCCTCTGAAACATTTAGAAATGGTTGAAACGGAGCAATGCCTGCGTTATTGACGAGCACTTCGACAGGTCCTAATGTATTTTCTACCTCATCAATCATTTGATCGACCTCTTGCTTGATCCCGACATTCGCTTGCACAACCATAAAATTCCCATTATATGATTCTTGTAATTCTTTCTTTAGGGCGTTTGCCTGAGCAAGATTTTCGGCTGATTTATAATTAATGGCTACATCAGCACCTTCTTCCGCAAGCCTATGCACAATTGCAGCTCCAATTCCACTGCTCCCACCGGTGACAAGGGCTACGCGATTTTCTAGTCTTTTCATCTCATCACTCCTCTATGTTGATCCTTTTATAAACTAATCCCAATTCGACTAATGCTGAATTCGGCATGGCCCAATATCTCCGCCTTTGTTTGTTCACCATTCGCAACTTCCAAGATGAAATCGTATATATTTTGCCCGGCTTCATCTAGTGTTTCTTTTCCCTGTAAAACAGGGCTTGTATCGATATCGATATTATCCGCCATTTTCTTAGCGGTAAGTTCATTTCCTGTTACTTTGATCACCGGAATAATTGGATTTCCTGTCGGTGTTCCTCTTCCCGTTGTAAACACGACGATATGTGCACCAGCTGCCGCCATCCCTGTCACACATTCAATATCATTTCCTGGGGAATCCATAAAATAATAACCTTTGGCCGGGATTTCATCGGCAAATGGAATGACATCCTTTAAAGGCGCATTTCCCGCCTTGCTAATACAGCCAAGCGATTTTTCTTCAATCGAAGATAATCCCCCCGCTATATTCCCAGGACTCGGATTCCCGCCACGCATATCAACGCCCATGCGCTCGATCTCATTTTCAAATCCCTTAATTGCCCTATAAAGCTTATCTTTTACTTCTTCACTTACCGCCTTTTCCGCGACGAGATGTTCTGCTCCAATAATTTCGGTTGTTTCTCCCATTACAATTGTACCTCCATTAGCCAAAAGCTGATCAGAGGTTTTTCCTAAAGCGGGGTTACTACATAATCCAGAGGTGAAATCAGAGCCGCCACATTTAACTCCAACAATTAATTCAGAAACAGGTACATCCTCGACTGGTGTTTCCTGAATGATATTCGCTAGTTTTTTAGCCTCTGTGATCCCTTTTTGAATGGTTTTAATGGAACCGCCTTCTGTTTGAATATCAATCCAGACAACAGGCTTTCCTGTTTCCTCGATTTCAGCTTTGACTTCCCTGGCATCAATGACCTCACAACCAAGGCTAACAATTAAAACCGCTCCAACATTCGGATTTTTCCCCATTCCGACCAACACTTTATGGGTTCTTTCTTTATCATCCCCAACTTGGCTACAACCGTGTTGATGGGGAATCGCGACTGAATCAGGAACTTGCTGTTGAATCCTTGCACAAACTTGGTTCGCACACACGACCGTAGGTAAAATTAATAGATGATTACGAATGCCAACCTTTCCATTTTCACGCCGATAGCCTTTAAACGTTTGCATGTTCTTGTACCCCCTCACCCTTTTTATCGCCTCGTCCTCGAATGCCTTCTATATTATGGACATGAACATGTTCGCCTACTCCAATATCAGATGTCGCCGCCCCAATCACTTCGCCATATTTGATCACTTCTTGTCCCTTAGTAATCGGGGAAATCGCTACCTTATGGCCAAAATCTATATCCGCTTCCAATTTGATCTGCATTTCTTCCCCTTTTTGAGTGTATGTTAGTGCTTCTCCTTTTTTGACATCTTTTAGAAGGGTTGCAACATTATCCTTATCATCCATGACAATACAGGAGATTCCTGATTGAAACGCTTTCTCCATAAAACGACCTCCTATTTGATATGTTGGAAATTTTCGATTGTGTTATCGGTACCATCATAATAACAAACAATTTATGATGTTGTCAATTATATTTGCAAGCGTTATCTAATTGAAACGGAAAAGGCGGAAGACACCATGCAAAACGTGACTCCGCCTCTATCTTTATTCTTTCAAAAATAACTCAACAACAGGCACAACTACAGTAGGCTTTTGGACAGGTAATTCCAAAGTTACTGTTCCAGGAGCTATTCTAGTAGATGTATGGGTTAAATTCTCATTTGGATCATGCTCCTTAAAGTGCACTTCCGAAGCATCATGTAAAAATTGTGCATATTCTATTTTACCTGTTAGTCCTTCTAAGTGGATATGTTTAAAAGGCCAGGAAAAGATATGCAAATATAACCGATTTCCTTTTTGAGTAAATCTACAATCAATCGGTGCAGTGTATTGGCTATTTTTCGCCCCATATATAGAACGCGAATTTACTCTCATCCATTCACCAATTTCATTTAAACTATTTATGGATCTTTGATCCAGTTCTCCCCGTCCATTAGGGCCAACGTTAAGTAGAAGATTCCCATTTTTCGAGACGCTGTCTACCAGCATTTTGATTAACATCTCTCCTGACTTCCAGTCTAGGTTATCCCGATCATATCCCCAACTACCATTTAATGTTTGACAGGCCTCCCAAATTATAGGTTTATTATTTTCAGTTAAAACTTCACTAGGTTGGTATTGCTCTGGTGTTACAACTCCCCTTCCCAAATCAAGACGATCATTTAGGATAATATCCGGTTGTAGCTCTAGGATCATTTTTTCTAATTTCTCAGATTGCCAATCAGCTGCTCCTTTTCCTTTTGCCCAGTCCCAGTCCATATTTGGATAAGAAAAATCAAACCATAAATAATCAATTTTTCCATAATTGGTTAGTAATTCTCGTACTTGCCCATGTAAATATTCAACGTAATTTTCCATCTTTCGATTAGAAGCTTCTTTTTTAAATTCTTCATCATCCCTTTGTGGATGTAACCCATCTATAGGATATTCTGGATGATGCCAATCAATTAAAGAATGATAAAAACCAACTTTCAGCCCTTCATCTCTAAATGCGTTTACCATTTCTAGTAATAGATCACGTTTGGCAGGAGTATTAGTCACTTTATAATTTGTTAGTTTGGAATCCCAAAGAGCGAAACCTTCGTGATGCTTTGTCGTAATCACAAAATACTTCATACCTGCATTTTTAGCTACACTTGCCCATTTTTTTGGGTCATACAAATCAGGATTAAAAAATTTGAAATATTTCTTATACGTATCTGGATGAATTTTCTCTCGATTCATCACCCACTCATGTCGGGCAGCATTGGAATACAGCCCCCAGTGAATAAACAATCCGAAACGATCCTGAAGCAGCCAGCTTGGATCACCGTAGTTTGCTGGCCAATTTTCTACTTTAGTTGCTTCATTAATAACAGTCATTAATAAAACCTCCAAAAATTTATTAGATAACTAAACAAAAGTTTAGTAAATCCCATTTTTTCTAACATATCGGTTTATTTTTCCTTTTTATGAAAATCAAAGTTACAAGTTTAATTGTTAACACTTACCTTCCACCCATTCCGCTTAACGTGATCCCTTTTACAAAATACTTTTGCGCAAATATAAACAGAATTAAAGTTGGTACAATTGCTATAGCGGATGCCGCCATCATAAGATGCCATTGCGTTCCATTTTGAGTTTGGAACATCGCAATTCCGAGGGGCAGCGTTTTCATAGAATCTGAATTTGTCACGATTAATGGCCAAAGGAAGTTATTCCACTGTTGTATAAATGTAAAAATTGCTAGCGTAGCGAGTGCAGGTCCAGATAATGGTAGTATAATTCTCCAATACATCCCGAATCTCGAACAACCATCTATTCTTGCGGCATCTTCCAATTCAAATGGAATTGAAAGAAAAAATTGTCTAAGTAAGAAAGTACCAAAAGCAGTAAAAGACCCTGGTAAAATTAACGCTTGGTAAGTATCAACCCAATTTAAATATTTCATTAAAATAAAGAGCGGAACAATTGTTACCTGCCCAGGAATCATTAAGGTACCTAAATAAAGTAAAAACAATATATCTCGGCCACGGAATTGCATACGAGCAAACGCGTAGGCAGCTAACGATGAAGTAAATAAGACCAATAAAACAGAAGATACAGAAACAATGATATTGTTTAAATAGAAGCGTGCAAACGGAAAGTATTCCCATGCCTCTTTATAATTACTCCACTGTAGTCTATTACCAAACCATTTAGGAGGGATAGTAAATATCTCGTTAGATGGCTTTACTGAAGTACTTAACATCCATAGAAATGGAACTAAAAACATCAATCCTAACAAAAGTAATATAATGTAATTCAATACAGGGAAAACTTTATCCGAGCTTGCTTTTAAATTAGAAGTTTTATCTTCCATGATTCCTCTCCTTTATTCATAATGGACCCAACGTTTTTGTAATTGCATTTGTATAAATGTTACTACAAATATAATTGCAAATAATATCCATGCTATTGCTGAAGCGTAGCCCATTTTAAAGAATTCAAAACCATTTTGAAAAATGTAATAAACAATAGTGTTTGTTGAATTCATCGGGCCACCACTAGTCATGATAAACGCTTGATCAAAAACTTGAAAAGAAGAAATGATTGTCATCACAATACCAAATAGCAGTGTGGGAGAAAGCATCGGTAATGTAATTTTCCAAAAACGTGTCCATTTACTAGCACCATCTATGGATGCCGCTTCATAAAGCGTATCAGGTATCCCTTGTAAGCCCGCCATAAAAATGATCATATTATACCCAAATCCAGCCCACACACTCATGATTATAATTGATAACATTGCATATTTCGGATCTCCCAACCAATTCGGCCCTTGAATACCAATTGTCCCTAAAAAGGCATTTATCAAACCATAGTCTGGCTGATATAACCATTTCCAAATTAGGGCAGTTGCTACCATTGGAGCCAAAACAGGCATAAAAAACAATACTTTGAAAAGTGCTCCGCCTTTCATAACTGAGTTTAACCATACTGCAACACCAATAGAAACAATAAGATTTAACGGTAATAAAACAATTACGTAATAAAATGTGTTTAGCAAAACTCTTCCAAACTCTTCGTCTCTTGTAAATAATGTTATATAATTATCCAGTCCAACAAACTTTGGGGCTGCTAATAGTGGCCATTCAAAGAAACTTAATAAAATTGAAGCAATAACGGGTAATGCGGTAAAAACGAGAAAACCAAGTATATTAGGCAATAAAAATAGGTACGGAGTCAATATATTTATTATTTTCCTGCGTCTATCTACCTTTGTAGTATTTTTGATTGTCGATTTCACTGCAGCCTTTGAAGTGATCACTTTAGAACTACCTCCTATTCATGGAGCTTTCTATAAGAGGAGAGTAAATGGACTCTCCTCAAAAATGCAAGGTCATTTACTATTAATCTCATTATCAAGTTTTTCCTGAATAGCATTAAGCGCCTCTTCTGCTTCTAAATTTCCAAAAAAGATATTTTCCAATCCTTGATCAATTATATTTTCTGCTTCTGTAAATTCTGGAGTAGTCTTATATGCCTTTGAATTGTCACCTTGTTCTTTAAAGTTTTCAACATGTTCTAAGCCACTACTATCATTAAAACTTTGGACGGCTGAATCTCTTGCTGGGTACGCTCTTCCCTTGTCTGCTAGTTTTTTTAACGTTTCTTTACCAGTTATAACTGATATTGCCTTGAATGCCTCGTCTTTATATTTAGAGTTAGCAGATATACCAAATCCTGAACCTGCAATAAAGCTCTCATTTCCCCCCGTTGGAGCCAATGGTAATGTAGAAACATCAAATTCAAAGTCAGTAAACTGTTTAAAACTTAATAAGCTCCAAGGTCCCTCAATAATCATACCTACTTTACCAGCTTGCCACCTCTCATCGAATGGATTAGAAGCTGTTTCCTCGGCTGATGGGGCAACCTTATATTCAAACATTAGATCTGATAAAAATTCAAACGCTTGGATAGTTTCCGATTGATTCATCACATATTTTCCATCTTCAGTTAAATAGTTACCACCTAATTGCCAAATAAAGGGTACGGAGTTCCAGAGAGTACCGGGAAAGGCAAAGCCATACTCTTGTTCTTCAGGATGTGTTATTTTTTTTGCACGATCTACAAAACCTTCCCAGTCCATGTTTTCATCTGGGTATGGAACGTTGTATTTATCAAATAAATCTTTATTGTAATAAAGTGTAGGTGCACCATAATCATATGGCAAGGCAACAACCTCCCCCATATACGACATTCCATCCAAAATGCCCTCGTTAAAATCATCTAAATCGATATTAGGATCGGAATCAATATAAGTATCCAAAGGCTCAAAAGCTCCCATTTCGGCATAAACAGGTACTTCTAAACTGCGTATACTAATAATATCTCCAACGGTACCACTAGCTAACTGTGTTTTTAATTTTGTCCAGTAATTATTAAAATCTTCAACTTGTAACTTAACTTTTATCTCTGGGTACTTTTCATTAACCTCATTCGCGATATCTTCCCAAATTTCACGATCGGCATCCCCTCCCCAAAACTGCCATGTTAATTCCACAACGTCGTCCTTATTATTAGATGTTGTTGACTCTTGATTTCCACTACACGCAGTAAGCGGAATAAAAGCAATAATAAATAGGATACTGAACAATTTATTTTTCATAATAACGCCTCCAAGTATACAACTTTTTATTTAAGTTAGATTCTTAATGAGGGATATAAATTTAAACATAAATAGGGACCGACAATAAATTAAATAGGTTAATAAAAATATATAAAATAAATGTTACTTCCCCTATTTTTATATTTTAGTTATGATGCTATTTTACCGTTTTCAATGAGCTCAAAATTACTTATTTCTATAGATAAAAAGTCTTTTTCTAAAATCCAGTCTTGAAGGAATTTTTGCTAGGATTACTAAGGGTTATGAATTTCCTGTGTTTTATCGTGAGGATTTTTTGCTTACTCTTTTGCCTTTGTTGGACCTAAGTTAGACAAAAAGTTAGGTGGATAATGTATGAGTGAACTTTGGGCAGCTTTACGAGAAGCAACCACAAAGTTTCGACAACGCTTACAAATTAAGATGTCAAAATATAAAATATTTAAACTTCAATTTTAATGCTACCCAATATATAAGTGATTGTAATTAGTTACCGATAACGTATATACGCCGACGGTTTTCTGTGATGTCAACTTATTTACCCTTCTAAATTTTCAATAATAAAGCAACATGTTCTTAACTATTTCAACTTCCTTTCCAAATTTTCTTCCGCTCAAATCGCAGACATTTAATAGTTTGCAATTTATTCTCACTAAAGCTTATCCATTAGTAAATTCTGGTTTATTAACTATTGCAAAATCACAATAATAATTTCCATATGGTTTCCCCATTTAAATCAGAAATCCATTGGACAGAATCTAGAACAGTTAACTTATCATTCTTAAGCGCTTTGTGCTTTCTATAAACTGTTCGTACTCAACCAATTTTTTAAAACTCAAAACACCTCTTTCTATTTCTAAAATTTAAGTCGAAAATGAGAAACTGAATCAAAAAACCACTTTATGTTACCGGTAATATTACCGTAACATCCAAAACAATATATGTCAATTATATTTTAGAAAATACAATTAATTTACTTTTTTGCTTTCCTGACAAAATAATTAATGTTCCGACAACAATTTTGTCTTTATAAAATGGTTCCGACTCAGAAGGTTATCGAACCATCTTAGCTACAAACTTGTAATGTTAAAATGATGAGTCCAAAAGGTGGAATAATTCTTCATATGTTTTATACATGAAGTCAAAAATATTCGTGGCTAGATAGGGGAAGCTGTATGTATCGGGAACTTTGTGTCATTAGGGAACGCCTTTGAATTACAGACAACTAATTTCAGCGATATCTACTAAACAACCACCTGCAAAGCAGGTGGTTGTTTAGTAGATATCAACGACATAAGTCGAATTTTTGGTAAGTATGGACATATAAAGGAAAGGTTAAAAAACGATAAGTATAAAGACGATGGCATTAGAGTGCTTATTTGTAAGTTAAACGATAAACTTGTCCAGCTCTCGTTTCGAATTCCAAGGTATCTTTTTCCCATTTTGATTGGATATATTCGTTTTTGCTTTTTATGGATGGCTGCAGATATGTTCTAATTTTACATACACCATTATTTGTCGCCTCAATGTTTACAGCTTTCACCTTCCCATTCTCCCACATGATATCTATCTCGTATCCACCACGAGCGCGTAAGCCTTTTACATTCCCGGTAGACCAAGCCTTCGGAAGCGCAGGCAGGAGCACAATCTCGCCTGCATGAGACTGCAATAACATCTCCGCTATCCCTGCTGTAGCACCAAAATTACCATCAATTTGGAAAGGTGGGTGCGCATCAAATAGATTCGGGTAAATCGAAGTTGTCAGCAGTTGACGAATATTTTGATACGCCTTTTCGCCTTCACGTAACCTTGCCCAAAAATTGATGATCCAAGCACGACTCCATCCAGTATGACCGCCTCCATTCGCAAGTCTCCTTGCTAATGTTCGTGTGGCAGCTTTAGCCAATTTAGGAGTATGAACGGGATGGATTTCTTCCCCTGGATGTAAGGCAAATAATTGAGAGATATGACGATGTCCGGGATTAACCTCCTCATAATCCTCGATCCACTCCATAATTTGACCATGTTGCCCCACTTGTATTTTTGGTAAGCGGGCCACCGTCTTCTCAATTTCTATCATAAAATCAGATTCTTGCTCTAAAATTTGCCCAACTTCTAGGAGAGCGGTGAATAAGAAGTGAAGGATTTGACTATCCATAGCTGGCCCCATACAAACGGTTCCCTTCGTCCCGTCCGGAAGTTTAAACGTATTTTCTGGAGAAATCGATGGCCCTGTCACTAGTTGACCATTCTCATTTTCTACAAGATAATCCAAGAAAAACTCAGCCGCTTCTTTCATAACAGGATAGGCATGATCGCGAAGGAAGCTTTCATCTCGTCCAAATCGATAATGCTCCCATAGATGCAATGAAAGCCATGCTCCACCCATCGGCCAAACTGAGGCAGAAAGGGGGATTCCTTCTATATGCGTTTCCCCCCATAGATTCGTATTATGATGGGCAACAAATCCTTTGCATCCATACAACTCCTTCGCTGTCACCCTTCCTTTTTCTCTTATTCTTTCAATTAAATCAAACAGAGGCTCGTGACATTCCTTAAGATTGCACACTTCCGCCAGCCAATAGTTCATCTGGGTATTGATATTGATCGTATATTTTGATTCCCATGGAGGAGTGAATTGATCATTCCAAATTCCCTGTAAATTTGCGGGCAAACTACCCGGTCTTGAACTTGAAATGAGTAAATAGCGACCGTATTGAAAAAAGAGAGACTCTAGTGCTACATCCTCTTCCCCTTCTTGATAACGTTTGATACGAAGATCTGTAGGAAGGTGAAGTACATTTTTCTTTGTATCACTTGAAAGTTCCAAATGAACACGATCTATTTTTTCGTGATATTCTGTTATATGAGCCTCTTTTAATTCGGGATAAGTTTTTAAGGAGGCGGTTTCAATTTGTTCTAGACAAACCTGTTCAGGATCTTGATAACGGAAAGTGGTGGCTGTGCTAAGGAAAAGGGTTACCGCATCTGCCTTTTCAATCGAGATCGAATCCCCGATCGTTTTGACCTCGCCACCTTCGTTTACTGCCTTGATGGCCGTACAAAATTCCACACCATGCCGTCCACACTCCCCATGCATCAAAAGAGTATTAGAAGTTATCGCCCTACTTCCAATGTCAAACGGACGCCTCATCATATTCGCACTAAAATTCAATGCTCCCGGCCTATCACTTGATAAGTGTATGATCATGGTTTCATCCACCGCACTGCTAAAATATTCCCTCGTAAAGCGAACCTCTCCTATATGATATTGAACCGATGTAATAGCTGTCTCTAAATCTAAGATTCTACGATATTCCGCAAAAGACTCCTCATTATGAAGAAACCATAAATATAAATCACCTAGTGGCTGATACGGATGTAAATATCTTGGCTGAGAAAACATCGCCATTCTAGCTAAATGCTCTGCCTCTCGTTGTTTTCCCGAAAATAGCAATTGCCTGATTTCAGGTAAATATTTTTTGGCATCTGGATTATTGGCGTTTTGCGGACCTCCATACCAAATAGAATCTTCATTTAATTGAATCCTCTCTTGATGGATTCCACCGAAAACCATTCCTCCCAAACGGCCATTTCCGATGGGGAGGGCTTCTATCCATTTTTGGGCGGGTTGATTATACCAAAGTTTTTGCATTGTTACCCTCATTTCAAATTTACTCTGTAGCTTTGCGTTCCTCAGTGGCCTCCCGAATGAAAGTATTCGTCTCTTCTTTACCGGAAAGAAATTCAGCAAAGCGATCGCGAAAATATCCCCTTATACACTCAACCATATGTTTATTTTTGATACTTCCGATAATTTTCCCAAAAAGCTTTTCCAGTTGGGTGCCGTTCCTCATTCCATTCATCTCTAAACTTTTGCATTTGCTCTCGTAATTGGGGGATGATCTCTTCATATCCTCCCACATCATATAAATTATTCATCTCTGCCGGGTCTTCATGTAGGTCAAATAACTGCGTATAAATTGTGCTATCTACAATATATTCTATTAATTTATAGCGTTTATCTTTTGTTGCACGCACTTTATCTGCATAAGAGAAATATAGATTGTCACGTAAACAGACCGTTTGATCATTTAGTACAGGTAGCATACTAATCCCTTCTACAGAAGTGGGAATCTCTATACCAATTAAATCACAAAGGGTTGGGAATATATCAAAGTGGTAGACATAGCTATCCCTCAGTTCATTTTCTGGTATGCCTGGTCCTGATAAAATTAGGGGAACCCTTACACTATGATCATAATTATTTTGCTTGCCCAGTAATCCGTGTTGCCCAAGTGCCAGTCCATGATCTGCTAAAAACACAACAATGGTATTTTCATATAGTCCTTTTTGCTTTAGTTTGGTGATGATTTGTCCGATTTGATCATCATGATGGGTGATCATTGCATAATATTGAGCAATATGTGTTCTTACATCTTCTTCTTTTCTTGGATGGGAAAGTAAAACCTCATCTCTAATATTATTGACACCGAAGTCAAACGGATGTTCTCCAACGAAATTGATCGGCAAGTCAATCTTATCCGGGTCGTACATATCCATAAACTTCCTAGGTGCATTTCTTGGATCATGTGGAGACATAAATGCTAGATTCATAAAGAAAGGTGTTTTCCCTTGATAACAATCTAACCAGTCAATCGCTGTTTCAGCAAATAGATCTGTTGAATGTTTTCCCGGATAAATTCGATCACAGTGCATCCGGGTTACGGAATCCTGTAACATTGGATTCGTAATAAAGCTTTTTATATTATCATATTGAACCGTCTGATCATAATCTGAAACAGGAACATTCCAATGATCCCACATTCCACCGAAGAAGATATTTTCTCCATCTGAAAAACTTCTATTAAATGTTTCCGTTCCATTATGCCATTTGCCTGTTGCAAATGTAGTATAACCTTCTTGTTGAAGAGCCTCCCCTAATAAAGTATGATCATCTGGAATAGTAGCTCCATCGCTCGACCAATTAAAATGGTTTTTCCCAGTATGAATCATCGCCCTACTTGGCATACATACTGCACCTGTTGTTCCACCGGGAATATGTGCTTGAATAAACGAGGTCCCTGTTTTAACTAATTCGTCTAAATTAGGCGTTATGACTTCTTTATTTCCCAAGGCATTTATAGTTCCATACCTTTGATCATCAACAGTTATCAAAATAATATTTGGTCTATTCATTTCAAATTCATAATCTCCTTTGTCCATCACAACTCAACGAAGCTATGCTGACAAACTTGCCGATCAGCATAACTTCATTTATTGGACCTTACTGCCGTTCGATTCGGGATGCAAGTATGAGTCCCTATTGAATCAAGTAAGACACACGATTAATCTATTAAAAATAGCTCTACAACAGGAACAGCTGTATCCGGCTTCTGAATAGGTAATTCCAATGTAACCGTTCCTGATATCACTCTAGTTGAGGTATGGGTGAGCACTTCATTTGGATCATGTTCTTTATATTGGATCTCTGATGCATCATGCAGTAATTGAGCATATGCTATTTTCCCAGCTAAGCCTTCTATATGGATATGCTTAAACGGCCATGAAAAAATATGCAGATATAAACGATTGCCTTTTTGTGTATAACGACAATCAACAGGAGCGGTAAATTCACTAGCATTAGCGCCATAAATGGAACGAGCATTCACCCTCATCCAATCGCCTATTTCATTCAAAGTGTCAATTGATCTCTGCTCAAATTCTCCACGTCCATTGGGCCCTACATTCAGTAAAAGATTTCCGCCTTTTGAAACGCTGTCAATCAGCATTTTAATCAGCATTTCTGGTGACTTCCAATCCAAATTATCTCGATCATACCCCCAACTACCATTTAATGTTTGACAAGCCTCCCAAATAACCGGTTCACCATCCTCCACTAATGCCGCACTTGGTTGGTATTGTTCCGGTGTTTTCACCCCACGCCCTAAATCAAGTCGATCATTAAGGATAATATCTGGCTGCAATTCGAAAATCATTTTTTCTAATTGTTCCGATTTCCAATCATCTGCTCCTTTTCCATTTGCCCAATCCCAGTTCATATTTGGATAAGAAAAATCAAACCATAGATAATCAATCTTTCCGTAATTCGTTAATAATTCCCTCACCTGTCCATGTAAATATTCCACATAATTTTCCATCTTACGGTTAGAGGCTTCTCTTTTAAAATCCTCATCATCTCGTTGGGGATGCAATCCATCAATTGGAAATTCAGGATGATGCCAATCAATCAAAGAATGATAGAAACCAACTTTCAAACCCTCTTCCCTAAAAGCATTGACCATTTCTAATAACAGATCCCGCTGTGTTGGTGTATTTGTCACCTTATAGTTTGTTAGTTTAGAATCCCAAAGAGCAAACCCTTCGTGATGCTTCGTTGTTATCACAAAATATTTCATGCCCGCATTTTTAGCCACACGTGCCCATTTTTTCGGATCAAATAAATCAGGATCAAAGAATTTGAAATATTTATTGTACGTATCCGGATGGATTTTTTCTCGATTCATTACCCATTCATGACGGGCAGCATTTGAATATAATCCCCAATGAATAAACAATCCGAAACGATCATGAATGAACCATTCTGGATTTCCATAATGAGTCGGCCAATTGGTATTTTGACCTGTCACACTTTTGTATTGCATTATCTCTTCTCCTCCCCTAATGCTTATTTGTATTTTTCATCAAACGCTTCTTGATAAATTTCGATGTACCGATCCAAATTCATTCCTTCTAGTGTGGCAAGGTATTGATCCCAGCCTTTGTCAATATCATCATCCCCAGAAATAAAACGAGCATTTGATTCATCAACAAAGTTTTGGATCGTTGCCTCAATCTCTGCTAATTCAGCTGATTGTTCTTCATTAAAATAAAGTGGTGGAACGATCATATCCTCATCAGGCTTATAGGGTTCATATTTTTCCTTCGTTTCTTTATAAAGAAGTGCTTCAAGGGGCTGTTCATCTGTTGTCATTTCACTTAATCTAAATTCGTTTGTTCTAATAACAGGACCTTGCTGAGCCCAATGAGTATTTTGGACTTCTCCATAGGAGGCTAAACGTACCCACTTTGCCGGCTTACCATTGATCCCTACTTCTCCTTCTTCGGCCCAACGCCAATCTTTATCTTTTTCACCAATTACTGCTCTCAAGGTTACCTCCTCTTGATAAAACCCTTCCGCCCATCGCAAAGCCACCTCAGGGTACTTCGTCTGATTAGTAATAATAAAGGAAGCCCTACCTGGTACAGGTGGTTGATACCAAGAAACCCTATTCCCATCTGGCCCTTTCAATGGTGGAACAGCTACATAATCTAACCACTTACCACTGTTGCCACCACCAGTCATGAAATCACCTTGCCAATATCCCATGGCCATACCTAAAATAGTTTCTTTCGAATTCCCTAAACGTTTTAATTGATCTTGATCTTGGGTTAACGACTCTTTTGCCATTAAACCTTCATCATATAACTGGTGTATATATTTTAGTCCTTCTTTCCACTCAGGCTTTGTATAAGGCACTTGAATTTTTCCATTTTCTACATACATTACATTATAAATAAATGGATCCATTAAATAACTCGGAAAAGGCCAGAGATCTTTATTTCCAGCAATGGGTATTTCATCTTGTTTGCCATTTCCATTTGGATCTTGTTCTTTGAAAGCTTTGAGAACTTGATAGAATTCTTCTGTTGTTTCTGGCATCTCTAGTCCAAGCTCATCTAACCATGGTTGATAGATCCATAGTTTTTGTGCCAATGTACAGTGGTAACATTCATTAATATAAGGCATTGAATAGATATTCCCATCAGGTGCCGTAATCGACTCTAAAATATCTGGTCTTCCATCTAAGAAACTTTTCACATCTGTTCCATAATCCTGAATCAAGTCATTTAGCGGCAAAAACATTCCTTGACTTCCATAAATCATTAATTGTGAAAGGGTAACTGGACTGTTCATAATGACATCTGGCAAGTCACCACTGGATAAGACTAAATTTAGTTTTTCTTCTGCATTTTGACTGGGAATTACTTCCCATTCGATGTGAACATTAGTTTTTTCTTCATACCATTTTGTAAATTTGTTTGTTTTATAATCTTCTACCAGAGCATGAGAAGGTACTAATACCCTCATTGTTACTTTTTCTTTCGTGATAGGGAATGTCCCAGGCTCCGTTAGTTCAATGTCTTTTGCATCATTGGCTTTACCACCTGTTTTCTCCTCATTATTGCAAGCCGCTAAAAGTACAAGAAAAATCAATACAACAAAGAATAAACAAGATAATTTTGCCTTTTCCAATAAAATCCCCCCTTAATATCACTTAAATGATTGATCAGAACTTATAAACAGCGTCCTCCCCCTTTCAAAACCTGCAAAGGTGCCAATCAAGGAAGGCTATTCCTTTAATGAGCCAATCATCACACCTTTAACAAAATGTTTTTGAACAAACGGATAAATGACAAGGACTGGAATAGAGGCCACAACGATTAGTGAGTATTTTAAAAGTTCCCGCAAACCCGAAATCGCAGCCTGTGATTCTACATCTGTAAACATTTCAGGATCCACTTCATTTTGCACGAGAATATTGTTTAAAACTAATTGCAAAGGAAAATAATCTTGATCTCGCAAATAAATTAATGCGTTGAAAAAAGCATTCCAGTGACCAACAGCATAAAACAATCCCATCACCGCAATAATTGGTCCTGATAATGGAAGCACAATTCTTGCTAAAAATCTAAAATCGCTGCAACCATCCATTTTAGCTGCCTCATGAAGCTCATCTGGGATCGTCATTTTAAAGTATGTTCTCGTTATAATCACATTAAATACAGACATTGCATTTGGAATGATCATTGCCCAACGGGTATTCAGCATTCCTAATTCTTTAACAAGCAAATAATTTGGAATTAATCCCCCACTGAAAAGCATGGTGAATAAAAATAAAAGCATAAAGAAATTACGACCATAAAAATCCTTTCTTGATAAAGGATAAGCTGCCAATATCGTTAAGGAAATATTAATAAGTGTACCGACAATCATATAAAATAAAGAGTTTCCATATCCCGTCCAAATTTGTTTATAAGCAAAAACAGCTTTATAGCCTTCGAGACTAAAATCAACCGGCCATAGCCATACCTCACCCGCTGTTACTGCATCTGAAGAACTAAAGGATGAACTCACAATATAGATCAGTGGGTAAAGAAATACAATGAGAAGAATGCTTAAAATCACATGGTTTATTATCGAGAAAATTTTATCAACCCTTGTATCATTGACCCCATTCACATTCACTATGATCACTTCTTTCCCTTTGATTCATCACCATAGACTTTCTTGTCCTATTTTTTTCGAAAATCTGTTGACAGAATAGATTAAAATAAGACCAATAATCGATTTAAATAATCCGATCGCAGCTGCGTAGGAATAATTGGGAACAGCCGAAACAAGTCCCACTTTATATACATAAGTATCAATAATTTCAGAGCTTCTTAAATTCAGAGGGTTCTGCAATAATAATGCTTTTTCAAAGCCGATATTCAAGATATTTCCCATATCAAGGATGAGTAAAATAATTGTTATTGGTAATATACCGGGAATATCTATATGCCATATTCTTTGTAATTTCGAGGCTCCATCGATAATGGCTGCTTCATGGAGGGCTGGACTGACACTTGAGAGGGCAGCTAAATAGATAATGCAGCCAAAACCAACACTTTGCCATATCCCTGACCAAACATAGATTGATTTAAAATATCCTGCATTTCCCATAAAATGAATCGGTTCCATTCCCATTAAGGTAAGTAAACTATTAATCGGCCCTTGTGGTTCAAGGAAAACAAGGATAATTCCAACCATTACAACAACTGAAATGAAATGAGGGGCGTAAGAAATCATCTGCACGGTCTTTTTGAAGTGTTTTTTGTTCACATAATTTAAACTCAATGCAAGCAATATGGGAAAAGGAAAACCAGCGATTAATTGGTAAAAACTTAAAATAAGCGTATTTTTAATGACCCGCCAAAATTCATGAGATTTAAAAAAACGTTCAAAATGATCAAAACCAATCCAATTACTTCCCAAAATGCCCTGAACAGGATTAAAATTTTTAAAAGCGATGGTCGCACCATACATGGGAATATAATGAAAGACAATAATATAGAGAAGTGGAAGAAAAAATAAAACATATAGTTGCCAGCTATTCTTCATTTTCTGTATGGGTGATGTCTTTTTCATTTTTTTTAGAGCAATACCGCCCCTTGATTTTTCCTCAAGTACCGTGTTTCTCATGTAAACCCCTCCTTCAAAATAAAAATATAGTCACAACTTGTCGAATAATAAGGAATATTACGTATATTGATATCGCTTACATTCTATTGCAAAAGATAATCGGGTGATGGTTTATCATCCCGACAATCTTTTCAGCCAGTTTCATATTCTGTTCATTTTTTACTCTTTATAAAGTTAGTTACACTTAAAAGAGAATTATTTTCTTATACACTACTTTAATTAATATATACAATTACCTACATTCGAATGGGTTATGTTACCGGTAAATTTAATATAACACCGCAAAAAATAAAAGTCAATCGTTTTTTGAATTATCTAGATAATAAAAACCAACAACTACTAAGCAAATCTCTAGTAGTGGGACTATAAAAATAATACTTCTTTTGTCGCTATTGTAGCTTCTTTTTTACCTTTGGAAACAGCTAAAACAAGCCACACTTTCGCCGACTTGTTTTAACTGTAACTTTTATTATTAATTTCGATTCATCTCTTCTTCTACCTTCGTCTGATAGGTCTCTTCCATCCGCCTTAACACCGTCGCAGGATCCTCACCTGATTCGATAAATTCCACTGCGATATCACTGTAAAAGTCGTTCGGGTTAATTTGAATAAATGGTCCCCATTTTGAATAAACGGGTGGTTCTGCAGGTGGAACCGATAAAACACCTTCGATATTAAAGTCGTTATCTGGAAACTGTTCACTTAAAAATTGACTCATAACAGATAAGTCTTTTAAAGGTGAAATTCTGCCCATGCTTGCGTTTTTCGTTTGTTTTTCCGCTGATGTTAAATATTCAATGACTTTAAAAGCCGCCAATTTATTTTCGCTATGCTTGCTAATTGCCAATGTCTGGCCAATAAATTTATACGGTGCGGCATTTGGCTTATCTTTCCAGACTGGGAAACTAACCATACCAAAATCAATCCCTGCTTCTACATAGCTTGATATATTTGTTAAATGATGTAATGTCATCGCTACGTCTTGATTCACGAAAGTAGACTCCATTTCCTGCTCGAAATTTCCAGGAATGGAAACAATTTGGTCAATTAAATCTAAGTATTTCGTAAATTCCTCTTTTTGCGTGAACAAAACTTCACCCGTTTCTGGATCTGTTCCATTAACAGATAATTGACTTAGTGGAAAGGAATAATACCATGATGAACCAAATGTTAGTCCTCGATAGGCCGTTCCTTCCTTTTCCCCAGTTACGTTTCTGGCAAGGTCAATGACCTCGTCCCATGTCATATTATCCACTGGGTAATCGACACCAAATTTATCAAAAATCGATTTGTTGTAATACAAAACAGGTACAAGATCTTCAAACGGAATGCCGTAAAGCTTATTTTCCCCATAAGGATCCCGGGCACGAGCAATATCAATAAGACCTTCTCTAAATCGGTCTAAATCATACTGATTCTGTTCAACAAGATCATCCAAAGGATAAGCGACATCAAATTCTTTCAAGACCTCATAGCCATTATGAGCCAACACAATATCCGGATTCATATTTTTCGAAAAAGCTTCCTCAAGCCCGGCAGCATCTACTGTTAGACCAACAAGCTCCAATGTAATATTCGGGAAATGTTTTTCCACATCATCCTTAATATAGTTTGCAAACATTTCGTCATCCCATGGAAGCATAAAAGATAACGTTATAGGCTCATCCGGCATTTCCGGAACTTCGGCTTGATCATTCTGTGTTTCATCCTCTTTTTGAGTCGTTTCTTTTATCTTGTTATTACAAGCAGACATCACGACCAATGAAATTAATAAAATAAAAAGCATGACAAACTTCTTCTGAACCATCATTGATACCCCCCATTTAAAGAATGTTTTAATCATTCCCTTTTCATATCAAGATGTTTTTCTAGAAGCCTATCGCTCTACGATTTGAAGCGGGAAGTCTTGAGCTTCCTTTACTTTTTATCCATTTATTTTTTGCCAACAGGCACTAGTTTGATAGATCGCAATTTGACTGCTTCTGCTTGCCAAATTTCTGTTCCAAATGACTTTTCTTGAATCTTGTTACAAGTCAACGTTAAAGAGTTATTTCCGCTATCGTAAAGATGAACACGGCCAAGAATAGAGTGAACTTCACTATAGGGATATTGACATGCTGGCGAATCTTTTATCAGCTGATCTTCTTGCGGAATTGTCTTAAGCTCCTGGCCAGCGATGTGTACCTTCACCTCCTCATGATAATGATCCTCCCAAACAGTATTTATTTTTTTGAAATTCACTAATACTACATCAAAAGCACCAGGTTGTGTGATTTTAAAATCCCATTTCGCCGTTTTCTCATTCTTTTCTACAGCGGTCTCTGCATGTACTAAATCCAGATTGACGGAACCAGACACTTGTTGCATAAATTGGTCATCTACTTGGGCATTCCCCTCTAATTCAAGTACAATGATGGAGATATACTGGTCAGGAGCAGATTTTGGCAAATCAATCCCAAGAACATGATGATCAATCGATTCTGTATAGGATTGCGTGATCGGTAAGTTTCTTCTTTCTGAATCCGCTAATAAATAGGCTTTGACTACTTTGTTTTTTAAGCCAAACAACTTGAGCTGATCTGACCATTTTTCATTATTGACATGGAGATACATCCTACTTGGCTTGATTGTGACAGCTCCCCACTCCAATTCATATGGAAAAGGACTGGCATTTGTGCCATATATCGCTTCTCCATTTCGCTCGATCCATTCTCCAGCTTGTTCTAAAACTTCCACTGATTTTTCCGGAATAATCCCTTCAGCCGTTGGACCAACATTTAATAATAGATTCCCTCCTTTACTGACGATATTGACCATTTTGCAGATAATCGATTCAGGTGTTTTCCAAACTTGATCTCTATCACTATAGCCCCATGATTGATTTAAAGTCATGGGTGTTTCCCATGGACCAGAATCTTCCCCGTACATCGGAATTTCATTATCGCCCTTCGATTGATAGTCACCTATATTAGGCCAATGACTGACTCTACTATTGATTAAACAATTAGGCTGAAAGCTTCGGACAAATTCCACTAATTCTTTGCTATCTTTTTTGGATAAACCACCCGCCGTATCAAACCATAGTAAGCCAATATCTCCATACTGGGTTAATAATTCTTGAATTTGCGGCTTAGCAAGATTGTGCCAATAATTGTAAAATGCTTTTTCCTCAAGATTATAATCCCATGTGTTGTTATAATATTCGTGCACAGAATGAGGATGATGCCAGTCAATTACATGAGAATAATAGAAGCATAGTTTTATTCCTTGTTTTTGACATTCCTCTGCCAGCTCCTTCATCGGGTCACGTCCAAATGGGGTAGCATCCACAATATTGAATTTCTCTACTTTTGAATGATACATCGCAAAACCATCATGGTGTTTTGCTGTGATGACGATATATTTCATCCCGGCCCTTTTCGCCACACCAACCCATTCTTTTGCATTGAATTCCTTTGGATTAAACTGTGTAGCGAACTGTTCATATTCTTTCACTGGGATTTTCGAGGCAGCCATCACCCATTCGCCTTTTGCTAATGTTGCATATAGCCCCCAATGAATGAACATTCCAAATTTTGCTTCTTGCCACCATTTTATCCGTTCTGTTGCTTTGGTTTGCTCTTCTACTAACATTCCCAATCCTCCAATTCTATTTATTCATCGCCTCTTTAATCGTAATTTCTGATTCTTCCTTCAGTACCCGTAGAAATTCGTTTGTGTCCATATTTCCTTCTGCTAATTTTTCTAAGCTTCCGGCAAGATCCACATAATCATCCCACTTGCTAATTTGTTCAGGTGGCATCGCCCCCTCGTAACTCCAGAAAGCTTTCATATTCTTTCCCTCATAGATCGGATAGTTTTCATGCTCTTCACTAAATTCACTATTCGGATTTTTTAATGGATCCAAACTATCTACTCTAGAAATAGCCCACATGACTTGGAAGCCGGCATCTTGATTCTCACTATATTTATTGAGTACATATGGATGCGCCCATTTACGAGGACCCACCCCTCCCTCTTCCCATACTGGAATTGGGGCGACATCGATCATTTTCGCTTCCTCCGGCTCCCCTCCTAATCCCCATCTAAAATATCCTGGCCACGAGATTGCCATTGCTGCAGTTTTTTCCCCGAATTTATCCGTTTCCCTTGCCTCTTTAGCAGGATCATACAGCCCTGGAATACTATAAATCTGCTTCATATAATCCAAATATTGTTTCGCTTCAGGAGATTCATCCAAGATCACTTCCCCCGTTTCCGGATCCGTCCAATTCATTTCGAATTCTTTTAACGGAACCGTCGCTTCAAATGATGTCAGACCTTCCCCCATTTCCAATCCGCGGTACTGAACACCATTTCTTTCACCAGTCATTTTCGCAGCAAGGTCACGAACTTCTGCCCATGTCATTGGTTTCTCCGGATCTGGATGGGACACCCCGAATAAATCAAAGATATCCTTATTAAAAAATAAACCCAGCGTGTCCACAAATGTCGGCATACCGATTAAGCGACCTTCCCCATCTGGATCCATTGCACGGTATGAGGCAATCACACTTTGATCAAATGCCTCTAAATCGACATCATATTTTTGTACAAACTCATCAACTGGTTCCAGCATGTCCAACTCAACAAGCGGCTCAATCCCCCAATTGGCAAAAATAATATCCGGAACGATCCCCTTCGCATTCATTTCTTGAAGTGGCTCCAATTGGGCCTCCTCACATACACATTCCAGTGTAATGTTTTTCGGAATTTCATCTTTGTATGGTTTCACGATATGTTCTTCAAATGCATCTTCCCCCCATGGGTACAATACTTTTACAGTGGTTGGCTCTCCCTCTTCATCCCAAACCTCTGTAATGATTTCTTCTTTTTCCTCCTTTTCTTTTTGTTGCTTTCCCGATTCGGTCGCACCACTGCAAGCAGAAAGTATCATACCTAGGCTAAAAATACACAATACAAAAAAACTGTAATTTCTCTTCATCACTTGTCCCCCTTGATTTTTATGAAACACCTACAAGATTTTGACGAATGAAATCTCATAGACTAAGGTGAATCAGGTTTGAATTGATGTGGAAAAGAGGGATTTACCCTCTTTTCTTTAGTTCTCTTCCTTCAAAAATATCTCAACAACTGGAATCACGCTTTCAGGTTTTTGAATAGGTAAATCCAACGTTACGGATCCCGGTGTAATTCTAGTTGACATATGAGTTAATTCTTCATTCGGATCATGTTCTTTATATTGAACCTCTGACGCATCATGGAGCAATTGGGCATACTCTATTTTTCCAGCTAGACCCTCTAAATGAATATGTCTAAATGGCCAGGAAAAAATATGCAGATATAAACGGTTGCCTTTTTGCGTATAACGACAATCAACAGGAGCAGTGAATTCACTCGCATTTGCCCCATAGATGGAGCGCGAATTCACTCGCATCCACTCCCCTATTTCATTCAAAGTGTCAATGGATCTCTGTTCAAATTCTCCACGCCCATTGGGCCCTACATTCAGTAAAAGGTTTCCGCCTTTTGAAACACTATCAATTAGCATTTTTATCAGCATTTCTGGTGACTTCCAATCCAAATTATCGCGATCATATCCCCAGCTACCATTGAGCGTTTGGCAAGCTTCCCATATGATCGGCTCCCCATCCTCTACTAGTGCCTCGTTTGGTTGATATTGTTCCGGTGTTTTCACCCCACGTCCTAAATCAAGTCGATCATTAAGGATAATATCCGGCTGCAACTCGAAAATCATTTTTTCTAATTCCTCTGATTTCCAATCATCCGCTCCTTTCCCCTTAGACCAGCCCCAATCGGCATTCGGATAAGAAAAATCAAACCAAAGATAATCAATTTTTCCATAATTGGTTAATAATTCTCGTACTTGGCCATGTAAAAATTCAACGTAATTTTCCGTTTTACGATTAGAAGCTTCTTGTTTAAAATCATCATCATCACGCTGTGGATGCAATCCATCAATTGGGAACTCTGGATGATGCCAATCAATGAGAGAATGATAGAAACCTACTTTTAATCCCTCTTCCCTGAAAGCATTCACCATCTCTAATAATAAATCGCGCTTGGCTAGTGTATTTGTCACCTTATAGTTTGTTAGCTTAGAATCCCACAGGGCAAAACCTTCATGATGTTTCGTTGTAATCACAAAGTATTTCATGCCAGCATTTTTAGCCACACGAGCCCATTTTTTCGGATCATATAAATCAGGGTCGAAAAATTTAAAATATTTATTATATCTATCTGGATGTATTTTTTCTCGATTCATTACCCATTCATGACGTGCGGCGTTGGAATACAACCCCCAATGGATAAATAATCCAAAACGGTCATGAATGAACCATTCTGGGTTTCCGTAATGAGTTGGCCAATTCTTGTATTTAGAAGTAGGAATATTTAGTGTACTCATAATCTTATCTCCCTCGCATTCTTTTAATCTTATTAATTTTTGGATACGTTTATAATTAAGCAACTTTTTTATACGTATAGCTGGTCGTGTCGAAGAATAGACAGGCTTGTTCGTTGTCCGATAATATCACACACCATCCTTCATTCTAGTCACCTCCCTCTATTATGACTGGGTAAACCTAGAAAGGTACAATTCCTAATATCTATGATCGGAAGTCAGATTACACCACAGTCTTCATGAACTGTTCACGTTGTCATTACCAATTAGTGGTTCATATAACCTGCACAGCGGTTCGCATGTGTAATTATGTCAGCCTATTTTTTAGTGATCTTCATATTGATAGGTGATTTTCAAATCCCCCAAAGGTTTGATCTGCTACACGAAAGCAACCATCTACAATCCCTCTCTTTTTGTGGCAATATTTTTCTTGGATTTTTTCAACATTAGTGAGGATTTTATATGTTTTTTACCTTAAAGCAATGCGTTATTGAAATTTCGATGGTTAGTAAAAGTAATTAAGGTAATGGTATCGCTTACAGTTGAGTTTTAAGATTATCGGATGACATACATCACCCGATATATCCTCCTTTAAACCTCTTCCCAAAAACGTCTTAAATTCTCCATACCTATTTTCGAAGCTTCTCGGCATTCTTCCATACCTTCAAATTCAAGAGTAATGTTGCCGTCATATCCAGAATCCTTGATGAGTTTGACAATTTTGCGGATGTCAATATCGCCTTGACCAACTATGGAACCCCTTAGATAATTCCCATTAGCTGATGTAAACCATTTACCGCCACCCGGATTCTCATCAAATGGACGGATATAAAAGTCTTTAAAGTGAACTAGAGAGGCAAATGGTAGATTTTTCTTCACTCCGACAATAGGATCTTCATCGACGCAAAGGAAATTACCAACATCAACTGTTGTTTTAAAATTCGGTCGATCTACCTCTAGTACGACTCTTTGCACACGGTCGCTATGTTGTACGCATTGTCCATGATTCTCAATGGTCGTCGTGATGCCATATTGTGCTGCATAATCTGCAATTTGCCGACTGCCTTCTACCATGAGATGTAGATTTTTCTCAAACCATTCAATCGTAATCTTTTCAGGTGGTAGAGTAAAAGCCGTTACATCATGCCGCATATGCTTGATCCCCATTCGATGCAGCAGGTCAACATGTTCCTTAATTCTTGCTACTTCTTTATCAAACTCTTCCTGTGTTTCTTGCACAAAATTGGCTGGCATCGAATAGTTGGATAATTCAATGCCCACTTCTTTTGCTTTATCTCGAACGGCATCCGCTAACTCAAGATTATCAACTAAGGTAAAACCATAAGGAACGATCTCCATATGCTCGCCACCATTATCTGCAATCCATTGGACGACATCTAATACAGTCATTTCTCCTTTATTAATCGCGCCCAACAAACTATATGTACTTAAACCTATCTTCATATTGAACAATCCTTTCAATTCCTTTTATTCGTATAATTCCAGCTCAATCACGGTATCATTGTCATCTGGCAAACGTGCGCCCGACAAAGTAATAAAAGCCCCGGATTCATCGGAATAGCGCTCCGCCATCCATGGTGTGCTGACATGTAACTCTGATCCATCCGCTAGCAATCTCGCTTTTTTTATTCTATCTTTTAGACCTGCGAAGTAAATCGGACCAATCCCTCGATCATAAACGTGGGCATATAATGTATTGCCTTTTTGCGTATAGCGCCCCCATTCTGGCTTTGGCAAATCAGCTGCTTTACATCCATAGATGCTTGCACCGTTTCGATCCATCCACTGCCCAACTTCTGCTAAAATATCAATGGACTCTGTTGGAATGATCCCTTTCGCATCTGGACCAACATTTAAAAGTAAATTCCCATTTTTACTGACACATTCCACAAGTGTGCGAATCACTTGTTTCGCTGATTTATAGTTTTTATCTTTTGCATGATAGCCCCAATGATCATTTAACGTAATGCAAGCTTCCCAAGGAACCTGCTCACCTGCTTCATTTAATATGCCTTGAGGAGGAATGATTTGTTCTGGTGAGTAGAAATCACCAGCGTACACCTCAGGATTAGCTGACATAATGTTGCCACCAAGTCTGTTATCAATGATAATTTCAGGTTGCAATCCCCTAATCATGTTGATTAATTTTGTTGCCTTCCATTTTTCTCCTGTCATATCATCATATGAAAAGTCAAACCACATCACATCGATTTTCCCGTAGTTGGTAAGCAATTCTTTTACTTGCCCATGCATATACTCAAGATAGCGATCAAAATCAACGGTTTTATTTTTAAAATCCTCATGATCTCTCATTGGATGCTGGCGATCACCGTAGGCTGGATAGTCCTCATGGTACCAATCAATGATAGAGTAATAAAATCCTATTTTTAAACCTTCTTCTCGAAAAGCCTCTACATATTCTCGCACTAAATCCCTTTTGGCCGGCGTGTTAGTGGATTTATAATCGGTCAATTGACTATCAAACAAGCAAAATCCATCATGATGCTTCGTTGTTAAAACAGCATATTTCTGCCCTGCTGCCTTTGCCAATTTTGCCCATTCCTTTGGGTTGTAATGCGTAGGATTGAATTCTTCAAAATACGGTTGATATTCTTGGTTACTTATTTTTTCAAAACTGCGCACCCATTCACCTCTAGCTGGAATCGTATACAATCCCCAATGGATAAATAGGCCAAAACGGTCTTCTAAAAACCACTCAGTCCGCTCACTACGATCCTTCAATCCAGACACCTCTTTCAATTTTGACGGAGTAAACTCAGGAAAAGGGTTATAATTGAATATGTTACCGGTAATCCTACCGTACCACCATGTAAAAGCGCTGTCAACTCATTTTTAAAAAATCTATTGATTCGCTTTCTTGAGATCCCACAAATTCCCTAAAATTCAACATATTGAACCCGATTACTTATTACCTCTGCTGTTGCTCGTGTATTACGAATTAGAGCAATGATGTTTTTTCCTACCAATTTTCATTATGAGTACCATATACATCTGACCCTAGTAGCAGCTGGCATACCGATACGAAAGAAATTGACTTGATACACTTTAGATGTTCCCGCCAAAATAGTCATAATATCAATATTCTCTAAGTGATAACCGTGAAAAAATATTAGTACAAATAAAACAAAAAGTGACACCCATGCTTTGATGCCACTTTTTAGTCCATTGTAAAACAGCATTTTTTATAAGCTACATTTACTTTTTCATTTACTTTCTATTTTTATCTTCTTCTATTTTGGCTTCATACTTTTCTTGCATTTCTCGAATAAATGTGTTGACGTCAATGCCTGATTCCGTATACTCTTTGACGAATTCCGTCGTCATTTCGCCAATAAAGTTCCCACCATATAACAGTACGTCCGGACCAAATGGAGAATATTCAGCAGGTTCAGCGGGGGTTCCCGAATAAATACCTTCAATATTAAGTCCTTCTACTTTTTCACCGTCTTTATAGGCTAAATAAGAACGTATTTCTGCATCATCCAAGACAGGAGCTACTCCAACCTTGGCCATATTAATTTGCTGCTCCTTCGAATTGATAAACTCTAACAGTTTAAATGCCGCTTCTTTATGTTCACTATGCGGACTAATTGCTAGTGTTAAGGGTAAATTGTTTGGAGCAACATTCGGCTTATCAGGCCAACTCGGGAAAGAGACAACATCAAAATCTAATCCTTCAGTTCCAAGAAAAACCGGTATATTCGAAACTGTTCTTAAATTCATCGCAACATTTCTACCTTCCAACCCATCCTTATCCTCAGGGTTATCCGGGATATTCCCAGGAATATCGTAGATTTTTTTAATTAAATTAAAATACTGGGCATATTCGGGTTTTTGATCAAATAAAACTTCACCTGTTTCTGGATCTGTACCCGTCACCGAAAGTTGTAAGATCGCCTGTGAAAGACTATGGGTTTCAAGGCCATAATAGCGCGTTCCATCTCTTTCGCCAGTTACTTTCGTTGCAAGCTCAATCACTTCATCCCAAGTCATTCCATCTGTTGGATAATTCACCCCAAATTTATCAAAAATTTCTTTGTTATAAAATAAACCAATTACAACATCTTCCACTGGAATCCCTAATAAACGTCCTTCCCCTTCAGGATCACGTGAACGAATTGCTTCAATAGCACCCTCACGAAATTTCTTCAAATCCATATTATTCTTTTCTACCAAATCATCGAGCGGGTATGCCATATCGAGCTCATTCATTTCCTCAAAGTCACCCAAAACGAGATAAACATCAGGTACAACTTTTTTCGAGAATAATTCTTCAAATGCCTCTGCATCTGTCCAACTCGAAATGGACTCTATTTTAATATTAGGATATTTAGCCTCAAACTCATTTTTAAACCGCTCCTCGACCTGCTCATCACTCCACGGGGCAACAAATGTCAGCGTGACCTCCTCATCCGCCTCATTTGCTTCCGCATTCGTATTCTCTTCAGAACCTTTTTCCCTATTTTCCTCTTGTCCACCTGTACTGTGGCTACAAGCTGCAAGTAACAACAACAGCATTATAGATAAAAAACTAATCCCTTTCTTAACTAGTTTCATAGCTGCTCCCCCTTATACAGTTTTTTAAAACGCTTACAATACCCATAAAAAGTATAGACCTCTCTAGTGTGCCCGAGAACAATACCCTTGGATGATGTTCTCGGTACTGTTCCGGTCATTACTCACTTTCTATCTGAGAGCGCACGTTTTTCTCAGCTTGATCTTGCAAAATCCGTAAAAATTCATTTAAATCTTTCCCAGAATTAACGTATTCAATTCCGGCCGTTGTGATAACTCCATCACCGTAGAGCGACTTTTTAGAAGGACCTACAGCATAGCTATGAAGAAATAAGGACTCAAGATTTTTATCCTTATATTCGGGCTTATCTTCTAAAAATACAGAATGTATCTCTGGGTTTTGCAGCGGTGAAGCTGTCCCTTCTTTGGATTTTATTGTTTGTACCTCTTCAGACAGCAAATAATCAAGAATCTTTAGGGCTTCCTTTTTATGTTCGCTTGTACGAGTAATGGCATGCCCCCTGCCACGTGGCTGTGGAGCAATTCCCTCATACCCTTCCCATACAGGATACGTAACAATATCGATATGAGCTTGTTCTAACCAGCCAAAATTTGTTCCAATCGGTGTCATAGCAACGTTGCCTTTACCAAATTCTTCTCCCCAATTATGCAAAAGATCTCCAGGTTTTTCTGTAGGATAATTTCCGGGAATCGATGTTACCTCGCCTATCAACCCTAGATATCTTTTATAGGCTTCAGATTCTGTGATTAGCACTTCATTCGTTTCAGGGTCGATTGACTCCTGGCTAAATTGAGTATAAGCATCATAAGGGGTATCTAAATCAAGCCCGCGGTATTGAGTACCGTTTACCTCACGTGTCAATTCTTTTGCGAGTTCTGTTACCTCTTCCCATGTCATCCCATCTGTTGGGTACTCAACTCCTAAAATATCAAATACATCTTTGTTATAATGCAAAGAGTAAGAAGGACGTGTTATTGGAAGGACGACTAATCTCCCCTCTTGATCGGGGTCTTGATTTCGGGCAAATTCAACAAAGGAAGGTTCATAACGGTCTAAACCAAAGCCTGTTTCCCCGATTAACTCACTCATATCATAATCGAGTTCAAATCTTTTTAGGTGACTCGTATGAGTAATCGCGCCCATCGTCACAATATCAGGTGTTTTGCCTTTTGCTATTAACTCTTCCAGCGTTTCAGGATGATCTGTACCTGCATCATATACTTCAACCGAGATATGAGGAAACTTCTCCTCAATAAACCTCCCTACATCTTCCCGATATTGCTCTTCATTCCCTTGATAGGCCCAGATAAGTGTGATCTCTTCGTCTGAACCCTCCACATTCGCTTCCGCATTGGTATTCTCTTCGGAACCCTTTTCCCCATCTTCCTCTTGCCCACCTGTACTGCTACTACAGGCTGCAAGTAACAACAATAATAATATCGATAAAAAACAAATCCCTTTTTTAGCTAGTTTCATAGCTGTCCCCCCATACATTCTAATAAAGCGTTTACATTTTTTTTAAAAAAACTAAATGATAATCGATTATCAAATTTAATCATCCCAACTGCAAAGCTTTCTACAGGGTCCGATTCTAATCGTTCTTTTCAATTCGTATCTTCCAATTTCGTAACGTAAGACGTAAAAGATTATTATAAGGCATTCGAATGACTATCTGTTACCGGTAATTTAACAGTAACAATTTTTATAGTGATTGTCAATTACTTTTTAGAATTTTCAAACATTTTCTTTAACAAACCATTTTTTCAAAAAAATTCGGTTATCTACTGATCAAAGGTACTTTTCCTTTATAGATCATGAATGCAATGTTGCACATATTCGCATATAATAGGTATGATATATACAAATATTGAATGATTTTGGTTTTTGTAACATGAACGAGGGGGATCAGGAATTGGTCACGATTTATGATATAGCCAAAAAGGCAAATGTTTCCGCGATGACGGTGTCTCGTGTTATTAATAATTCGGGAAACATTAGTCAAAAAACGAGAGAAAAAGTGGAGGCTGTTATAGAAGAGTTAGGCTATATTCCCAATAGCTCGGCACGCAGTCTAACTTCTAAAAAATCAAAGATTTTATCGCTGATGGTAACAGATATAACAAATCCATTTTTCACAAATATTGCCCGAGGTGCTGAGGATAAGGCGATGCAAATGGGCTATCAACTAATGTTATGCAATAGTGATGAAAATGTTGACAAAGAATCGAAATATATTGATATGCTGATCTCAACGGGTACAGATGGGGTTTTAGCCGCTCCGGCAAATGATTCATCGAAAAAAAACTTACAAAAATTGGCGAAGTATAAAATCCCTTATGTTTTGATTGACCGATTTATCGAGGATTTAGCTTGTGACCAAGTTTTAAGTGATAACGAAATGACGACTCGGAGATTATTGGAGCATTTAATTAAACAAGGGCACAAAAAAATTGCGATTATCAATGGACCTTTGGAAATTGCCACCGCAAAGGAACGCCATAATGCCTATCTCGATACTTTGGATTTACATGAATTACCCATCAATGAAAACTGGATTCACCAAAGCCATTTTTTACGGGACAGTGATATTTCCGAAACAGTTAAAAAAATGCTTGATCTGCCTGAAAATGAACGCCCAACGGCGATTTTTGCTACGAGTAATTTCATTGCGACAAATATAGTCAGATACATGAATGAAAATCATATCAAAATACCTGATGATATTGCAGTTGTTTGTTATGACAGTTTTCCTAATTACCTGGGCACTGAACCTTTTCTCACTTCAGCCGAACAACCATCCTATAATTTTGGTTATTTAGGCGCCCAGTTACTGATTGAACGAATTGAAAATACCGCACCAGAAACACCAAGAAAAATCGTGCTCCCATCGGAAATTCATTTTAGGGAATCGTCGGCTTTCAAGAGAACAGAATAGGAATGCCACTGGGCCGCGAAGTTTAAGCTGCGGACTTTGTTCCCGAAGAATGTAGACTCCGAACCAAAAATAGAAAGCCGACAATCTTCTTGATAGGAGATCACGGCTTTTTCTCTCATTCCATATCCGAATTTTTATTGGTCAGTAGTGATTACCTTTTGCGCTTTTCTTATTCACTGCATTTCGTTTCGCCGTAAACCGCACGAATTTGGTCAATGTATAAGGTGCCTGTTGTTTTTCGTTCGTCATTGGTCGCCAGATAGCGAAAGGGAATTTCCATTTTTAAGGGAAGTGGGCGACCCTTAGGAAGTTCGGCCTCTACATATTGCCACCCTTTCCAATCGACGCCTTGCTTATTATCTGTATAATCAATGGCGAAAGCTTGATCTTTGCCATCCCGTAACTGTGCTCTTAGCCAATGTCCTTGCCCATCTCCATAGACCCACATCGCTATTTTATTTGGATAACCCTCTAATGCAACCATTTGCTTCGGAAAAGCATATACGCCAGAAATTCCCTTTTGATTTAAAAAATTGTAATCGATTCGCAATGCATGATGTCCGAAACGAACGGGATCAGTTGGACTTGTGGCTACTGCCAAATTGATAGCTGTACAACGATCCCCTTTTATTTCCCAATTATCAATCCCATTTTCAAAGTCCTCCAGCAAAAACGGTTCTTTTCCTACCTCCACCTTCAATGAAGCACTCACTTGCCCATAGCTAACAGTGACCGTACCTTGACCACTTTGTGCAAAAGCTGTAAATATTCCGCTTGGATCGATTTTTCCGACCGTTCCAGCAAATTTCCACTCTAAACATGCAGGGTCAAAATTCACCTTTTTCCCCTTATAAAAGGCCAATACGTCTAGTTGATACACCATACCATGATCAATGGTTATTTCTTGTTGAGGAAACGCGAGCTCTGTTAATTGATTCACCACTTTAATTTTTCCAGTACGACCAGTTACACCAGCAGAAGCAGCACTAATAAAACCTTCTCCTGGCTCAGAACCTGCGATCAATTGACCTTGACCCATTATCTCTCCGATGTTCCCTTCAACAGACCAGGTGATTTCTTCTTCGATTGGGTGAGGTTGATAGGACGCATCGATTCCCTTGGCCATAAAGGTATGCTTGCTTCCTGCAAGAATAATCAAGTGTTGGGGTCTAATCACCAGTTGGGAAAGGGAGCCTGCCTCCTCCTTGCTAATAAGGAGAAGGGAGTTCGCTACCTCCCGTTCAGCGCCGTCCGATGGTCGATTGACGATCGTTGCCCGTAAATCCCCCGGCTGCCTCACTAACATTGTTGAGGAACCGCCGCCATCGAAATTCAGCGCCTTAACCGCTTCTAGTTTCACCATCAGCTCTGCTAATTCTTTAATCGTAACACCTTCACTATAACCTGGTTGTCGCCCATCGACCACCACTAGAAAAATCGAGCCATCTTGTTTGATCCCAACCGCTGTTCTTGGGGCGATCGTATCACCTGCTGCTTCGGCGTTCTCACAAATCAAACCATTATCCACAAGGAGGCGATTCCCTCCTACAGCTTCTGTTACATCTGCCCATTCTCCTGCCAGTACAAATGAACATTCTACTTGATCTCCTACCTTGACGTTTTGCCGCAACCATTTGGCTGCCATTCCACTTCCTGAGAAAACAATTTGCCCCTTTTTTATCGGGTTATTTCCTTTACCCTCTACAAGTTTTAAAACCGTTCCTTTCACCGAACAACCAGATTGGACTTTTCCTTCATCCATTTCAATTAAACCCTCTATTCCATCATCATCTGTCCCGGTCCGTTCCGCAAAATTTTCTGTATAGAGCACCAATTGATCTTCTCTTCGGTCTTTGTTTACGGTAACGGTACATGGATCAGTATAAACATGATGATTTATTTTTACTTTTACAGATAATTCTGGTATGCCAATGATTGCTTTCCCACTGTCTTTAAAGCCAATGGCTGTTTTATGATTGGGAGCTGTTAAAAGTTGACCTTGATGAATCATTAGATTTAAAGGCAAACCATTGACCATATTATAAAAGTCAGCATTGACGGCTGCGATCACTCGATGCCCTGTTTGACAAACAGCCGCCGCCTGCTCGGTTGTCTTTTCCATCCCAATTACTTTTTTGCTTGTAAGGCCGGCTTCAAAGAAAAGCTGCTTTTGCCCAGGTTGCACTTCAATAATCTGGATTTGCTGTTTGCCGGAATGACATATAATCTGCCGAGACCATTGCCGAACCCCCGGCGCAATCTGTTGACGAAAATCTTCGAAGGACATTTCCAACTCTACCTTTCTATCACTCTTTTCCCTGCATTTCTTTTACCACCGTTTCATATTCATCTTTCAATTTGCGAATAAATGTCACGGTGTCTTCATTTGATTGTAAAAACTCATTTGCTTTTCCATTCATAAACCCCAATAAAGGTTCATCATATTTGGAGTATGGTGGAACAGGCGCCAACTTTTGCGTGAATGGCGCTCTTGCATTATAGTTGTTTTCATATTGTTCAACGATCTGACTGCCAAATTCATCAAATGCTGTTGTATCTTCGATCGTTGGTGGGCTGCCAGCACGTGATAATACTTTCTGCCCTTCCGGACTAGCTAAATGGGCAATGACTTTAAATGCTTCATCTGGATGCTCACTTTGTTTAGTAATATTAAAAGATAGAGCAACAGCCGATGGGCCAATATTAGGGAGATCCTTCCAAACAGGAGTTGTGACCATATCAAAATTAAATCCGTCTACAGGAGCAATAAGTGGCAAATGTGTAGCACTTGCTACCCACATGGCAATATTTTGTTGATTTTCATGGAACCCATCTGGCTTATCTTCATCGACCTCTTGCATCCCGGGAATATCTCGGATGCTCGCTAATAAATCAAAATATTGTTTTGTCCGCGGATCATCTGCAAATAAAACCTCTCCCGTTTTCGGATCTGTCCCAGGTATGCTCAATTGTTTATAAGGTATATTCGTCGCCCAATTGAGGATTTGCACGCCTTTGTATTGAATACCATCACGTTCATCAGTCAATTTCCGGGCAAGATCAACGACCTCATCCCAAGTCATGCCGTCTGTTGGGTAATCTTCACCAAACTTATCAAAAATATCTTTATTATAATACATAGCCGTCATACTCACTTCGATTGGCAATCCATATAATTGCCCTTCTCCGAGGGGATCATACGCGCGTAAATCCTCTACAATTCCTTCTCGAAAAATGCCTAAGTCGAATTTATGTTTTTCAATTAACTCATCAACCGGCATAAGTAAATCCAAATTTTCAATATACTCAACAGATGGTGCAACGGTGATAATATCCGGGACTTCCCCTTTAGCAAATAGCTCCTGAAGCTGATCAATATCAGCTGGATTCCCTTCCATTAACTCTAAATTAATATCAGGAAAAGCATCACTAATCTGATCCTTAAAGCGATTCTTGAACACTTCTTCATCGACCGCGATCAGCATCTTCAACGTTACCTTTTCATCCTGTTCATTTTCTTTCACCGTTTTTTTCGAACATCCAATTAAAAGTATTAAGCTAAGACCTATAACGAGGATAGATAACCAGAATTTTTTATTCATCTAATCCGACCCCCTACTTATTAATTTAGCGCAAAAGGCTATGGAAACGCTGCCAATTATGCCGTTTATCTACAACCTCCTTTTAACCTGTATATCTCTTTTTTCATTCGTGAACTAAGAACTGTAAGTGAGGAATTTTTTTTGTATATCACTGCAATTTATCATTCACTTTTTATATTAACCTATTTAACATTGGCTGTAAACCATCGTTACACTTTTGTACAAGTATATTTGACATTTAATTTCAAAGGTGAAAAGCCGTTGCTTTAATATTCAAACCTTAAATCCGTGAATATACGGATTTTTTTATTTATCTAACTTGCTTTCCCTACACACTTATGTTAAATTTTGTGTGTAGGGGGTGTTGAGCATGGAATCTCATATGAGAAGAAAGCAATTCCATTTGACAAAAGAAGATGAAAAGCTTTTAAAAGATTTGGCCAATAAAAAAGACGTCTCTGAAGCAGAAATTGTAAGAGAAGCTGTTCGGGAATATGCGGCAAAAAATTTACAAAAAAGTAATCCTTTACTAACAATGGCAAATGAAGCAGAGAGAGTTATGATTGACTCCGATGGGGACTTATCTGTGAACCATGATTTTTATCTAAGGGAGATTATTGAAAATGAAGGACAATAAGTATTTTATAGACACGAGTGCCTTGATCGCATTGAATGATGCAAGGGATCAATATCATACGGAGGCACGTGATATTGCTACCACTTTAAACAACTGTCAATTCTTTATCTCCGATGCGGTGATTAATGAAACTTACACACTTTTAAGGTATCGATTAGGGTTTCAAAAAGCCGCTTATTTTCTTCAAACAGTTTTATCAGGAGATTCGTTCGTTATTGCAGATGTCACGAATGCGACCAGGCTACATACCCAGGGAATTCTTGAGCAATTTAGTGACCAAAAAATCTCCTATTGTGATGCACTAAGTGTTGCCATCATGAAAGAGATGCAAATATCTAAAATCTTTGCCTTTGATCATCATTTTGAGTTAATGGGTACTCAATTAGTTCGACCATAACAAAGTCAACTTTCCTTTAGATCTTTCATCAGGTTACTGGTTTAAAAAATCCTCCAGTTGAATCTTCCGAAGGATTTTCCATTGCGAATGTCGTGTTGTTCAAGCTTGTTTGCCTCGCACGAGCAGAAGCATTAAGAAAGAGATGATGACAATGGACGCAACCCATAACCACGCCATTTCCATATGACCTGAATCAATCGCCAAATAAATCGCTGTTGGGATGGTCTGAGTTTCACCGGGAATATTGCCGGCAAACATTAGAGTCGCGCCAAATTCCCCTAATACCCTTGCAAAGCTGAGAATACTTCCGGTCAAGAGAGATCTAAAAGCTAATGGAATAGAAATAAAAATAAGTGTTTTCCATTCATTTGCCCCATCTACCTTAGCCGCATTTTCGAGATCTACATCAATATCTTGGAACCCAGACTTGGCTGTTTGATACATTAGTGGAAAAGAGACAACGGCCGAGGCGATGACTGCGGACCACCATGTGAAAATAATCGGCTGGTGAAAAAGCCACTCTATCCCTTGCCCTACGATGCTATTTTTACCAAAGAAAATGATGAGCAAAAAACCCACGACTGTAGGTGGTAAAACCATCGGAAGGATAAGGATTGTTTCTAGGATCGCTTTCCCTTTAAACTTCCTTCTTGCCATCCAGCGTCCGGCGACAAGACCCGTCCCGATCACGATCAGGCTGGCGATGAAAGCAACTTTTAGTGATAGCCAAATCGGGGTCCAAAATTCTTCTGTTGCTATATTATTCAATAATGAATCCATAATCCTCAAATACCTTTAATGCAGCGTCACTTTGTACATATTGATAAAACTGTTTGGCTGCTTCACAATGTTTGGAATCCTTTATGATCCCGACTGGATAAACGATCGGTGGATATGTATTCGGTGGAACGGTTGTCACAATCTTCACTTTGTCAGAAATCATCGCGTCTGTTTTATATACAAGCCCCGCATCTACGTTGCCCGTTTCTACATAGGATAATACTTGACGAACATCTTTTGCATAGACGATTTTCGGTTCAATTGCTTCCCACAGCCCCATTGCTTTTAATGACTCTTGCGCATATTGTCCTGCTGGCACCGAATCAGGCGTTCCAATTGAAAGCTTATCTACTTTCTCCTCTGTAAGATCTTCTAAATTCGTCACAACATCATCTTCTATTGGGACAATTAGGACGAGTTCATTTCCCAGCAAATCTATACCATCCTTTTTTTCAATCAGTCCCTCATCTACTAATTTTTCAAACTTATCTTCGGCGGCCGAGAAGAAAAGATCTACTGGTGCTCCCTGCAAAATTTGTTGCTGTAAAGAGCCAGATCCACCATAATTAAATTTCAGTTTTACCTCAGGGTGCTTCTTTTGGTAATTTTCCTGAATCACATCCATTGCATCCTTTAAACTAGCTGCCGCTGATATCGTGATTTCAACTTGGTGATCTGTTGGAGATTCCTCTGTCGGATGGGAACATGCCGCGATCATTAAAAGTAATAGAATGATTACATTTATGCCTCTTTTCACATGATCCCCTCCCCTCATTTAAAGTGTTACGCATTCATTATATCATATGTTAAATGTTTCACTTAAATGAAAAGAGAAAGCAATCGTTTTAGGGGTAAAAGGCTAAAGGCGTGACAACTATCGCCACGCCCTCTTCAGTGGGGAAATCTGTAAATTTCTTAGCTCTAAATTTTATAAAATTCTCTGGCATTTTCTCCAAAAACTAAAGCTTGATCTTGGGAGAAAGTCCCCTCAACGATCTTTATCACTTCATCATAGGTTCCCGCTAACTGACAAACCGGCCAATCACTGCCAAACATGACACGCTTTGATCCAAACACTTGGCAAACATGTTCGATGTACGGCTGAATATCAGTGGGCTTCCATGCTTGATGATCCGCTTCTGTGATTAAACCCGATATTTTACACATTATCGATGGATATTCTGCTACTTTAGCGATTCCTTCTGCCCAAACATTCCACTCTTGCTCTTTAATATTCGGCTTGGCGCAATGATCTATCACCGCTCGTAATGTCGGAAATTCTGTTAATAGCTCGACAATGTGTGGAAAATGTTTGGGGTAAATTAAAAGATCGATCGGAAAGTCATGCTCAATCAAAATCTTCAAGTTGCTCTTTACATCTGGCCGAAGAATCCAGCGATCATCTGCAAGATCCTGCAGCATGGGGCGAATGCCAACGAATTTCGGATGCTGTTTATATTTGGTAAATCGTTCCGGAAATGACGAATCGGCTAAATCAAGCCAGCCAACCACTCCCGCAATCGACTCATGATCCTCGGCTAGTTTTAACAAAAACTTTGTCTCTTCCTCTTTTGGGGCCGCTTGAACGACAATCGTTTGATCAATTTGATGCTTGTTTAAATGCGGTTCTAAATTCTCCGGTAAAAAATCTTTGTAAATGGCCTTCAAATCATTTGTAGGCCAATTTGTCCATTCATTTTCTAACTGCCAATAATGCTGGTGAGCATCTATTCTCATTTTTTCAACCTCCTAAAAACGGCAAACTACTATCCAATTCTACATTCCGTCAGAACTTTATCCGTTAATTTACACCCCAATCCCGGTTCCTCCGGCAATGTATAATAACCATTCACAACTTTAATTGGATCTTCCCAAATATCGGCAATCGATTCATAGCAATGCTCGACCATTGGCACATTGGGTGTTGCAGCGGCCAATTGTACATGTAATTTTTGTTGAACATTGGTGTGAGGGATCACCTCTAAATTATAACAACGAGCAAGGGCAGCCACATCCAACCATTCGTCGATTCCTGATAGTTTCATCGCATCCGCTTGCACAATATCAACGGCGCCCATTTCAATATAGTCACGGAAATCAAATTTTGTATAGACTGTTTCTCCAATGGCGATCGGCAAGTCAAGTGCATGCGCTAATTCGGCATGGGCCTTTTTATCAAATGGATTCATTGGCTCTTCTAACCAATAAACATCTAATTCTTCTAATTTCCGCCCCCATACTTTCGATGTTTTTAAATCCCAAACCGTATTGACGTCGACCATTAATTTTATACCATCGCCAATCGCCTTTCGCACCGCTTTAACTCTTTCAAAGTCTTCTCGCGGGTCAGGTAATCCAAGCTTCATTTTGACCGCATCATAGCCGCGTTCTACTAGAGCCGTCATATCTTTCAGTAATTCATCTGTTGTCACTTGGAGCCAGCCACCATCTGTGTTATACGCTTTCACTTTATCCTTAACTGGGCCTAGATATTTCCATAAAGGCATATTTGCCACTTTTAGTTTTATATCCCAAAAGGCTAGCTCTACAGCACATAAGGCAACACGCGTGATGCCGACTTGGCCGATAAAATGATTCGTATAATGAAGCTCCCTTAATATATTTTTATACATGAGCGGATCTTTTCCAACAAGTTTTGGTGCATACGTATCATCAATGATCGCTTGAACAGCCCGTGTTCCCTTCGTATAGTTCCAGTTAAATCCCCAGCCGCTTATGCCTTCGTCTGTATCCAATCGAACCGCCACAAATTCAACAGATTCTAATCTCGTTTGCGAATCTGTGATCGCTCGCTGTTTTAGTGGGATATCCAATAAATATGTTTCAACCTTTATTATTTTCATTGTTAACACCACTCCTAAAAAGTTTATTTTTTTAAGCTCCAGAAACACGTGGCATTGGCAGTGGCTCTTTGCCAAGTTCGGCCCAAACGTATTTTAATAATAAGGATGCTTTTAACTCAAGGTATCGGGGATCATCCCACAGATTATTTAATTCTTGAGGATCTTCTTGCAAGTCAAAGATTTCACCATACGTACGGTTGTAATAAACGGTTATTTTATAGCGTTCATCTACAAAGGTTTTTTGATGAACGGCTGTCGGTTGTGTACGATATTCACATATAACATGGTCTCTAGCTTTCTCTACTTCTCCTAACCAAACAGCTCTTTGATCGACCCCAGTCATCATCGCAGGGATTTGCAGACCTGTAAAGCTTAAGATTGTAGGGGCTAGGTCGACAAGCGATTGCAGGGCCGAAGAAACTTTTCCAGCTGGTACTTTCCCTGGATAACGCACAATAAAAGGCAGCTTAATCAGATCCTCATAATGAAATCCGCCTTTGTCATGAAGACCATGTTGTCCGAAAAAGTGCCCGTGATCAGTTGTAAAAACTACTATCGTATCTTCGGTCAGCCCAAGCTCATCTAATCGATCTAAAATTTTCCCGATATACTTGTCCATCATACTAATCATCCCATAATAAACCGCCATATTCTGTCCTGCTTCCTTTTCTGTTACATGTGCATGCGAATGAAAGCCAATATTACCGATATCGGTTTCCAGATAAGAAGAAAAGTCTGGATTTTCCTCTTGCGTCAAACCAAAGTGAGGCGGGTTTCTATCATGCTCCCCTGGGACAATCGTTGGTAAAGTCAATTGTTCTGGGTCATACATCGTATCCCATGGTTCTGGGACAAGATAAGGCGGGTGTGGATCAAAGAAACTGGCCCATAAGAAAAAGGATTCATCTTTTTTCTGATATTCTTCTAGCTTTGCATTTGTTCGTTCAGCTATCCATGTATTATAGTGATACTTTTCCGGAATCGCCCATTTGTACCTTTCATCAGGATCCATTGTTCCTGTTGGTGGCAAATAATAGTCCCGCCAATTCGTACAGCCCTTTTCCTCCATCCATAAGGCATAATGTTGACCAACCAGATGTTCATTTGTATGATTCCGCGTAAGCTCAATATGCTCAAATCCATAAAATGGACCATTAAATTTTTTCCAATAATCCAAATCTGTTAGCAAAGGATAGGATTCAATTGATGAATATTCTTTGGTATCTTTTAGCGGTTGGAAGTGAGCCTTGCCAATCAATCCAGTTCTGTATCCGTTTTCTCGGAACACCTCCCCAACCGTCAACTGATCTTCAGACAATTTTGTCCCAAGCGACCAGGCACCATGTTGACTTGGATATGCTCCCGTGATAATCGAGGCCCTTGACGGTGTGCAGGTTGGATTCGGACAATAAGCCCGATTGAAAACAGTTCCTTCGCGAACCAATCGATCTAAATTAGGTGTCGAGATTTCACTGTTAAAAGCGCCAATTGTATCCCAATGCTGTTGATCACTGGTAATGAGTAATATATTTGGTTTTTTCACAGATATGCCCCTCCGTCCATCTCACTTGTTCGAAAAAGCGCAAAAGTGCCCTTTCGTTTTTTCCTTTCTTCCATACATAACGTGACGACCATCCGCTTTGCCCTATCGCTTTTTCCACTTCTCCGTAATAACGTGACGGTACATTCATTAAGATTAATCCGTTACAGGATCAATGGCTCCTTTTCCTGTTAGAACCGCAACAATATTTTGAGCTGCTCGCATCGCCATCGCCTCGCGCGTTTGCGCAGTAGCTGAGCCAATATGAGGAACGGTTACGACGTTGCACATTCCCAGCAATGGATTATCTTTTTCTATTGGTTCTTTTTGGTAAACATCAAGCCCAGCACCGTGAATCTCACCATTTTGTAAAGCTTTTATTAATGCTTGTTCATCCACTGTTTGACCCCGAGACACATTGACAAAAATAGCAGATTTTTTCATTTGCTTGAATTCCTGTTCACCTAGTAAATGATGTGTCTCTGCTGTTAGGGGAGTTAGCATCACAACAAAGTCTGCACGCTCTAAAAGACTCGGCAACTCACAATACTCGGCCTCATACTTTTTCTCTGCTTCGGGTTTACGGCTTCGGTTATGGTAAAGGACATCCATATCAAAACCGAACTTTGCTCTTTGTGCAACTGCTTCGCCAATGCGCCCCATTCCAATAATGCCGATCGTCGCATGATGGACATCCAATCCAAAGAACTGCTCCTCATCCTTCACAGGTTCCCATTTCTTATCCTTCACATATTTGTCAAGCTCTGTAATTCTTCTTGCCGTTGCTAAAATAAGGGCCATCGTTAGGTCTGCAACTGTGTCGTCTAATACATAAGGAGTATTGGTTCCGATTACATTTCGTTCCTTTAGGGCTTGTACATCAAAATTGTTATAGCCGACGGAAACATTGCTTACAACTTTTAATTTCGGGGCAGCTGCTAGTAATTCTTCATCAATTTTGTGCCAGGCTGTTAATAACCCTTCTACATTTGCAATTTCTTTCAAAAGTGTTTCTCGTGGAATGCGATCCTCTCCCCGCCACTCTTTCACTTCACAATATTCATTTAAATATTGTCTAACTTTCTCTGAAACAGGTTGACTTATATAAATAGTCGGTTTCATTTTTACCCTTCCCCTCTTCAATACGTATTGTCAAATTTTATATAGTCAAAAATAATGGCACTCTAAAATTCAGAAGGTTTATAAAAGAAGTGAGAAGTTTTTCCCTTCATTATTAATCTATTACCTTATTTTTCAAATATCAAGACTACAGATTCACACCTTACAGACTCTTCCTGTTGGCGATAACAGACTTGGAAAGCCAACAGAAGAGTCCCTTTCAATTATGGATTCATTAATTGTAATACAGATTCTCGGTCGGGTATACCGGGTCATTGGTAATATCGATACCAAGTTTTTTCAAGGTCTGTTCGTTTTCTCTATTCAAAATGACCGTTGAATGAGCTTGTGTGGCTTGTAAATTCGACAGTTGGTGATAAGCCAGTTGGGCAGTGGGATTGGTGACGGCACTGATTGCCAATGCAATTAGTAATTCATTAGCACTTAATATCGGTATTCGATTGTTTAACCCCTCTGTTTTTAAATTCTGGATGGTTTTCAAGATCATTGGTGCTAGAAGATCGATTTCATCGGCAATATTAGCCAGTGACTTCAACCCGTTCAGAATCGCAGCTGCTGAAGCATCCATCAAAGCTGTGGTTCGTCCAGTGATGATCTCGCCGTTCGGTAGTTCAATGGCAATCACCGCTTGAGGATTCGTGCTACCGATCTTTTCCTGCACCGTTTTTGCATAGTCGCGAGCTGGCAATACGGGTACCCGGTCTTCTTTTTTCAAGTCGATTTCTTCTAAGATCACTTGTATACGACGGAGGGTCTCTTTGTCAGCCAATCCCTTTTTATAGTCGTTTTCTACAGCGAAACTGCGCCGGATGATTTCTTGCTTAGCAGCTTCCTTTATGACTTGATCGTCAATGATACCCGACTTAAGACGATTAACACCCATATCCGTCGGCGACTTGTAAATGGATTCTTTACCAGTGATTTTTTCAATAATCCGTTTAATGACAGGGAATGTTTCGATATCGCGATTGTAATTAACCGCCACTTCCCCGTATGCTTCATAATGGTAGTTGTCGATCATATTCACGTCTTTTAAATCAACAGTAGCGGCTTCATAAGCAATATTCACCGGATGCTTTAATGGCAAGTTCCAAACGGGAAAGGTTTCAAACTTGGCGTAGCCTGTTTTATTCCCCCGTTCATGTTCGTGATACATTTGATTTAGACAGGTCGCAAGCTTTCCGCTAGCCGGGCCAGGTGCCGTTACCACTACGATCGGCTTAGTCGTTTCAATATAAGGATTTTTTGCAAAACCTTCCTCACCAACAACTGCTTCTACATTCGTTGGGTAACCTTCAATAGCGCGATGCGTGTAAACGTTGATGCCATTCCGCTCTAACTTCGCCATGAACACCTTCGCATTTGGTTGTTCTTGGTAACGGGTGACCAAGACACTGTTAACAGAAATGCCGTAACCTCGGTATTCATCAATCAAGCGTAAAACATCCTGGTCATATGTAATGCCATAATCTTCGCGTACTTTGTTCCGTTCAATATCACCGGCGTACACACAGATAATGATCTCCGCTTTCTCTTTTAGTGTAGCCAGTAATTTCATCTTTGCATCTTCATCAAATCCCGGCAAAACGCGTTTAGCATGTTTATCACCGATCAATTTTCCACCGAACTCCATGTACAACTTATCAAAGTGTTGCACCCGTTCTAAAATATAAGAAGATTGTTCTTGCAAGTATTTCTCCGAATCAAATCCAATTTTTCTCATTTTCTTTCCGCTCACTTTCGATGTTCTAACAGTGCATGTTCAAAAAGGAGGATAAAAAGGACCAAGAAGTTCGAGGCGGCGCAGCCTTCGAGCAGCGGAATGTATGCATTTAGATACATGAGCAGCGCAGAAGCAAGCCAACGAAGAAATTCGTAGTGTCATTTTTACCGGACTTTTTGAACATCCTCTAATAAACTTATTTTACCTTTCTTAAGGTAGATCTACAATCAATTGAAATCTTTTCCTATAAAAGATGATTCATGTATACTATTAATAGTGTACATGCTAAGTTACGTATTACAATCACGGTACTACCTCAAAAACACGTGAAATCACAGAGAGGAGTCTACACATGGTATTTAATGGGTTTGAACAACAAGATTTTGATACCTTTTTGATTGATGGACTAGATGAACGAATGGTAGCCATTCAAGAACGAATTCAACCAAAATTTAGAGCGATTGGGGACACTTTAGCAGCTGATCTATCTGCGATGATTGGTTCAGAGATGTTTTTACATATTGCCAGGCATGCCCGAAGAACCATCAATCCCCCACAAGATACCTGGCTTGCGATTGCGGCCAATAAACGTGGCTATAAGAAACATCCACACTTCCAAGTAGGGCTATTTGATGATCATGTTTTTATCTGGTTAGCCTTCATTTATGAATTACCGAATAAAGATAAAATGGCGCAAAACTTTTTGGACCATATCGAGATGATAAGAGAAACTATCCCAGGAGATTATATGATATCTCAAGACCATATGAAAAAGGATGCTACTCCATTACATGATCTTGATTTGGAAAAAGTACTGACTCGTTTTCGGGATGTAAAAAAAGCAGAATTTTTAATTGGAAAGCATATTGCCCCAAACGACCCGCTTCTAAAAGATGGGAAACGCTTCATAGATTTTACGAAAGGGACATTTGAATCACTTGTGCCATTATATCATTTAGCTTATAGTTAAACACTTGGTCAGATACATCCGAAGAGATCATTCTTACAATACAAAAGCGCAAGCGCCCGTTTAGCGACGTACAAACTTAAGGTAATAAGGTTGAACGGCTAAAGACGCGCCGTCCTGGCGGCAGACTCAATCGCGACGTCCTGTCGCTTCGTCTGCACTAGTACATCCTTGTACGTCGCAACGCCGTTCTGACCAACATCCTGTTGGCCTGAGATAAAGGAAACACAGTGAGCCACGAAAAGCGGAAGGCGGTTGTTCAGGGGCGACAAGCAAATGTTCTGGAATCTGGAAGGGCGTTCTTTCCCTTCCAGAATTCCAGGTTATTTGACCTCGAGCCCCTACCGCCTGCAGCTAGACATTGAAAGGCGAGCTGATGTTGACTTATCGTAGGAAGGCACCGAAAGTTTGCTAGTCGCTGGGCGCTGGAGCTGGATGTCAACCGAGACATAAGCAACTTATCCACAAGCTAGGATGTAAGGATGATCCTCTTCTAAAAATGAAGATAGAATGTAAATTTAATCATTTGAGGGGGATGGTAAAGTTGAATAAATTAGCGGCTGTCAAAGTTCAGGGGATGCGATTTGTGGACGGAACTGGTAGAGAGGTTCTCCTCCACGGTGTCAATATGGTATGTAAAGATAAAAAATCGCATTATATTGGCAATTGGGATGAACGGGATTTCAAAAAATTGAAGAGTTGGGGTATGAATGTGATTCGATTAGGCGTCATTTGGGATGGTCTGGAACCTGAGCCGAATGTTTATAATGATGATTACATTGAAAAACTTCGCCACTTCATTCGCTTAGCTGAGCAACAGGATATTTGGGTATTTTTGGATATGCACCAGGATTTATTTAGTTCTGCATTCGGAGATGGTGCACCTCTCTGGGCTACTATAACAGATGGGGAATTGTACGAAGCTGGTGCTACTTGGAGTGATGCTTACTTATTTAATGGAGCCGTTCAGAATGCCTTTGATCATTTTTGGCGTAATACTCCTGGTCCCGTTGGAAAAGGGATTCAAGATCATTTTATCGATGCTTGGAAATATCTTGTACAGAAGCTGCATATTGAACCAAATGTAATCGGTTACGATTTACTGAATGAACCTTTTATTGGTCGCGAGGCTACTGACGTAATGGATAAGATGATGAACCAATATGCGGAAATTTATCAATCTCAAAATGGAGACATAGAACAGGAAGAAATATTCGCTGCCTTTCTCGATCCGAACAGAAAAGAAGATTACTTCCATTTACTAGAGGATGCAGCAATTTTTCAACAAGTCATAGATGCACCAAGTCCCATTTTACACAAATTCGAACAAACCATTTTATCGCCGTTTTTTCAAAGAGTAACAGATGCCATTCGCACGATTGATGATAAGCGAATCTTATTTTTGGAAACGAATTATTTTGCAAATTCAGGTGTGAGTATCATGATTCAACCTTTATTGGATCATGCCGGAAACAAAGAGAGTCAGCAGGTGTATGCCCCCCATGCGTATGATCTAGTCGTCGACACGGAACTTGCTCACACGGCCAATGATCGACGCTTAGATCTTATTTTTGAAAGACATGAACAAACGAAACAGCGGTTAGGGATTCCCATGATGTTCGGAGAATGGGGGGCTTTTTACAATACAAACAATACTGCTCATATCTCTTTGCATATCAAACGGTTAATGGAACGACTTTTATGTAGTGATACGTATTGGGATTATACACCAGATATGGATCAATATCTTCCGTTTTTGGGTGTAAGACGTGCTTACCCAATGGCTGTTTCAGGGAACCTGTACCAATATCGACACGAAGAAGGAATAGGTAGCTTTCAAATGAGGTGGAAGGAGAGCTTAAACGAATCCACTATCATTTATTTCCCGAACATCCAAGAGGTAGAACAAGCCAACGTTGTTTTATCACCAGCCGGTTCAAATTATCGTATCCATAGAATAGAAGATTCATCTGCAGGGTATCTGGAAATTCCTGAAGCTGTTAAAGGGGTTCGCTCCTTGGTGATCACGAAGGATTGATTGTGTCCACCAAGACTATACATGCTGATTAGGCGTCGTAACAGAAGGTTACGACGCCATTTATGCCGTTGTCATAAGCTCTTTTTTAGACCGCATAAAAAGCATATAACTTGTCATTAATAAAATGCCGGTTCCCACAAGGGTCGTGGGAATAATAAAAATCTTGGGGGTATATCCTTGAATCCAAATAGGTAAAACATAGCCAACTAAGGAGGCCATTTGGAATAAGAAGACGTAGAGACTGGAGCCAAAACCAATTTTTGTATGGAACATCCTTTGTACATAGCCCATCGCCACTCCATATAATACGGAAACAAAGAAGGAATACAGCGGCTGGACGAGAAAGAAAACAAACAAGGGAGGACTTGAACTATAAATCAGGTACGTGATCGCCGCACAGACACCACCGAGCACAAACACTCGCCTACTCCCAAATTTCATCGCCCAATAGCCTGCAAAGGTCATAAATAATAATTCGAAAACCGCTTGAACACTCCATAAATAAGACATCAGATAAGGCTTTTCGAATAAATCAACGACTACAAGCGGCAAATATAACCCTCGTAAAGAATCTGCGCAACCAAATAATAGCAGCGCCAATAGCATAATGAGTGAGAACCGCTCCCCCTTTGTACTTGTGGCCCCCTCTCCCTCTTCATTTTTAAATTCTTTATAAAATAGAAGTAATAAAAACAAAAATAAATAACCTGATAGATTTCCGATTAAAACACCTTTAAAATCTGCAAACATATATAAATTGGCCCCGATTAATAAACCAGTGAAAAAGCCAACACTCATCATCGCCCTTAACCAAATTTGGGCAATTTCAAAGATTTTCGGTGCTAATTTCATAAAATGGTTACGTGCCATTGCGAAAATTTGCCCCATAATCAGTCCAGAGGGCGCGACTGTAATGATCATGCCGATTAAAGCTTGCATAAAAGTATCCGCTTGCATATAGATCATCAGGCCAGACATACAAAGCAGCAGAGCGATTAAAGGTAATGGCTTTTTTCGTTCCATCTTATCGCTAATCATCCCAACGAAAATCGTGATCAGCATGTTTAACAGAACAGAAACAGAGAACACCGTTGCGATTTCCCCTTTTGACAAACCTATGCCTTCACTCATATAAATCGCGTTCATTGGTGAAAGGATCCCTGTACCGATTCCATAAAGAAAAATCCCTAAAATTAAATACCATGCCCCTTGTATTTGCAAGAAACTGCGAAAATCCCGAAATATTTTCATGGAGTCACCTTTTCTCCTCTTTTATAAGGATGTTTAAACAATGCCCCTACGAGAGGGGCAAAAATACTAAAGTTCTACTTCTAGATGCTCGATTAAAGTCGCGGCTGTTTCGATTCCATTCTTGATACAATCTGGAATGCCGACACCAAAGTAGGAACAACCAGCAAGTTTTACCCCTGGATAAGTAGCCGCCAAGAGCTTTTCAACCTTGTCAACGGCTTGCTGGTGATTGATCTGATACGTTGGCATATTTTCCATCCATTTTGTCACATTTGAAGTAACAGGCGGTGCCTCAATCTGTAAGCTTTTACGAATATCTGCTCGGGCCACTTCGATAAGCTCTGCTTCGGATAAATCTTTTATGGTTGGAAAAGCGGGATGACTACTTTTATAAAATAATCGTACAAGTAAATTCCCTTTGCGTGATGTATGATGCCATTTCCGACTTGTCCACGTACAAGCGTTACAGGATAACTCTTCATTATTTGCTGTTATGAAGCCTGTTCCCTCTTCTGGTAAAAGTTCGTCTGGTACATCGTATCCCATATAAACACTGATTAAAGAGCTAGTTTTAAATGAAGCAAATTCCTGTTCAACTACGGTTTCGCTAAATAAAGCCTGAGAAGCAGAGGCTGGAATCGCAGAAATAACGTAATCTGCTTCCATTACTTCGTGATTGGTGAAAGCAATCCGATACCGCGTTTCTTGCTTTTCAATCTGCTCAGCTTGGTAGGAAGTAAAGATTTCTACGTTTTCTAGCGCTTTTGCTATCGCTTCTATAAAAGTGCTTAAACCATTTTGAAAGGATAGAAACTTTTTGTCTCCACTACTTTGAAATTGTTGACGGTGAATTTCAAGTCCCTTCATAATGCTTCCATATTTTTCCTTGTATTCAAGTAAATATGGCAAGGTCGCGGAAATCGACAAATCCGCCAATTTCCCAGAATAAACACCTGATAAAACAGGAGAAATTTGCTTTTCCACCATTTCATCCCCTAGATAGTAACGAAGGAAATCATCAATGGAATCATTTTTCGAAAAAGAACGATCTTGCAAGTAAAAATCTTTTAAAGCCTCTACTTTTCCAGTAGCAGACACTAAGGAACTTTTCGCCAAAGATTCGATGGTTGCGGGTATACCAAAAACAGAATCAGCGGGAATCGCCCCTAATTGACCATCTACATAAATAAAGGATTGACCTGTGGCATTATAAACCACCTCATCCTGTAAACCGAGCTCATCGATCCAATCCATTTCTTGCATTTTGCGGGTCACAATTGAATCTGCCCCTGTTTCCATAATGAAATCTTGATCCCTTTTGGTACGAATTTTTCCTCCTAGTGACTCTTCTGCTTCCACTAAAATCAATCGTACATTTGCTCGTGTTGCCTTTTTCCATTTATGTAAAGAATATGCGGCTGACAAACCCGTTATACCGCCACCAATGATTAAAACCGTCTTCACCTCGTACACCTCATTTGCATGAATTTCTGCTTTTAGTGTACCATATTCACCTTAAAATCAGATATTTAACGGCTTTTTCACGGAGACCCAAGGACGTCCATCTTCCCAATGTACATTCAAGTTTAGTTTAAAGGTTTTCGATAAAAGCTCATCCGTTAATACCGCTTTCTTAGGGCCTTTTCCAATGATCTCTCCTTCGCGTAATAGCAATACATGCGTGATTTCTTCCGTCAATTCTTCAATATGATGTGTGACATAGACGACATGGCATTGTTGCTCAGTAATCTCCTTGATTAACAATAAAATTTCTTCCCGAGAGAGAATATCTAGTCCAGAACATGGCTCATCGATAATCAACAGTTTCGGATCATTCATTAACGCCCTTGCAATTAACACTCTTCGCTTTTCCCCCTGGGATAAGTAACGGTACTCTTTGCCTTTTAAATAATCGAGGCGGAATTTCGAGATTAACACATCCGCCTTCTCCCATGCTTCTGCCGGAACTTCTTGATACAATCCAATCGAGGCAAATTCTCCACTCACCACAATTTCTTCAATTGTTTCAAAATCTAGTGTTTCTGAAAATCTTTCAAGTGAACTACTAAATATTCCTAATTCATTACGCAGATTCGGGATATAAGAATTGCCGAACTCATACCCTAGAACATTCACATCCCCCGTTGTCGGGAATTGATATCCAGCTAAAATATTCAGAAGTGAGGTCTTTCCGGAACCATTTAATCCTAGTACCGCCCAATGTTCCCCTGCTTTTATTTCCCAGTCAATATCATGTAAAATCTTTCGCCCTTCTCTTCGCCAGGAAACATCTTTTAAAGAAACTAATTTATTCTCCATCTTAAAGCACCCTTTCCTATAAAACATTCTTGCTCATTGTTATGAATAGTTTCCATTATAGCGAATGAACAAAAAATTTTGAAGGAAATAAATTTTAAAAAAGGAAAAGATGACAACGCATCTTCTCCTTTTTTGTCCTTGGATATCTTACCGATTACATCCGATTTTAATTAGCTTCATACCGTTCAAATGCTTGTTTTTGAATTTCCATGTACTCGTCTAGTCCCATTTTTTCTATGCTTTCCACAAATTTATCCCAATGATCAAAGGATTCCTCACCAACAATAAACTTATCTTGCATTTCAGTGACATACTTTTCAATATCAGCGGTAAGCGGATCTAATTTTCTTGTTTCTTCTTCTGTGTACGTAAATTGTGGCCAAACTTCATCCAACAAATCAGGCTCTACCTTTTTGGCCGCTTCAATTGCCTGATCTGAGCCTTCAGAGCCATCAAAATAGTCTTGCATTAGGATTCCGGGTGGTCCAAGCCCTACCCAGCCAAGATATTTCACAATTTCTTGTTCCTTCGTTAAGCCTTCACTACTATTCGTGATTTTCTCTAGGTACTTATACTTCCCATCCTCTGTTACTTCATAGGTTTCACCTTCTACACCCATATAAGTTAATCTCGAGCCTTCATCACTATAAAAATAGTCAACCCATCTAATGGTTGCGGCAGGATCAGGATTTTCATTTGTTAAGACAAATTTTCCAATATGTCCAACTGGGTGGGCCACATTCGACCATTTTTGATCACCATTCGGACCTTTAAGTGCCACACCCCCCACATATTTCTCGCCAATTTCTTTACTAAAAAGTTCCTCAGGGGCATAAAAAATCATGCTCGCATATTTATCTTCCATTCCATTATTCAAGAATTGGGCCCATTCAATCGAATAAATATTTGGTTCTATTAATTTCTCTGTATACAATTTGTTCAAATATTGTAGTAACTGTTTATAATTCTCTGTTGTTGGATAAAAACGAAGATCACCTGTTTCAGGATCTTTGTCAATATAGCTGCGCCCCGTTGTACCGACCCCGAAGGCTCCGCGCAAATAATTCACCATCAGTGTCGCATCATAGGTACCAAACGGTGTGATATCTGGATCTTCTTCCTTCACCTTTTTCAGGTAATTATAAAATTCATCTGTTGAAGCAGGTACTTCCATATCGTATTTATCCAATAGTTCAGAGTTATACCACATAAGTGGATGCGTTCTTACGGAAGTAAAATCTGGATCATGGATAACCGGAAGTGAATAAATCTTCCCATTCGGAAATGTAATTGCCTTACGAATATCAGGATTTTCCTCCATGAGTTTCGTAAGATTCGGCGCATACTTATCAAGTAAATCATTTAGCTCTAAGAACACGCCTTGTTGGCCATATTTTAAAATATCCAAGGGTGGCATATCGGCCGCATAAAAAGCGTCAGGTAGTTTTCCTCCGGCTAAAGCTAAATTCCTTTTTTCAGCCAATGCCTCTCCTTCAACCTGCTCCCATTCTACTTTAATATTTGTCATCTCTTCATACGTATTCCAAACGAGAATGTCATTCCAGTTTTTTTGTGTATTCTTTGCCATCCCAGCAAACATTTTTAGAGTAATAGGTTCTTTGACAATCGGCATACCGGTTTCATTTAAATTATCCGATGCTTCTTTTTCTGTTGTGGTCGTCTTTTTTCCAGACTCATTATTACAAGCAACTAAGAACACCAACATGAACACTATAAGCAGATAGAATATCTTTTTGACCTTCAAAGCAAGCCCCCCTATACGTTTTGTTAAAAGGTAAAACATTTCTTCTTCACGAATCCGATTTAAACATCCCCCTTTAAAATATTGATTAACAAGGCAGAGCCTTGATAAATCCGGAATTAATGTAAAACGCTCCCATATATATTTTTACTCGATGACCGCTATACTTAGGATAGAGCAAACCCTATGCTATTAGTTTCTTAAAACTTACATTCTACAAATTGTTCTGTCGTGATCCGACATTATATAAGCGTTTTCATAAGGTTATAGACAAAATTATATTTCGATAAAACATACACTTTAACGGATTAATATTTCAATAATCTTACGGTACCACTTTGGCGCTCACTATGTCAAGATATAAGAAAAAACATCAAGTTTTGCACTTCCCAATGTGAGTTTTAAGGATTAGTTATTTTCATATCTTTCTAATGCCTGATTTTGGATTTCCATGTATTCGTCCAATTTCATTTTCTTAACCTTATTTACATAGTTATCCCAATTCGATAATGGTTCAGCTCCAGTAATAAATTTATCTCGCATTTCATCGACATATTTATGGATATCCGCTTGTAATCCGATTAATTTATTATTTTCTTCCACTGTATATGTGAACCGTGGCCAAATTTCTTCAGGCAAGTATGGTTTCAATCCTTCAGCAGTTTCAAGAGATGCCGGTAAGGTTTCAGCACCTTTAAACGTTGCTTCTCTAACAATCCCAGGATATCCTATTCCTAGCCAAATAATGTATTTAGACAATTCTTGTTCCATGCTTAAGCCATCGGGACTATTCGTAATTTTTTCCAGGTATTGAAGATCTCCATTTTCATTCACTTCAAAAGTTTCTCCTTCAACCCCCATAAAGAACAATTTAGCCCCTTCTTCGCTGTAGAAATAGTCCATCCATCTCAATGTAGCGGGGACGTTCTTATTCACGTTTGTGACAACGAATCCACCCATAGATGATAAGGGAGAATTCATCTGGTTAAACGCCTTCCCATTCGGACCTTCGAGTGCGGGCAATCCGACGAAATTTCCTCCTGGATTTTTTCCATAAATGGTTTCTGGACTTGAAATAACGGTACTCCCATACAATCCTTCCGCACCCATACTATAACTCGCGTTAGCATCAATGGTATAGATATTTTCCTGAATTAACCCTTCAGAATAGAGTGTATTTGCAAATTCAAGCATTTTCTTATATCCAGCCGAAATGGGGTAAAAACGCAAGTCATTCGTTTTAGGATCTATATCAAGGTAGGGGTGTTTCAGGCCCCGGTTCCCAACACCGAAAGGCCCTTTTAAAAATCCAATCAAACCATCCATATCGGTTGCACCATAAGGAATTTCATCCTGTTTGCCATTTCCATTAAGATCCGTTGCTTTCACAGCTTTTAAGTACTCATAGAAATCATCAATCGTCTGAGGAATGTCCATTCCTAATTGGTCAAGCCAGTCTTTTCTAATCCATGGTTTCGCAATGGTTAAAACGGAAGTAAATTCAGGATCATAGAGCGTTGGGACAGAATAAATATTCCCATCAGGGAATGTGATCCCCTTGCGAATTTCAGGATACTCTTCCAACAAAGAAGTCAAATTCGGCATATACTCTGTAATCAAGTCGTTCATTTTGAGAAAGACACCTTGTTGACCATATTTAAGCAGATCCTCATTTGGCAAAACCATTGCATAAAACACATCCGGTAAAGTGCCTCCAGCAAGGGCTAGGTTTCTTTTCTCCTCTAGGCCATCATTTGGAACCAGTTCCCATTCAATATGAATATTTGACATTTCCTCATACGTTTTCCATATGAGCGTTTCATTGTAATTATTGGAGGATAATGGCGACTGCCCTGACATGAACTTGAGTGTAATCTTATCATTGACAATTGGCATCCCAGCCTTATTGAAGTTTTCCAACTGTCCTTCATCCACTTCGAAATCTTCTGGACCTGATGTTTGGTCACCACATGCCGCCAAGATGCACATACCGGTCAACATAATCCAAACTAGTGACTTTTTTATAAACCGCAATTCTATCCCCTCCATTTTTCCGCAAAAATGAAAAAATAGATTTACATCTTATAAACTCCCCCCCATTTGCAGAGACTTCCCTGTTATCATATGTGCGAGTGAAGATAAAAAGGACAATGTTTGTATTCATATGAATACAAAATGGATGTGCTGACTAAAGATGTTTTCTTGCATTATCCTAAAATAGGAGATTACTCTTTCACAGATCCAATCAATACCCCCTTCACAAAGAATCTTTGTAAGAAAGGATAAATAATTAACAGCGGTAAGGAAGAGACCATGATAACGGCATATTTAACGAGGCTGGCTGTTTTAACTTGTTCCACGAGAGATTCAACTTCCCCGGGGCCGCCGCCACCGTCTTGACCAATCTGAGTGACAACTAAAATTTGTCTTAAGATCAGTTGTAAAGGATAAAGCTTTTCATTCGACAAATAAATCAATGCGGAAAAATATTGATTCCACAAGCTGACACCATGAAAAAGTGCCATGACCGCGGTAATCGGCATCGAAAGTGGGATCACTACTTTTCCAAAGATATAGTAATCGGAAGCCCCATCGATTTTAGCAGCTTCCACTAACTGGTCGGGAATTGTCTGTTGAAAGAATGTCCGTGCAACCAGAATCGACCATGCTCCTACCACACCTGGGATCACAATCGCCCAAATGGTGTCGATCATGCCTAATGTTTTAATGACGAGGTAAGTAGGAATTAACCCCCCATTAAACATCATTGTGAAAAGGATGATCCATAAAATATATTTTTTCCCCATCACTTCTTTTCTTGATAGTGCATAAGCACAAGGTAATAAGACAATTAAATGAATGATCGTTCCGATAATGGTATAAAAAATCGTATTCCGATACCCAAGCCAAATCGCATCATTTTGGAATACTCGCTTATATCCAGCGAGGGTAATATCCACAGGCCAAAGCCACATTTTTCCTGTACTAACGGCTGATGGGTCACTGATCGATGCACTGATCACAAATATAAGCGGATAAACGATGATTAACGTAATGAGTCCCACAAGGATTTTGTTAATCAAATCGAAGGTTTTATCCGATAAACTAAAATTTCTCATTTTGCTCCCCCTTACCACAAGCTGTTATCGCTTACTTTTTTCGCAATTTGGTTCACCGTAATGAGCAAGATAATATTAATAACGGAGTCGAATAAACCAACGGCAGCAGCGAAACTATATTGACCTTCTAATAAACCTGTTTCATAGACAAACGTTTGGATAATATCGGATGTTTCCGAGTTCAAGGAGTTCTGCAAAAGTAACACTTTCTCAAACCCGACAGACATAAATTTACCGATATTCAAAATAAATAGAATCACGATCGTTGGTAAAATAGCCGGAATATTAATGTGTAGAATCCGTTGGAATCGAGTCGCACCATCCACCTTAGCTGCTTCTAAAAGTTCTGGATTCACACCTGCTAGTGCAGCTAAATAAATAATCGATCCCCAACCAAGACCTTGCCATTCACCAGACCATACATAGATGTGCCGGAACCAGCTCGGACTTGTAAGGAATTGAATGGATTCACCGCCTAACTTCTCAATGAGAAGATTGACAATCCCAGTCGTAGGATCTAAAAAGGCAATAATCATCCCGACCACTACCACAACGGAAATAAAATGTGGGGCATATGTTAAAGTCTGCGTCCATTTTTTAAAGGCGCCATTTCGAAGTTCATTTAACATTAAGGCGAAAATAATCGGTAGTGGAAATAAACATAATTGGTACAAACTGATAATTAATGTATTTTTTAATAATCGCCAAAAATAATAGGAATTGAAAAAGCGTTCGAAATGATCGAATCCAACCCAAGGACTTCCCATAATCCCCATTGTCGCAAAAAAGTCCTTAAAAGCGATTTGCACCCCATACATCGGAATATAATGAAATATGACGAAAAAGGTTAGTGCTGGTAATAGGAAAGTATATAATTGCCAACTTTTAAGAAAGTTTTTCCACATGCGAGAAAAACGATTTCCTGGCATGACGATTTTATGCTCAACTTCTGTGTGTTTAACTTGCATACAAGTCCCTCCCCCTATAAAAGGAAAGGGTTGTTCCAAACCTTCTATTTCATTTGATACAACCCTAACCCAATATCGATTACAAATAACTTATATTAATTATTCTTATATCTTTCATAGGCCGCTTGTTGAATCTCCAAATAGTCTTCTAACCCCATTTTTTCAACCTTTTTGACGTACTCATCCCATTTTGAAAGAGGTTCTGTACCTGTAATAAATTTATCCTGCATTTCATCTACATATTTATGAATGTCGGCCTTTAAACCAGACAATTTATTGTTTTCTTCCACTGTATACGTAAATTCTGGCCAAATTTCATCAATCATATGTGGCTCCAACTTCTCCGCGGCTTCGAGCGATGATGGTAAAGTTTCGGCACCTTTAAAGCTTTCCTCACGAACAATTCCTGGATAACCGCCACCTAGCCAAGTAATATATTTCGACAATTCCTGCTCCATGGATAAGCCTTCAGAGCTGTTTGTGATCTTATCTAAATACTGCAGATCACCGTTTTCATCCACTTCAAACGTTTCTCCTTCAATTCCCATAAAGAATAATTTTGTCCCTTCTTCACTATAGAAGTAATCCAACCATCTAAGGGTTTCAGGGATATGCTTGTTCTCTTTCGTAACAACAAATCCTCCTATATGGGCAAGCGGAGATGTCACTTTATGATAGTTTTTCCCTGCTGGTCCTTCCAATGGCGGTAGGCCAACGAAGTTTTTACCCATCTCTTCCCCGTAAATTGTTTCAGGACTTGTAATGACAGTACTACCATAAAGCCCTTCAGCACCCATACTATAACTTTGGTTAGCATCAATAGTATAAATATTCTCTTGAATTAATCCTTCGGAATAAAGTTTATTGAGAAATTCCAATTCTTCCTTATAGCCATCGGAAATAGGATAGAAACGCACTTTCCCTGTTTCAGGATCTTCGTCAATATAAGAGTGCTTAACCCCTTTATTTCCAATACCAAATGCCCCTTTTAGCATATTTCGTAGATCCGAAATAGTTGTCGCTCCAAATGGGATTTCATCATGTTCTCCATTACCATTAAGGTCCGTTTCCTTGACTGCTTTTAAATAATTATAAAAATCATCAATCGTTTCGGGCATCTCCATATCTAATTGCTCAAGCCAATCTTTCCGGATCCATCCCTTTGATCCTAAAAGAACAGAGGTGAATTCAGGGTCATAAATAGTTGGAATCGAATACATATTGCCATCAGGGAAGGTAGCCCCCTTGCGTATTTCTGGGTATTGCTCCAATAACGCTGATAAATTAGGCATATACTCTTCAATTAAATCATTCATTTTCACAAAAACTTCTTGCTGACCATACTTCAATAAATCTTCATTCGGCATGGACATTGTATAAAACACATCAGGTAATGTTCCGCCTGCTAAAGCGAGATTTCTTTTTTCTTCTTTTCCATCACTTGGCACTAATTCCCAATCAATATGGATATTAGTCATTTCCTCATAAGTCTTCCAAAGTAAAGTTTCATTATAATTATCTGAAGACAAAGCTGATTTTCCTGCCATAAATTTTAAGGTAATCGGTTCATTCACAATCGGCATCCCGGTTTCATTAAAATTCTTTAAATCTTCCTTATCAATCTCAGGTGTTTCGGGCCCAGAAGACTTTTTTCCACTACAAGCTGCTAAAATTAACATACATGACATCATCAGTAAAAATATGATTTTTTTGTTTTTCAAGATTGACCCTCCTATAACTATTGGTACAATGATTTACCAACAATTTAATTTTGGATTTTATGAGTTTCGAATGATTGATAAGCTGCTAAAGCTACCTCTCCGGCTTTTAGACCATCAATCTCTGAAATGTACGGCTTTTGTATTGAATGAAGTCTTCGACCAGGTCCAAATTCATATTTTAGAGCCAAAGTTTCTACAAACTCCCATTTTTTAATAGGCCCGAATGTTTTGCTTATATGCATCCCAGTGCAAAACACCGTCTTTCCCGATTATTTTTAATGTGACATCACCTCCTTTTTGGTAGAAACCCCCTTTCAGACCAACTACAATCAATAGTGGCAACAGCCCCATTTGTGAATTCATCCCCAACGCCCGCAATTGTCACATTCTCTATTTCTAGTAAAGCTGTGATTTCTACCTTGACTTCTTCCACCGAACTTCCCTCCCGGAAGCAAAATCCATGCTTAACACTTGTTTTCACTTTTCCAGTTCATTCTAGCAACCATTTTTCAATTCTCTATGAATAATTAGTAAAGATCCTATAAAGAAGGTTTCGAAACGCTTACAGTGAAATTCCCATAAACCTATGAAGGGCCTTGCAAATGGCTTTTCAGATATATCCCCAATAGATGTATCCGTTTTCTACCGCTAGCGAAATATCGGTGTAGTTTATCTCATTTTCATCTTTTATGAGATAAATGTCAACATATTTTTTTAAATATCTCCCTTTAAATCCAAAATTATATTTTAAACCTTCAGTTTTTTCTTTAAATAATGTCATATTATTAAGTATATTAGATGGAATAAGGACTTTATTCCATCTCGTTTTTAAAACTAATTTCTGCCACAATCGGGAGATGATCGGAGCCCTCTTGATGAACAACAAATGAATGGTTATTTTGTATTCCCTTGGCAAAAATATAATCGATTCGGCAAGTGGGGGCGTCAGCTGGAAAAGACTCATTTTCTTCTACTTCAGTAAAACAATCTGTAAAATTCGTGTGAGCTAATAGTTTATTTATTTCTTCACTGTTTGGTTCTGCATTAAAATCCCCTGTCATCAAGATGGGCCCTTCCATTCCTTCAACCAGTTCTATTAGCTTTTCAATTTGGTGTTGTTGACTCTTTTTATCTAATGAAAGATGAGTATTCAATACATGCAAAGGAGTACCGTGAACGTCAAGTAGTGCCTTGATCACGCCACGCGGTTCTTCATCCAAGGTAGGAAGTGAAATATTTTCAGCTTCCTTGATCGGGTATTTACTCAATATTGCATTTCCATATTGTCTATTTTCAGAATGTCCTTCTAAGGGCGGTTCATCAATGTTCGCTCCATATGTAAAATAAAAGCCTAGTTGTTCCGCTAATTCCAAACTTTGGTCCTGGAATTCGCTTCTTTCTCCAAAAGAACAATCCACTTCTTGCAGACCAATAATTGTGGCTCCTGTATTTTTTATTAGATTCGCGATTCTTTCTAACGATAATTTTTCATCTAAACCAACACCATGATGAATATTGTAAGACATTAGTTTCATAGTTCTTATTCACTTCCCTCTCTTATTTCAGTAAAATTCACTGAAAGGAATATAAAAAAAGTAATTCATTACCAAACCTGCTGCAGATTTGGATTCATTGGGCGTTTCCGCTAGTACAACGATTTTAACGTTTTGACAAGAATCAGGAATTAAATCCAATATATCATTTTTTATAAGCGGAAGCATAAGGTCGCCAATTTTATCCATGAATCTACCTGTAAACAAAATATATTCTGGGTTAAATAGCGTAATTAAATTTGCGATTGCCTTTGCGATGGCGGCTTGTACTTTATTAAAAATCTCCATCGCTTCTGGCTCGTTCGTCCGAATCGCTTTATTAAATTCTTCTAATGTGAAACCTCCATTACGTTTCAAGCCACTAATAGAAGCAAAAGTTGTTAAGCATCCCTTCGATCCACAGTGACAGGCAATAGCATCATCATCAGTAAAAGCTTTATAGTGCCCCAATTCCCCGGCTACATAATTAGCACCATGGAGCAGTTGTTTATGAATAACCATAGCACTGCCAATGCCATAATCAAATTTAAAAATCATACTTTGTTCTGAGGAAGCAAGCTCTCCATTTAAACTTTCCACGATTGCCAGCAAATTCGCATCATTCTCTAGATAGATCGGAAGACCGTATCGCTCCTCTAACTTTTCCCTTAATGGGAAATCGTTCCATCTTAACCCAGGAGAATAAATAACTGTTCCTTTGTTTGAATTGACCAACCCCTGAATACTAAAGCCAATTCCCTTTAACCCTTCCTTATCAGGCACCTGTTCGAGCAGTTGATCAATGACTTTAAAAATATACTCCATTGGATGCTCTTCATTTTCATAACGAGGAACATATTCGGTTATTTCTTTTAAGGTATTATTCTGAAAATCCATTAAAGTGCCACGCACATATTTAATCGCCAGCTCGATCCCAATCGCATACATATTCGTACTATTAATAATGAGTGGTATAGGCCTTCTTCTCCCTCCATTTGCTACTGGAGTTGTTTCTAAAATTACATTCTCACTAAGTAAGCGATTGACAATATTGGTAATTGTTTGTTGCGTAAGTCCTGTTTTTCCAGCTAAATCAACCCGTGCAATCGGGCCCTCAGTATAGATAAGACGCAATACTTTCTGTTGATTAATTTCTTTAAGCATTTGACTGTTTGATACTTTTCCAAGCTTCATGTACTTAATCCTTTCTTTTATAACCATTTTTATATTCTTGACGCAAACTATAGCCATTTTTGAACTAGTAACTTCCATTAATCAAATGGATTGATTTAATCATAGGCTATAGTTTATTTGAACGCAAGGGTTATTTAAAGATAGGAACTTAAGGATGAAGCTTCATAGATTAGTAAGAAAAAAGAACCCAAAACTAGCGATTAACATATCACTAAAGTTTCAGGTTCTCTTTATTCTCTACCTTATATATTAATTTGTATGATCATTTTTCTGCAAAGTTCTAAAATGATTCTGCGAACGTTGCCATAACTATAGCAAGGTAGCTATATTTTGTCAAATATTTCTTTTAAAAAATGGCTCCTCTTTTTCTTCCGTTAATGGTAGGCTTCGGGTTTGGGAATAGCCTAGTAACAGTAGAAATCCAGCATAAACCTTATTCATTCATATGCAACAAAAAATAGTGGGGCTTGTTTATCTCGGAAAAACCTGGGTAAACATAAAATGCGCGCAGCATTAAAACAATTTTTCTAATAAGGAGAGGATTTTAATGGCTGATCAAAACAAAATGAGTAGAGAAGAAGCAGGACGTAAAGGCGGAGAAACTACAAGCAAGCAACATGATAAGAGTTTCTATCAAGAGATTGGAGAAAAGGGTGGAGAAGCTACCGCTAAAAATCATGATAAAGAATTCTATCAAGAGATTGGACATAAAGGTGGAGAAGCTACTGCCGAAAATCATGATAAAGAATTCTACCAAGAAATTGGACAAAAAGGCGGAGAAGCTACTGCCAAGAATCATGATAAAGAATTCTATCAAGAAATCGGGCAAAAAGGTGGAGAAGCTACCGCTGATAGCCATGATAAAGATTTCTACAGGAAAATCGGAGAGAAAGGCGGAGAAGCTACCGCTGACAATCACGATAAAGAATTCTATCAAGAAATCGGGCAAAAAGGTGGAGAAGCTACCGCCGATAGCCATGATAAAGATTTCTACAGGAAAATCGGAGAGAAAGGCGGAGAAGCCCGCCATGACAACAATAAATAATAATCAAAAAAATCTCCAGACCTTACTATCATAGGTCTGGAGATTTTTTTGTTATGATTCAAATTGAAAATATGCTTTTGCATTTTGATAAGAAATGCCTTGAACAATTCTTCCCAAGAACTCGATATCATGAGGGACTTCCCCATTTTCAACCCACTCGCCGATAAAGTTACATACAATTCTTCTAAAATATTCATGTCTTGTATAGGATAGGAAGCTTCGTGAATCAGTTAGCATTCCAATAAAGCGGCTAAATACTCCCATATCCGCTAAAATTTGCATTTGGTTCAACATTCCTGCCTTTGTATCATTAAACCACCACGCTGTCCCAAATTGGATTTTCCCAGGAATTCCGCCACCTTGAAAACTACCAATCATCGCAGCAATAATCGGAAAATCATTTGGATTTAGGGAATACAAAATCGTTTTTGGTAAGGCGTTTTCTTTTTCTAATGCATTTAATAACCCTACTAATGGCTTGGCAATTCCTTCGTCATTGATTGAATCAAAGCCTGTATCTGGTCCAAGTTCCTCTAGCATTCTCGTATTATTGTTTCTCAGAGCATTGATATGATATTGCATGGCCCAATCATATTTCGCATATAATTTCCCGAGAAATTGCAGGGTATAGGTTTTATATTTTTTCTCACCCTCCAGAGAAACTTTTTTCCCATTTAACGCCTCTTTAAAAAATATCGATGCTTCTTCTTTTGTTGTTCTCGCATACATCATCGAATCAAGCGCGTGGTCAGATACTTTGCAGCCAATCGATTGGAAAAAGTCTACTCTTTCTTCAAGCGCTTGAAGAAAATCATGATAGGAATGAATTTGAATTCCCGAAACTTCTTCTAGTTTTTTTACCCAATCTAGAAATCCATCGCGATTAATTTCCAAACCTTTATCAGGACGAAAACTAGGTAGAACAGATACTTCGAAACTTGAATCCTCTTTTATTTTCTGATGGTATTCTAGAGTATCTACGGGATCATCTGTTGTACAAACGACTTTTACATTCGATTTTGTTATGAAGTCACGTGCCCCGAAACCCTCACTGCTTAATTGGCTGTTCACTTTTTCCCAAATAGCCGGTGCCGTCTCCTCACTTAAAAGATCGTAAATCCCGAAAAATCTTTGCAATTCTAGATGTGTCCAATGGTATAAAGGGTTTCCAATTAACATCGGAACGGTTTTTGCCCAAGCTAAGAATTTATCGTAATCGCTCGCATCGCCTGTTATATACTTTTCCTCAATTCCATTCGCTCGCATTGTCCGCCATTTATAATGATCCCCGTACAACCAAATGTCAGTGATATTTTTAAATTTCTTATTTTCATAGATTTCTTGTGGACTTAGATGGCAATGATAGTCAATAATCGGCATATCCTTTGCATACTCATGATATAGCTGAACTGCCACATCATTTTCCAACAAAAAATGTTCATTCATAAACTCTTTCATTTTCACACCAGCTTTCTTTATTTTTGTTACTGTTACAATCCCAACAAATCTACATGCTTCCCAATATAATCGACAAGCGCCTGGCGATACACTTCTTCATGACGATTTAATGTTTCGAAAAATTCATCTTTAAAGATAAACTCACCCTCTTCATTTTTCGCTGTCAGCAGAATTCCATATGTAACATGGAATAATTGGCGGGCGGCATCATCATTCATATAATCGGCAAGTTTTTCATCTGGCACTTGATCAAATGGTATGACACTATCTAAATCTGGCGTCACATGATAATAAGCTAATGCCTCTTCAAAATGGTCCAAAGCATACGTATGCATGCGACGATAAAGGGATGGATTCGTATTGGCAATCACCCTTACTGCCTCTAACCAGTTCGTTCCAGCCGTTTTAATATGAAGAATTCCTTTTGTATATTTCGCGATAATCGGAAATACCTTAAATTTATCGCTGCCTGAATGGATGCTCAACTTATAGCCAAAATATTCCGCAATCAAGGCATGCTCGCTTAATTCACGTTCAAATTGCTCGATATCCCCAATATAATCGATTCCTTTTTGGAATTCTCCACAAAATCTCGGCGCCAAACTCGTTACGCTTACCCCTCTACGTTGTAATTCATTCGCAACAAAAAAGTGAGCCTGCGGTGAAGTGATCGTCTCTGTCTCATCAATGGAAATTTCAAAATCAATCGGTCGTTCTGATTCACGGATATAAGTATCATAAACATGTGCCATAAAGTTGAGGGATTTCGCATATTGTAAAACATTTTTCATTACGTTTTTTTCGTCAAATTGAATCGAGAGTCCGTTCACAGAGAATGTTTTATTGACATATTCATTTTTAAAATAGGTCTTTGTTTCCTCATCTAATTGATTAAATTCTTCTGCAAGTTCTTTCGATGATAAGGATTCAATTTGTTTGGGGATATGATCAGAGCAATCCAAGGTTAACATGGAAACACCTAATGACAAGGCATATTCAATATCCTCCTCTTCTTTAATATGATCGCCATCCGCGCCGTATCCGTCCTTATATCCCTCTTGAAAAACAGCAAAGCTCGCCGCATCAAGCATATCCTTCATCGTTCTATTTAAAAGCGTTAGTTCACGGATACTTTGCTGAGCGAGAATCGGTTTGACATGACGATTGCGAACGGTTTCAATATGTCCCGGTGAAGCCAAACCTAAACGATCTCCTAATCCCATTGTAGCCGTTTTTGTGCCAAATGCACGCGGAACGGTATAATCGAAATAACGATTTAAAACTAAGCGATTTTCATGTGAAAGTGGACAAATCTTTTTATCGTCGGCTACAGACGTACCCTGTAAATCATTAAAAATCGCCCCTTCCCCAACCGCAAGTAACCATTTTCCCTGTTGATCATGTACCATTAATAAGCGCGTTCCATCCTGCTCCGTATAGGATTGATCATAGATTTTCGTAATAGAGGATGCCGGAATTTTTCCTTTTTGCAATTCATTCATCATTTCCAATAAATGTCCCTTTTGATCTACTAAGTGTGCCATTTTCTCAAACTCCTTTCAAAATATGAAATTAGATTTGATAACGATTCCAAATTCATGTAAAATCTATAACAACGTTGTTATTATTATAGTAAATCATTTTCCTTTCTAGAACAACCTATTTCCGTCATTTTCTTGAAAAAGGATTTTTATATGAATCCTTTAACAGAAAATGTAATGCTAACAAAACTATGTTACATTAATAAAAATAAAACTTTTCAGGTGATGGTATGAGTATAACGATTAAAGATATCGCTCAATTAGCGGGTGTTAGTTATTCTACGGTTTCAAAAGCGTTGAATAATAGTCCCTTAGTGAAAAAAGATACGAAAGATAAAATCATTGCAATTGCCAAAGAAATGGGCTACGAACCGAATTTTGCTGCTCAACGCCTTGTTTCGAAACGAACAAAATTGGTCGGGTTAATTTGGCCTACCATTGAAAGAGTCGTCTTAGCTACTTTAGTAACTAAAATTAGTGATGAAATTCGAAAGACCCCCTATTCCATGATACTATCTGTTGATCCGATTGAAGCTTCCCTTGAAACTTTTCGTAAGTTTCAGGTAGATGGGATTATTTTATTTGAGGAAGAGGGCGATAGAATGATTGAAACCCATCCGATCCCGCTACTTTCTTATGGAGTATCGGGGAAAACATTCTCTCCTTTTCCGATTATTGATGCGAATCATGGACAAGCAATGCATGATGCGATTCAATATCTATATGAATTAGGCCATCGAAAAATCGCTTATATTGGCGACATATCATCAAAAGATCCGATGCAACTAGCCAAATATAATGGTTTTATTCAGGCTGCCAAAAAATATAAACTTGCAGTTGATCCCCATTATCTTGTCAATACAGAAGGGTTGGACTGGTATAATGGCTACTCCGCGGCGAAAAAACTAATCAGCCATTCCCCACTTCCTACTGCGGTCGTTGGCGGAAGTTATGATATTAGTAGCGGGATTATTCGGGGATTAAAAGAAAATCAACTCGATATACCGAAAGATATTTCAATTATTAGCTATGATAATATTCCGCAAATGGCGAATCTAGAAATTCCGTTAACCGCAATCGGCGTCCCAGTTGACCAGTTAGCGAAGGAAATTGTTCATACGATGATTCAACAAATCGAAGAGCAGGACAGCGAACCAACCGTTAAAAAATTGCAACCACTCTTGCACGAAAGAGCCTCCTGCACATCGGTTAAAGCTTGATTTGAGGCGGAGAAAGATTTTGATTCTTTCCCCCTTGAATTCAATCTGAAAATTCTCTACTATTAAACTATGCTTACTAATGAAAGGAATGATATAATGCACGACAAACCAAGAAAATCTAAGGAATTACTCGTTTTACAATCGTTACATCCTCGCATGAATCTATCATTGGAAGAAAAACAGCATTTGGAGAACCTTGAAAAAGGGTACCACGGAGAAATAGCATTTTATCACCAACTAAAAGAATATCCTCTCAAGCACCAATTGACTCTTTATGATTTATTACTAATAAGCAATAAAACGGAATTTCAATTAGACAGCCTTTTGATCAGGAAAAATAAGATCTATCTTTTGGAAATTAAAAATTTTGAAGGTGACTTTTACATTCAACAAGACAAATGGTACGCCGCTTCCACCGGAAAAGAAATTAGAAATCCCCTCTTGCAACTAACAAGAAGCGAATTTTTACTCCGACATCTCCTCCAGCAATGGGGATACAATTTTTCCATAGAACCTTATATCATCTTCATCAATCCAGAATTCACCTTGTATCAAGCCCCCCTGCATCAACCCTTTATCTTCCGAAGCCAACTAAATCGATTTTTAAAGAAATTACAAGCTTCCGACATAGCCACTACGAAAAAAGAAAAAGCATTAACCCAGAAATTGGTTTCGCATCATCGGGAACATTCATCAAATGAACGATTGCCTCAGTACGAATACGAGCAGTTAGAAAAGGGAATGGTTTGTTCATGCTGTCAAAACTTCCTAACTGCCATAACGTTTCATACATTATTTTGTAAAAATTGCCATCGGGAAATAAATGCGGAAACCGCCGTCATCGAAAATATAGCAGAATTTCATTTGCTTTTTCCCGAGAGAAAAATCACAACGAAAGCCATTTATGAATGGTGTGGAAGAATTCTCCCTAAGAAAACAATCAGAAGAATCTTAGCGAAAAATCTCACTTTTGTTGACAGAGGTGGCTTTTCTTACTACCTCTTAAAAAATTAATAGTACGGATAATTTCATTTTAAAAAATAACCAGCTAATCGGGGACAGCCAAGCGTGGCGCCGTCCCCTTTTTCTTCGATTTTCTCCATTTCGGGGACGGCCAAGCGCGGCGCCGTCACACTTTTCATGGATTTTCTTCATTTCAGGGACAGCCAAGCCCGACACCGTCCCACTTTTCATGGATTTTCTCCATTTCGGGGACGGCCAAGCACATCGCCGTCCCCTTTTCCCTGGATTTTCTTCATTTCGGGGACGGCCAAGCGCGGCGCCGTCACACTTTTCTTGGGTTTTCTTCATTTCGGGGACAGCCAAGCGCGACGCTGTCCCCTTTTCCCTGGATTTCCTCCATTTCGGGGACGGCCAAGCGCGACGCCGTCCCCTTTTCCTTGGATTTTCTCCATTTCGGGGACGGCCAAGCGCGGCGCCGTCCCCTTTTACCTGAATTTTCTTCACTTCGGGGACAGCCAAGCGCATCGCCGTCCCCTTTTTCTTCGATTTTCTCCATTTCGGGGACGGCCAAACGCATCGCCGTCCCACTTTTCCTGGATTTTCTCCATTTCGGGGACGGCCCGGCCAACACCCTTACGTTTTTTATCGCTTTCTATGATTTCCGTGACGGCCGGGACGGGACGCACACCTTGAAACAAATAAAACGAGCTCCCCGTTGTTGGGGGGAGCTCGTCAGCTTAGTCCCTATTCCGATTCACCATCCGATCGATCAACACCGCATTATAGGCGCCACCAAAGCCGTTATCAATATTGACGACACTGATCCCGGAGGCACATGAGTTGAGCATGGTTAATAGTGCGGATAGGCCACCAAAATTGGCGCCATAGCCGATGCTGGTTGGAACGGCCAAAACGGGGTGAGAGACGAGGCCACCTACGACGCTTGGTAGTGCTCCCTCCATCCCGGCGACGACGATCGAAACGGTTGCGGATTGAATATCTTCAATTTGATCAAAAAGCCGGTGGATCCCAGCTACACCGACATCATAGATCCGTTTGACATTGCTTCCTAAGGCTTCCGCTGTGACTGCTGCTTCCTCCGCAACAGGAAGATCTGAAGTCCCTGCGCAAATCACGGAGATATAACCATCTCTCGGCTTTTTAGGCTCATGTTGATAGGATAGAATCCGGGCCAGTTCATGATACATCAGCTCCGGATATTCTTGTAAAATTGTTTCCGCCTTTTCTTTGGATATCCGAGTAATGAAAACATCTTCTTTTTTAGCTAAAATGGCTTTCATAATGGAGAGGATTTGGTCTGTAGTCTTGCCTTCCCCATATATAATTTCGGGAAAGCCTTGGCGTTTTTTTCGATGATGATCCACCTTGGCAAATCCCAGGTCCTCATAAGTGGCTAATTGAGTTTTTGCTTCTGCCACCGTTAATTGCCCATCCCGTACTTGTTGTAATATTTCTTCCATTGCTGCACTCACCTTCAAATAAAATAAGCCGCTAAGTCCTTGCCGAAACGCTCATATTGTTTAAAAATACGTTTGTATTTTTCGTGTCGTAAGTGATTGGGGGAAACTACCTTGCCCGCCGGTAAATTGTCTTTTATTTCCTCGAAAGATCCTACTTTTTCTATGCCAACAAGTGCTGTCCATGCCGCCCCCCATGCTGCACTATACGGCGTGTCTGACAGATGAATCTCTTGACCAAAAACGTCCGCTAAGATTTGCACCCATAAAGAGGATTTCGTTAATCCCCCATTGACACAAATTTTCTTCGGAGGACCAGCTAATTTCTCTAAAGACTGGCCAATTTGGTAAAGATTCAAGACAATTCCTTCAAGGGCTGCACGGACTAAATGACCGCGTGTATGGCCTATCGTCAATCCGTAAAAATTACCCTTGGCCCGTTGATTCCATAATGGGGCTCTTTCTCCATTAATATAAGGGTGAAAAATAAGCCCTTCGGCCCCGAGGTCAATCGCTTCCGCCTCAAGTAATAGATCTTCCAGAGGTCCTTTAAAATCTAAAAGGTCTTTTAACCATTGTAACGTAATGCCGCCATTATTCGTTGCACCGCCAATAATAGAACTATTTTTCGTAAAAAGATATGTAAACGTTTCTTCTGTTTCGTTGACTGCCGCACCACTGATAAATTGCCGAATCGCCCCACTTGTGCCAGCCGAAATCGCTACTTCTCCTGGTGCGATTGCTCCATCTCCGAGATTGGCTAGCTGTCCATCCGCCGCTCCGATCACAAATGGTAAGTCTTCCGAAATGCCGATTTCTTTCGCAATTGCACTTTTTAGACGAGGCAAACGGGTTGTCGGCGGTACAATTTTAGAAAGTTGTTCTTTCCGTATTCCTGCTAATTCAAGAGCTTCCTCCTCCCATTCTACTTTTTGAATATTTAATAAACCTGTCGCTGAAGCCATCGAATAGTCGATGATCCGTTCTCCAAACCATTTCTCAATGAGATATTCCTGCATGGAAATATAGTACGCCGCCTTCAGATAGGCGTCATCCTTCATTTCCTTCATCCATAATAATTTTAAGAAAGGGGTCATCGGATGGATCGGTGCACCTGTTTTTAAAAAGATTTCCTTTCCTTTCCCTTTTTTCAAGTTTTCCGCCTGCCGACTGCTTCGTCCATCAGACCAAATAATCATATTGGATAGTGGTTGATACTGTTCATCCACGCAAATCAATGAATGCATCGCACAGGAAAAACCAATGGCAACTAATTCGTTTTTCCCTATTTCGCCTTTCTCTATCACTTCTTTGAGCGCAAAACGCGCTGATTTTTCCAATTCCTGGGGATCTTGCTCAGCCCAATCAGGGTTCGGATAATAAAAGGTATTCAGTCTTTCTGCTTCTGCAATAAACTGTCCGTTTGTATCAAATAATACAGCTTTCACACTTGTTGTCCCTAAATCTAAACCAATCACATATTCTTTTTGCATATTTTCCCATCCCTTATATTGCTTTCGATTTCAATTGAAAGGGAGGAGATTGCGCATCTCCCCCTTCATTTTCTAAACCAACACTTTATTCATACTTCCACTCTTGTAGCCATTCAAATCCATTGTAATATATTTATAGCCAAAGTCTTGTAATTTCTTGGCAATTTTTGCATGATGGTTTAATAAAATCGGCATATCTTGTGGTTCAACTTCGATTCTCGCAATTTCTTCATGCGTTCGAACGCGCACTTGGCGAATACCTAAGCTTTGAAGATAGGCCTCCGATTTCTCTACTTTTGTCAGCTTCGCTTGTGTAATCGTTTCGCCGTAGGAAATCCTTGATGATAAACAAGCAAAAGATGGTTTATCCCAGGTTGGTAGTCCCAGCTCTTTCGATAAAGCTCTTATTTCCTCTTTGAATAAGTTGGCTTCTTGCAGTGGACCCCGGACTCCTTTTTCTTTTGCTGCTTTCATCCCTGGGCGATATTCATTCAAATCATCGGCGATCACACCATAGACAACATTTTGGAATCCTTTTTCTTCCATAATCGGAATTAGGTGTTCAAACAAACTATTTTTACAAAAATAACAACGATTACGATCATTTTCAGTATAACCAGGGATCGCTAATTCTGATGTTTCCACAACAGTATGAGGAACATCAATCCACTTTGCCAACTCTTTCGCTTCAAGCAATTCCTTCGTCGGATAGGTTTCTGAATCGGCCGTTACAGCCAAAACATGCTCTTTTCCCAAAGTGTCCACGGCCATTTTTAATAAAAAGGTACTGTCAACACCACCAGAAAAGGCGACGACGACTTTATTCATTTCCCGGAGAATAGATGTCAGTTTTTCAACTTTTTTCTCTAGCAAAATACGCTCTCCTTTCATAACCATGTTAGATGGTCATACTGCCAAAACCACCATCCACGCGGATAAATGTTCCCGTCACAAAGCCAGAAGCCCGATCGGACGCTAAGTAGACGGCTGCTCCTTGTAGCTCTTCCGGTTCTCCAAAACGGTTCATTGGCGTGTGGCCCATAATCGACTGTACTCGCTCTTCGCTTAAAATTTTGCGATTTTGTTCCGCCGGAAAGAATCCCGGAATAATTGCATTTACACGAATCCCATGGGGTGCAAATTCTCTTGCTAAAAATTGCGTTACACTATTTACGCCTGCTTTGGATGCCGAGTATGTAAATACTTTCGATAGCGGAGGGCCAGATGAAACAGACGAGATATTAATAATACTTCCTTTTCGCTCCTGTTCGACCATTCGCTTGGCAAAATGCTGAATCGTAAACACAAGCCCTTTCAGGTTTACATCCATAATATCGTCCCACTCATCCACTTCTAAATCAAAGAAAGGAGTTGGACTATTTTTACCTGGAGCATTTAATAAAATATCGTAGCCTCCCGCCCATTCTTCGATTTCATCCGCTACTTTTTTCACCGTATCCAATTCACTCACATCAGCTTGAAACGCTTTGGCTTCCCCGCCATTTCCGATAATCTCCTGCACGACGTTCTTAGCTGACTCCATATTTCTACCAACAATCGCAACCTTTGCTCCATGTTCGGCTAATCCTTTGGCAATCGAGCCTCCAAGGACACTGTTGCCGCCAATCGCGACAGCCACTTTACCAGTCAGATCAAACAATGAACTCATTCTCTTCCCTCCAAAACTCAAAATAAGTTACCTTTTTCATCAAAATTCCATTCATACAGATCAGATATTTTCTCCATATGCTCATGGTTGTGAACGTCAGGGAGTAAAGCTTCCGATACTTCAATCTCACCGATTTCTAACGTGTTTTTGATACGAACCAGTTTGACTTTCGTAAAATCCAAAATATTACAAGTTTTAATCGCTGCTTGAATCGCAAATTGATCATTCGCTAATGCAGTCGAAATATGGGTTGGGCCGACTACTGTCGAAGTTAACCCATTTGCATAGGTGGCATCTCGATTCATTTTATCTACTAATCTTTGTGTCGTGAAATCGGCCGTCCCTACCCCATTCGCATTGCCTTCTGTTTCTTCCGTTAAATCGAGGACAACCATTTTCGATACTTCTGGTCCGCCATAGGCATAAGGGGTCGGGTATCTGCCGGTTATATTCGGGTCCATCCCATCGCCACTAATGTTTTTACCAATTTTATCGATGACTAATACATCAATCTGGTCGAAATAAAGTTTTGGAAGCTGGCTTTTGGCTAATTCTAGTAATTGAATCTCTTTTTCTTCTATTTCATGCGGTTCAAGAACATCAATCGTGTGAACCTTATCAAATGCATTTTCGACCGTGGCAACGGCAAATAAAATCGGCATTTTAGCCAAAGTAATTTTTGCCATAGCGGGAACATGTTCGGCCATATGCTTGAATCCAAGTTGATGGCAAGCTTCCGCCCCCTTCTGTTTCCCCAATCCGATACTGATCATTTTCATAATGCCACTTTCAATCGGACCGCGAAATGCTGTATGCGGTTTTACACGGTTGGTGACTACAATACCATCCGCTTCTGAGGCGATTTTATCAATATAAACGGGTAATCCATTAGGTAATTCACCTAAGCAAATCACTTCCATAGAGGAACGAATTTCCGCCTTTACACTTTCTTCGGTTACACCAAGATGTTCCAACACGGCTTGTTGCCCTTCAGCAGTAGCGCCACCATGACTTCCCATACATGGAACAATAAATGGCTTCGCCCCAAGCTCTTTTAAAAATTGCACCGTGACGGCTGTCATCTCAGGCAAACGATCTAATCCTCTACTCCCAACAGCTACAGCAATTTCCATTCCTGGTTTTACTTTACTTTTGATCTCCTCACGTTGCAATAGAGGTTGTAAAGCAGCCGTTAAATCATTGATTTGGGTTGAATCGAATCGTTGCTTTATTTTTGCCATTTTAGGAATAGGTATATCCTTTACCAGTTCTCTAATGATATCCATGGGTTATTCACTCCGTTTTTTGCCAAATTACGATCAGGCATTCTAACATTTCTTACCTATTCTCATAATAGATGAGCTGCAAAAATTTGTAAACACTTTCAAGCTATCAATCACTTCGACTTCCCCTGCTCTTTTTCAAAATGATTAGGAAGAACGATAAGATCTGCATCAAACTTATTCGAAGCCCTTAATTAACAACGTTGTTATTATCATGCTATACCAAGATTCACAAAAAAACAAGCATTTTTTATCTTTATCAAACATGGGGGAACATCGCCATAGGTTGAATTTAATCCCCAGTTATAGATAATATTATTCACCATGTCCGCTTTTGAAATTGGGTGAAGGCTGTTTTCCTGTGTCTCCAAGTTGGAATTTCCTTCCAATCGTGGATGGAGGAAGGGGAAGGGGTAAAAATCCACGATCGCCCTCCCCCTTTTTTGAGTTTCCTTCGCCAAAATAGGATGATCCGTTAACCCTTTACAGACCCTAACAACGCCCCTTTGGCAAAATACTTTTGCAAAAATGGATAGCATAATAAAACAGGCACGGTCGCGACAACGATTGTCGCCATTTTGACTGTTACTTCTGGTGGCGGAACATCTGTATAGGCAGCCCCATCATAGTTCATACCACTTGCTAGTACAACGATTTGTCTTAGTAAAACTTGGACAGGCCATTTCGTTGAATCACTTAAATAAAGAATGGCATGCATATACGTGTTCCAGTACGTGACTGCATAAAACAAAGAAATTGTTGCAATCGCCGGTAAGGAAATGGGAATCACTATGCGAAAGAGAATACTAAAGTCATTGGCTCCATCGATTTTCGCGGATTCTTCAAGTCCTGCAGGTAAATTCATAAAAAAGCTTCTTAGAATGATCATATTAAAAGCATTAATCGATACGGGGATAATCAGAGACCATAACGAATTTAACAGGCCTGTTTGTTGAACGACTAAGAAAGTAGGAATCATCCCCCCATTAAACAGAAGAGTAAAAACGATTATGAAGTTGATAAATCTTCGTCCGACTAAATCTCTACGTGACAATCCATAGGCTGTAAGCGTAGACAATAACATACTCCACACGGTGCCACCAACTGTAATCATAATAGAAACTAATAAGGCCCTAAAAATCGTATCCGTTGAAAATATATACCGATAAGCATCTAGACTGAATTTAGTTGGGAATAATAGAAACTTGCTGCTTGCGATTTCTGCACTTGTCGCAAAAGAACTCCCTACGACGTGAATAAACGGCAAAAATGTAATGAACGCAATGAGGAATAATAATGTGTTATTCACCGCATCAAAAACTCTGCTTCCCGCAGACACTTCATTTGGTTTACGCTTCTTTTTCATTTTCAGCACAAGCTCCTTTCTGGATGTTGTTCAAAATTGTACTTTTCTTTTTGACCAGACATTTTTAACTTAATAGATTCCTTCTTCTCCAAATTTCTTCGCTAATCGATTGGCAAAAATGACCATCACGAGACCAACAGCTCCTTTAAAGAAACCAACCGCTGTACTGTAACTAAATTGACCTTGTTGTAACCCCGCCACATAAACATACGTATCAAAGATTTCAGCCACTTCACGGTTAGATGCATTCAACAATAGATAGACGTGTTCAAATCCAAGCTCAAGCACATCGCCAATTTTCAAGATTAATAGGACGATAATCACACTGCGAATCGCGGGTAATGTAATATGCCACATTTGTCGAAAACGATTGGCCCCATCCATTTTTGCTGCTTCATATAATTGCGGATCAACTGCTGTAATTGCGGCAAGGAAAATGATCGTTCCCCACCCTGCTTCTCGCCAAATCACTTGGATAATGTACATCGGCCGGAACCACTCAGAACTTAACAGAAAATTAATTTTATTAAAGCCTAAACTTTCCAGAACCGAATTAACAATGCCTCCATCAAGCGTCAGCATCACATAACTGATGGAAACGATTACAACCCATGACATAAAATGAGGAATATAAATAATCGTTTGCACGCCTCTTTTGAAAAAAGCATTTTTCACTTCATTTAACATCAAAGAAATAATGATCGGAATTGGAAAATAAATAAAAATTTGTAAAGCAAATAAAACGAGTGTATTTTTAAAAATCATCCAAAAGTCTGAACTTGTGAACAATCTTTCAAAATGAGCAAATCCTACCCATTCACTCCCAGAGATCCCTAGGTATGGCTTGTAATCTTGGAAGGAAATAATCAATCCATACATCGGGATATATTTATAAATAATAAAATAAATAATGCCCGGTAATATCATTAAATAAATAAGTTTATTTTTTTTAATCCGTTTAAGCATTTCTGCTCTTCTTACCTTTTTAACATTTTCAATCGGTTGATTTTCTGCTAAAGCTGTTTTCATTTTCAACTCCCTCTCTAAAAGTGCGTATTGTCAAAAAATCTATAGTAAAAAGTTAATCCATCCTTGACTTAAAAGGGTTTATAAAT